>VBFR01000235.1 GCA_005889345.1 Chloroflexota bacterium
GGTGCGGATGGCGAGCAGATAGAGCACGCCGCCGGCCGCGATGAACCGAAGGGACCCCATCATCAGCGGCGGGATCGTCTCGATCGCGTACTTGATGCCGAGGTAGGTCGAACCCCAGAGGATGTAAACGGTACCGAGGGCCAGCCAGATGCGGGCGGCCGGCCTCGGCGCCCGCGCCCCGGCTTGCTGACGCAACGCCTCCGCCACGTCAGCTGGACTGAATTTCCGAGCCGTTGCCATGGGCGGCCTGGGCAGGAGTGCTCAGGCGGCCTTGCGCTCGTCGCGTCGGCGGCCAAGCGGCCAGCGAAGACGCGAGGCGGCGTGCGTGGTTGCATAGCGGGCGAAGCGGCCGGCCCGAACCAGCCGCCGCTCGGTCGCCTGCCGCTCCAGCTGCGCGTGCCGATCCATTGCCCATGTGTAGAGAGAGTAGTAGTCGTTCATGTTGTCACCTCGCTGTAACCGTTTCGCTGGTTCATACTAGTTACAGACGTATTCTAGCGTGTTAGTTTTAACCCGTCAAGTGGTATAAGGGGGTTACAGGTGAACGAGTCGGTAACGAATTCGGCGCCTCTGATGCCCATGGTGGTTGGTCACCTGGCGCGGCTCCAGACCGGCTTGGATTTCATCAATACGCTGGATCTCTGGCCGGTCAGCCATGACCATCTCGACTCCCCCACCGCCGCGCTCGACTGGCTGGTCGAGCACGACCTCATGCACCGCGAGTCCCGGGTTCACCTCCTCGCCCAGTACGACGCGTCACCAGCCGGCGGCCTCGAGATGCTGAGCCGGCTGCGCCGCGCCCGGCAGGCGATGCGGGGCGTGCTGGAGGCCGCCGCGACCCGGCAGGCGCCCGACGCGAGGGACCTGGCCGAGATCAACCGGGCGCTGCGCACCCACTACATCTACGAGCTCGTCCCGGCGACCGACGGCGTCTCGCTCGACCATCGCCACCAGGGAGACCCGGTGGACGGCGCGATTGCCCGCCTCGCCGAGTCGATCGCCCGCGAGCTGATCCAGGGCGATACGACGAGGTTGCGGATCTGTGAGAACCCGCAGTGCCACTGGGTCTTCAAAGACACCTCGCGAACCGGCAAGCGCAAGTGGTGCAGCATGAGCAGCTGCGGCAACCGGGCGAAGGTCGCCCGGCATCGCGCCCGGCAGAAAGCTGTCAGCGCGTAATTTAGAATGACCGCCCGGAGGGGTGTCCGAGCGGTTTAAGGTGCGGCTCTCGAAAAGCCGTGTGGCGGCAACGCCACCGCGAGTTCGAATCTCGCCCCCTCCGCCAAAGGGACACCCTGGGTGACTGAGCCAAGCCCGACTGGGACGACGCCCTGCCCGCAGTGCGGAGCTGGCATCCCGAACGCACCTGGCTGGGAGATGTGGTGCGAGGCCTGTGAGTGGAACCTCGAAGGACCGGCCAAACCACCCGAAAAGAAGAGCCGCTCCCAGCTCCGGGCGGAGCGGCATGCCGAGCAACTCCACAAAGAGATGATGGCTGGGTCGTCGGGTCGCAGCCGTCAGTCGGCGGCACGCTGGCTCACGTTCACCTTCGCCCTCCTTGTTCATCTGCCCGCGGTCGCTGTGTTGGTTGCGGCAGCCGCCATTGTGAGGTGGGCGGGACTCGATCCACCCCTTCTGGTGGGAGCCGCAATCCTCGTGGGCCTGGCCGTCGTGTTACGACCTCGACTGGGGAGCCTGCCAAAGCGCTCGCCGGTCCTGACTCGGCCGCACGCTCCAACACTCTTCCAGCTCGTGGATCGGATTTCAGGCATGCTGCATGCCCGCCCCGTCGAATGGATCGCCTTTGACGTTGGCTACAACGTCAGCACGGCGATCATCGGCATCAGGAGGCGACGCCTGGTTGTCTTTGGTCTTCCGCTGTGGACGATCCTTACTCCCGCGGAACGCATCGCCATCCTGGCCCACGAGGTCGCCCACGACACGAACGGCGACCTCTCCCACATCCTGGTTGTCGGGAGTGCCCTAGACATCCTCAGTACGCTCAGCCGATGGCTATCTCCTCCGCGACGTTTCGCCAAGGCAGGGGCAAATACCATCGCTCGATCCGGCGAAGAGCTTGCGGTCCTGCTCATGCGTGCGCTTAGTCTGCTGGCCTACGGTTGCCTTCGGGTGCTCCTCCACTACACTCGGCGAGCGTCGCCTCGGGCCGAATATCTGGCCGACGAAGAAATGGCCCGGGTCGGCTCACCGCAAGCGGCGATCAGCGGTCTCGACAAGCTCTGTCTCGGCCGGCCGTTCATGTTTCGCATTCGAGCGGCCGCAAAACGTCGCGAGCCCGATATTTGGCAAGCGTTAGTCGAGGAGAGCAAGTCGTTTCCCGCCAGGGGGCACGAGCGCCTCCGACGGATCGGGCGACGATCGCGACAGAAGGCGGACGACACGCATCCGCTGACGGCCTTCAGGATCGACGCGCTTCGCCGCCTACCGGAATCGCCGCCTCTCGTGGTGCTCACCGCTCAAGAGATCGATGCGATCGAGCGCGAGCTCGCCGGTGTTCGAGACCAGCTCGCGGCTCTCATAACTCACGGGACGAATGATCCCTTACCGGCGACTCGCTTGTCAGGCAGTGCGGAGCCGTAGACGTCGGTAAGCGCGGCGCGCCGGCGGCAGCCAGCGGACCAGCTCAGGCGCGATTGCGACCAGGCGCGGAAGTCCCGCGCAGCAGGCAGCAAAGGCCGCGCGCTGCGGCTTCCCCCATTTGAGCCCGTAGGCGTCGCGCAATTCTGGCGGGAGTAGTCCGGCAGTGATGATAGTGAGCGGCGCGAAGGCCAGCCGCGGGACGCCCCGGAGCGACGGACGGAGCACGAGGTCGACCATTCGCCTGGCGTCGGGGCCTACCGAGAGCTCACGCGAGTCGATCATCCTGCGCAAATAGGCCTCGAACGCATCCAAGCGCTCGGGATACATCCCCTGCGGAATGCCGAGCAAGACGCCGATCTCTTTCGTGTCCTGGTAATACTGGTCCGCTTCGGCCTCGGTGAGCGGCCCTACCAGCGCACGGTAGCCACGGATGGCGGAGTAAACGAGGGTCGCGTGCACCCACAGCAGGAGCTCCGGGTCCATTGCGGAGTAGCCTGGGCCGCGGACACTTCGGTGCCTCGCGTTGATGGCGCGAACCGCCTCCATCGCCGCCGGTCGCGGACCGAAAACGATGGCCAGGGTCAGGTCGAGCGTGCGGCGAAGTCGTCCAGCCGCGTCGACCTGGTAGCGGCTGTGGTCTCGCACCCCGGCGGCAACTTTTGGATGGGCAAGCTGCATCAGGATGGCGCAGGTGCCCGCGAGCGTGACGGCCGACTCGCGGTTGACCCGCCAGAGGATCGAGTGCGGACCAAACAGGCCGGGATCCTCGTTTAGACTTCCTGACGCCATCGATTTGAGTCTAGCGGCCGGTCAGCACGACGACGTCCACTACATGGAGCGCGCGCTGGCCCAGGCCCGCCACGCCGCCGCCATCGGGGAGGTTCCGGTCGGTGCCGTCCTGATCCGCGATGGCTCGATCCTCGCCGAAGCCCACAACCTGATCGAGACGATTCCCAACGCAACAGCGCACGCCGAGATGCTGGTCCTCAACGAGGCGGCCCGGCTGACACAATCCTGGCGGCTGGAAGGGGTCACGCTCTACGTCACCCTCGAGCCCTGCCCGATGTGTGCCGGCGCGATGGTGCTGGCGCGGATCAGTCGCCTCGTCTACGGCGCGCCCGATCCAAAGAAGGGCGCGGTCGATTCGGTCTATGACGTCCTGCGACATCCGGCCAACAACCACCGGGTGGACATCAGCTCCGGGATATTGGGTGAACCGTCAGGGCGCCTGCTCCGCGAATTCTTCGCCGCGCGGCGGGGCAAGCCCAGTTAGCTGACGGCCCGCGAGCGTACGATCGAACGCAGATGAACCCGGATGACATCGTCGCCCAGCTGCTCGCCGGTCCACTCAGCGAATTCATCAACGCGCGCAATGCGAAGACGAAAGAGCTGAAGGCAGCAGGGCAGAGCGAGCTGGCAGCAGAGGTCGCCGGGTTGAAAAAGCCACCTGTCGCGGTCTGGGCCGTGAATCAACTCGCGCGACGGAGCAAGCCTGTTCTCGAGCGACTACAGCGCGCTGGAGAGGTCGTGGTGCGGGCGCAGTCGGGCGCGGTTGCCGGGCGAAAGAATGCGGCGCCCGAGTTGCGCTCGGCCTCCGAGGCGCTGCAACGCGAGCTCGAGGCGGCGGTGCGGGACGCCGGGGATGTGCTTCGCGCCAGTGATCACGCGGCCGACGAAGCGACGCTCCGACGAGTGCAGGAGATGCTCCGGCTTGCGGCAGTATCCGGCGGGGAGACATGGGATCGGTTGCAGCGCGGCGCCCTCATCAGCGAACCCCGTGCGGGGGAGGACATGCTGACCGCCGCCTTTGCGCTGGGATCGGCCCGGGCCGCCGGCGGCGCGGCGCCGGGGGTCAAGGCGATTGAGGCGCGGGCGGAGCGCACTGCCGCTCGCGAGGCCGCGGAGACTGAGAAGCGGATCGAGACGGAGCACGTGCTGCGCACCGCCAAAGCCGACGAAGAGGTTGCGCAGCAGGCCGCACAGACCGCCCACCGGCTACGGGAAGAAGCCGACCGGATTGCGGCCGACGCGAAGCGCGCGGGCGAACGTGCGAGACAGGCCGAGAAAGAACTCGAGCGCGCCAATGCGAAAGCGAAGGTGTCGCGAGAAGCCGCGCGAAGACTCAGCCGGCGAGGCTAATTCTCAGGGCTCTTCCCCGGTCGGCTTTGATTGATGATTGTTGGCGGGCTGGCTCGCGGTTCCGCGCGCACGTAGGTCGCGTTTACTACCACTCCAGGCCTGCTCAACGTGCGACTGTGTGCGAGCCACAGCCGCCGCGGCCTCGGCGTCGCCGCCTGCCGCCAGCGATCCAGCCAGTTCCTTGAGGCTGGCGTCGGCCCGCGCGGCGCGATCGTCCAGCGCGCGGCTCAGGTCATCGGCCGCGCCGCTGTCCAAGGAGCTTCCGGCGATCGATCGATTGAACTGCGTCACCGCCGTGTCGTATTCAGCCATCCCGCGAACGCCGTCCTTGACCCGACCCGCGGCGAAGAGCCGTTGTGCCTCAGCCAGGCGAATGTCCGCGAATTGCAACTCGAGACGGGCTCGGGCGACCGAGTCAAACGTCGTGGCCAGCCGCGCGCGCTCGACGCCCAGTTTGACCGCGTACAGCGGATCGCCGGGCAGGCTGTTGTCCGAGGCAGCCGCGGCAGTCAGGCCCGAGACCAGGAGCGCGGCGGCGAGGGCGCCGGCGTAAGCCAATCGGACGACCGGACGAGGCAGCGCCGCGAGCGGGTTCCAGCGCCGCGCCTGGCGCCGATGGGCTGCCGCGCCCAGCATTCGGTTTCGCGCCCGCAAGCGGAAGGCCGGATCGGCGGCCGGGGCCTCCAACGAGCCCAGGTCGACCGAGAGCCGGAGCAGGCCGATCAGCTCATCGCGATCGGCCGGGTAGCGTCGCAGCACCTCCTGGAGGTTGTGCTTGTCGTCCATCGCCGAGAGGCACTCCTGCAGTGGCCTGCTCAGATCACGCACGGCGCGCCTCCACCTGCTCGGGCTCCAGCATGAACCGATAGAGGCTGGCAAGGGCCCGATGCTGCATCGAGTGAATGGCGCCGACCCGCCGCCGCATCAGGCGCGCGATCTCGTCGACGCCGAGGTTGTCGATGAACCGCATGGTGATCACCTGCTGCTGTTCCGGCGTCAACCGCTGCACCGCCGCGAGCAGCTGGCGGCGATCCTCCGAGTGCTGGGCCAGCGCGGCCGGATCGGCATGCGCCCGGGAGTCGCGGACCTGGTTGGTCAGCTCCATCGGCTCGCGCCCGGCGCGGCGGTAGCGATCGACCAGCAGGTTGTGGGCGATCCGATACAGCCACGAGGAAAATGCCACGCCCCGCGGCCGGTAGCGATGAATGGAGTCGACCATCTTCAAAAAGACCTGCTCCGTGAGGTCTTCGGCGTCGGCATGGTGGCGGACTCGTGTGAACAGATAGCGGTAGATCCCATCGAAGTGCCGGTCGTAGAGCTCAGCCAGCGCCCCCGCGTCGAGGGCCTGGGCGCGGCGGATGAGGGCGTCGTCAGACGTCTTCAAGTCGCCTACAGCATATAACGCATCCTCCGCCGAATTTGAACGGGCGCGTGAGTCTAACCTCTTATAATCACGTGCACCGCGGTGGCTTTAGCTCAGCTGGTTAGAGCATCAGATTGTGGATCTGAGGGTCGAGGGTTCAAATCCCTCAAGCCACCCCAAAACTGATCTCAAAAACCCCCCAAATGGTCGCCTAGGACGTGCGGCTCAGGCTGCGCCGGAACGCAAGGAGCATCGTGCTCGTGGTGCTCATGCTGATCGTCGTCGTCGCCGTGATGTTTGGCATCGACCTGATCAGTGGCCGCTGGGATCAGCCGCCGGTCCAGCCCCCGTTGTAGCGAGGATCCAGTCCGGCTCAGATAGAATCGGACCGCCATGCCGGGCATCCTCGAGGGGAAGAAGATCCTGGTCACCGGCGTCCTCACCCCCGCCAGCATCGCGTTCGCGATTGCCGACTTGGCACAAAAAGAGGGCGCCGACATCGTGCTCACCAGCTTCGGCCGCGTCATGAGCCTGACCGAGAAGAGCGCGCGCCGGATGAACCCAACGCCTGACATCCTCGAGATGGATGTCAATAACCAGCCGCAGATCGACGCGCTTGCCCAGACGCTCAAGCAGCGCTGGGGCCGACTCGATGGGTTCGTCCATGCGATCGCGTTCGCGCCCGGCGATGCGCTTGGCGGCAACTTCATGACCGCACCGTGGGAGAGCGTGCAAACGGCCTTCCAGACCAGCGCCTACTCGCTGAAAGCGATGGCGCAGTCGCTCAGCCCGCTGATGACGGACGGTGGAAGCATCGTCACGCTCGACTTCGATAACTCGACGCAGGCCTGGCCCTTCTATGACTGGATGGGCGTCTGCAAAGCGGCACTCGAATCGGTCACGCGTTACCTGGCTCGTGACCTCGGGAAGCACCACATCCGCGTGAACGCACTGGCGGCCGGGCCGCTGAAGACGATGGCCGCCAAGGGCATTCCTGGATTCGAGCGCTTCGAGAGCACGTGGGGCCAGCGCGCACCGCTCGGCTGGAATAGCGAGGACCGAACGCCGGTCGCCAAGATGGCCTGCGTGCTGCTCTCCGACTACAGCTCCGCGACCACCGGCGAGATCGTCCACGTCGACGGCGGCTACCACGCGATGGGTGCGGAGGTCGCCACCGAGCCGCCCGACTAAGGCATGTAGCGCAGGCTGAGCGACAGGAGCCTCTTGACGGAGGCATCCAGGTGGGCGCGGGGATAGCTGCCATTCAAGACCGCCGCATAAATTGCGGCGTAGGTGGCGTCGGCGACGGCGATCTCGCGCGAGACGATCACCATGTCGCCACCATTTTTGAGGAACTGCACGGCCACCGCCGGCGGCGGACTGGCCCCCATCTGCAGGTCATCCGAGATGACCACGCCCTGGTAGCCAAGGTCCTTGGGCACCGCGATCGATGGCACGTTAAGATGCCCAACCACGACGAACTCCACGTGGGCAGCAATCATTGCCAGAACGTCGGTGGAGTCCTGAGCGGCCGCATACATCCCCGTCGCATGAATGGCGGCAATGGCCGCCGTTACGTCGTGGGCATCGGCCACCGGAGCCAGGTTGATGTCGAAGCCGAGCGCCTTCAGGCCTCTCGAGGTCGTCGCCGGCTCGGATTGGCCAGCCCAGTCATCCGGGTCGGTAGCGGCCATCAGCGGATGCAGCATCACGGCCCGCACCGACTGGATTAGCTGCCGGATCGCGCCGGGATCGGCAGCGTCCCGGCTGCCGGGAACGATGATCAGGCCGCCAAACTGGTGCCGGCGCCAGTCCTCGAGAACCGCCGGCGTCAGCGGGCCCGTGAAACCGGCCATGATGACCGCGCCGATCTCCTGCTGGAGCGTCATTCCGGCCGGCCCCAGGACGCCATCCTGTTTGCCGCCAGCGGCTGGGGCTGGCGCGGCCGGCGAGGCCGTGAATTCGGCCGTGGGCTTGGGCGTCACCGAGGGGGAGGTCGCTGCGACTCGCGACCCGCAGCCGGCGAGCACCAGGATTGACAACAGGGAGACCGCTCGACGCATGCAGCCGGCAGTGTAACCCGCCGCCGAATTTACTGACAATCGCCCAAGGGGACAAAGGAGGATCGATAGTGCTAAGGAAGGTAGTTTTCGGTATCACGCTGTCGAGTGCGATCATCCTTGGGGGGGCCAGCGCGGCGTTCGCGGACAGCACGGGAACCACCGGACAGCCCAACCAATCCTGCCAAGCGCAGCCATCCACTCCCGGCAATGCGGCAACGGCGCCCGGCTCAGCCTTCAATACGAGCGGCGTGGCCGGCAGCCACTACGCCGGCACCCAACCGCAGAACTCGAAGAATCCGACCAGCGTGTCGCAGTACGACGTGGCCTGTTTCCAGGTCAGCCACTAACCGCCGACGACTGTCTGGAGCGCCGGTCCGTCCCCTTTCCGGCGCTCCTTCCTTTCTGACGGCGCCGCCAGCGCCGGCGATCCGCGAACAGCCGCACGCCGATCGCGGCGAGGACAAGGACACCGAGCGCGTAACTCCAGGGCGCGGTGCTTGTGCCAAGGAGAGGTGCTTCCTGACCGATTGGGGGCAGGCCTTGAAGATGTCGATCGACGAGCGCGGCGACCTCGGGATCGGGGAGGATCCAGCGCTGTTCGAGTGAGGCTCGCCCCTGGGCGAATTCGACGACCATGAAGCTGTTGTCGTGGCCGCCAGGGAAATAGATGAAGGTGGTTTCCACCAGGCGGGCCCATGGGTTGGTGAGATAGGCGGGCCCGAGATGGCTCACCTCGATGCGGTAATGAGGCAGCATGACCGCCGATTCCTCGATCGCCTGGGCCGGTCCCTCGATCGCGCTGTCGATCTGGCTGACGAGCGCGGCGGAAGCACGTAAGTCCTCGACCGACCGGGGAAGAAAGTCTCGCACGGCGCCGTTCGCGCCGAAGATACGGATCTCCCGCGGACCCGAGTCGGGAAAACGATCCGTGGCCGCCGCCGGGACAGCCGCCAGTCCGGCCAGTCCGATAGCCATCACGGCCGCGCAGCCGCATCGACGCCATGCCCGGCGCACGCTGCCCCGATTATGAACCCCCACCCTGCCCTTCCCCCCGGGCGGGGACGGGTAACGATGATCAGTGCTGCGGGCCGGGATTTGGCGCAGGTGCGGGCGTTGGCGCTGGTGCGGGCACCGGCTTGGGAGCGGGCGCCGCCGGAGCAGCCGGTGGCGCCGCGGCGACGAGTGAGCAGGGCACGCCGTCGACGAGGGTATCGCCGTATGTGAGGTTGTACGGGTTGTAGCTGCCGAAACGGCAGGTCGGCCAGCCCAGCAGCGTCGACCGCACGTTCTCCGTGCCGGGCAGGAAGTAGTTGTCGCCGACCTGATGCACACCGGCGGGCTTTGCATACCACTGGTCCGGCGTGGTCGCCAGCGCCTGCTGCATGAACTTGTGCCAGATCGGCGCGGCGCCCACGATCCCGGTCGAGTTGTGGCTGAGCGGGGTGTTGTCGGGGTTGCCGATCCAGACCGCGGTCGCCAGTGTCGGCGTGAAGCCGACCGTCCAGTTGTCGCGGAACGCCTGCGTGGTGCCGGTTTTTGCCGCAACCTGCCGGCCGGGCAGCGTCAGGTCGCCGTGGCAGCCGAACGACAGGCAGCGGTTACGGTCGTCCGACATGATGGCGGCGATGATGTACGCCACGTCCTCGCTGATGGCGCGGTACGCGTTCTTGGCGGGATCGTATGTGAAGACATCCTTGCCGGTCGCGTCCTTGATCGACAGGACCGGCGCCGGCATGTGACGAACGCCCAGCGTGGCGAGGGTCGAGACACCGGTCGCCATGTCCAGCGGCGTCACCTCGTAACCGCCCAACGTCAGGCTGAGCGAGTAATCATCATCCGGCTGCGTCAGGTGGGTTACCCCCATGCGGCGCGCCACGCTCAACACATTCGGGATGCCGACACGCAGCTCCGTCTTCACCGCCGGGATGTTCAAGGAGTTGCCCATCGCCATCTTCAGTGGCAGCACCCCGTGGTAGTGGAGGTCGTAGTTCAGCGGGATGTAGTGCTCGAAGCCGCTCACGCCGCCCCACGTCGGGAAGACCAGGGGCGCGTCGAGCACCGGGGTGATCATGTTGAATTTGCGGCTCTCGATCGCGGCCGTGTAGGTGTAGATCTTGAAGGTCGAGCCGGGCTGGCGGGGCGTGTCCGCCATGTTGATCCAGCCACCCGGCCGGTTGTAGTCATTGCCCCCGACCATAGCGAGGATTTCGCCGGTCTTCGGGTCCATGCTGACCAGCGCGGCGTCGTGGAAGTTGTAGTAGTTGCCCTTCTGCGCGATCTGATCGCGCACCACCTGTTCCGCCAACAGCTGGAGGTTGAGATCGAGCGAGGTGTAGACACGGTAACCACGCCGGTCGCCCGGCTGGATGTGGTACTGCTGCCACAACGTCTTCAGCACATAGTCGACGAAGTAGGGCGCCAGGTAATGGTTGGTGGGCGGGTAGATTTGCAACTTGGTCGCGTAGGCCGCGTCCGCTTCCATCTGGGTGATGAAGTGGTACTCGACCATCGCCGTCAGGACCGTGAGCTGGCGCGCCTTCGCCGCCGGTAGGTTGATGAGCGGGTTGTACTGCGTCGGCGCCTGCGGCAGCCCGGCGAGCATGCTGGCCTGGGCCAGCGTCAGGTCGTGCGCGTTGGTTTGAAAGTAGCTATGCGCGGCCGCCTCGATGCCATAGGTCTGGCTGCCGTAGAAGATGGTGTTCAGGTACATCTCGAGGATCTGCTGCTTCGAGTAGCCGCGATTGAGCTCCAGCGCCAGGGCCGCCTCTTTCGCCTTGCGATGGATGGAGTTGTCAGGATTTGGGCCGATGAACAACTGCTTGACGAGCTGCTGGCTGATCGTGCTGCCACCCTGCTTGATGCCATGGTGCGAATAGTCGGCGAGCGCCGCCCGGACGATGGCACCGAAGTCGACGCCGCTATTCGAGTAGAAGGTATGGTCCTCGACGGCGATCGTGGCATTGATGACGTTGGGCGAGATGTAGCTGAGCGGAACCACGACGCGGTGATCGCCCTGGTCGCCGACATCGGCAAGGAGGTTGCCGCGCCGGTCGAAGATCAGCATGTCCTGCGGCAGGCTGGCGGATGAGAGGCCAACGACCGAGGGGAGCTCGCCAACCGTTTGCGCCGCGATGGCCGGCACGGTCATCAGCGGCAGCGTCAACGTGGCGATCATGCCGACCAGGACGTTGCGCTGCATCGTGGCGCGGCGACGCCGGTGCCACTCGCGCAGGTGGTAGTCCGTATGCCGGTACGAGTGCCGGCGCCCGTAACAGCGCCTCACGGATTCACGAGGCCGTACGTCCCGGCCGCCACCAGCCACCCGAGGATCAGGAAAAAGACACTCCAGGCCGCGAAGCTCGCCAGCCACAGGGCCACCGCCCGCGTCCGTCGCCGCCGTTTGCGGCGGTCGATTCGATGGCCGTGTCCGACGGCTGATCGGTGCGCCCCCGCGATCGCCATTGCTGCTTTCCCTGCCCTGACGTGTATTGCGTTGGTCTCTGCGTTACCAGATTGTCACGCAGGGTTGGGCGTGTCAAGAAACAAGTTAAGTTATAGTGCCGGACTACGCTACAGGCCGGCGGCGGCGCGGTCGACGATGAAGCGGAGCTCGCCGTCAACCGGCTGGACGTGGCTCGCCGGGACAGCCGGATCCCGTCGTCTTACTCGCGCCAGCGCCTCGCGCTTTGAGGCTCCCTGCACCATGAAGAGCACCGCCCGGGCGGCGTTGATCACCGGCAACGTGAGGGTCAGCCGATCGGGTGGCGGCTTGGGCGCGTTGTGAACGGCCGCGACGAGCGCCTTCGCCTCCTGGAGGGCCGGGCTGCCGGGAAACAGTGAGGCGGTGTGACCGTCCTCCCCCAAACCCAGATGGATCACATCGAACCGCGGGCGGCCGGCGGCATCCGGGGGAACTCGGCGCAAAGCGGGCGTCGGGTCCCCCACCAGCGGAAAGACCCGCTCGGGTGCGATCGGCACGTGGTCGAGCAGCGCGGCCTTCGCCATCGCATAGTTGCTGGCGGGGTCGTCGAGTGGCACCTGCCGCTCGTCGGACCAGAAGACGAACACGGCAGGCCAGGGCAGGGCATCGCGATAGGGCGGCCGCGCCAGCCGCTCGTAACAGCCCCGGGGCGTCTCGCCGCCGGCCAATGCGAGGTAACAGACGCCGCGGGTGGCCAGGGCGCCGGTGATGCGCTCCCCGGTCCACGATGCGGCCGCCTCCGCGAGCTCGGTTGGTCCCGGCACCACGACCGAGATGGCCGGCGATGTCATCGTCTTTTCTTCGTCTTGGTCTTAAAGGCGCGTTGAGCCGACTGGATCTCTTTCCACGCCGCCGCCGGGCCACGCCATCCCTTGATCTCGGGATTGTCACCGTCGAGCATCTTGTAGGTGTTGAAGAACGCCGAAATCTCGAGCTTCCAGTGCTCGGCGAGGTCGCCGAGGCGCCACACCCCGTCGAAACGCGCGTCACGAGCCGGGACCATCAGCACCTTGGCGTCAGGCCCCTTATGGTCCGTCATGTCGAGCACCCCGATGGGGCGGGCCAGCTGGACCGAGCCGGGGACGGCGGGTTCGTACGCGAGCAGCAGGACGTCGAGCGGATCGCCGTCGGTGGCCAGGGTGTCGGGCACGAACCCGTAGTCGGTCGGGTAGACGACCGACAAACTCAGCACCCGTTTCATCCGCAGCCGACCGAGTTTTTCGTCGAACTCGTATTTCGAGCGGCTGCCACGAGGAATCTCGATGACCACGTCAACGGTCCGGCCTTTGCCCCGGACCGTCACCGCAGCGCGGCGTCGAGTGCTTCTTCGAACAGCTGGTCATGACCTGGGAGGGTCAACTCGATGCCCAGCAGCTCCTCCGTTGCGCGCGATTCCAAACGCACCGTCCGCTCGGCAAGCTCCTGTTCGCCAAGGCGGATCTGCGTTGAGAGCCGGCCGCCGCGAAGCCGGCTCATGCTGAAGCGAGCAGGGCCCTCATTGCCGCCGGTGTAGATCAGGAAGCGGTGGACACCGTGCTCGAGCGAATCCTCGGGTCGAAACTCCAACGGCACGTCGATGCCGACGCTCGCCATCCGGCTGCGGATCCAACCACCCAGCAAACGCGCCTGGGCGGTCTGCCCATCACTGCCGTGAAAGATCGAGACACCGTGAATGTGGGCCAGACGGGCGAGCATGCCTGGCATGTCGAAGAACTGCGCCGCGACATGCCGCCAGGCGATCAGACGGGCCCAGTTGAGGTCTCCGATCGAGGCCTGCGCCTTCGTCCGGCGAGCCACCTCGAGGAGACGAGCGAGGTCCGCGTCGTCGAAGCCCTCGTCGGTATCGACAACGAGACGATCGGCCAGTTCGCACAGGTCGTCAAACAGTGGATTATCGAACTGGGGGCGGCCCGGCCACCAGAGGATGACCGGAAGATCGGGAATCAGCAGGGGCGTCGCGAGGCTGGCCAGGTGCCGCGCCGGCTCGCCGTGCGCGTGCAGGATTACACGCTCGGTGCTGACCCGGTGGCCGCTCTCGGTCCGTTCCTGCGCGGACACTTCGGCCTCCAGCTTGTCGGCCTCCCGGGTGTGCTGAGCCAGGAGGATCAATGTCCGCGAAGGGTTGGTCACCGATAGACGGTCGAGTACGTGGATGACTTCGCCCAGTTCGGGCTCATTGCTGACGACCGCGATCAGGTTGCAGACACTCGCGCGTGCCTCCGCGGCGGCGTGCTGCGCAGCCTCGCTGCCCTCACCATCCTGATGCAGTCCCCAGCGGACCTGGTCCAGCTCTTCCTGGATGTCGTGCACGTCGACAAAGGTCCGGGCGCTGAGCTCAGTGTGATCCTGGCTCATGGCCGTCGCCAGCGCCGGCCGTCGCGCTCGATCAGCGCGTCCGCCTCGGGCGGCCCCCAGGTGCCGGCGGGGTAGTTGGGGAAAGCCGGCGGATGTGACGCCCACCCGGCCTCGATCCGGTCGACCAGGCCCCAGGCTCGCTCCACCTCGTCCTCTCGCGCAAAGAGGGTCGCGTCGCCGAGCATGCAGTCGAGCACCAGCCGCTCGTAGGCGTCGGGAGACTCGACCATGAAAGAGGAGCCGTAGAAAAAGTCCATGTTGACGGTGCGCAGGCGCATCACCGGGCCGGGGATCTTGGCCGCGATCTTCAACGACGCTCCTTCGTGCGGCTGGATGCGCATCACGAGCACGTTGGGCGTCAGCTCCTCCACGGCGGTCTTCGCAAACGGCAGGTGGGGTGGGTTCTTGAACTGGATCGCGATCTCGGACGCCCGGCTTGGCAGCCGCTTGCCGGTGCGCAGGTAGAAGGGCGTGTCGGCCCAGCGCCAGTTGTCGATCTTGAGACGGACGGCGACGAAGGTTTCCGTGTTCGACGTCGGTGCGACGTTGAGCTCCTGCCGGTAACCCGGCACCTGCTGCCCACCCACCCAACCGGGGCCGTACTGGCCGCGCACGACATCATTGGCGACGTCGATCGGGTGGATGGATTTGAGCACTTTGACCTTCTCATCGCGCACGCTGTCAGCATCAAAGTTCGGGGGCGCTTCCATGGCGGCGATGCTAACAAGCTGCATAAGGTGGTTCTGGAAAATATCGCGCAGGGCACCGGAAGTCTCGTAGTACTTGCCACGCCGTTCGATGCCGATGTCCTCCGCCACGGTGATCTGCACATGGTCGACGTAGCGCCGGTTCCAGATGGGCTCGAAGATCCCGTTAGCGAAGCGGAAGACGAGGACGTTCTGCACGGTCTCCTTGCCGAGGTAATGATCGATGCGATAGATCTGCTTCTCGGTGAACACCGTGTGGATCGCCTGGTTGAGAGCCTGGGCGCTCTTCAAGTCGTTTCCGAACGGCTTCTCGATCACGACCCGTTTCCACCCCTCGCCGGCCTTGGCGATGCCGGCGGCTCCAAGCCGGTCGATGATGATGGAGAAGAACTGGGGCGCGGTCGCCAGGTAAAAGACGCGGTTGCCATTGGTGCCGCGCTCGCGATCGACCCGTTCGAGCTCGGCGGCCAGCCGGCCGTACCCGGCGGCATCGTCGAACGGCATCCGGACGTAGGAGATCCCGTCGGCGAGACTCTGCCAGACGGCGCGATCGACCGGCTGGCTTCGGGAGAACTTCTGCACCGCCTGCTCCATGTGAGCGCGGAACTCATCCTCAGAGAGGGCCGTGTCGGCAACGCCGATCACGCTGAAGCCGGACGGGAGATAACGGTTGAGGGCCAGGTTGTAGAGCGCGGGCATCAGCTTGCGTGCCGTCAGGTCGCCGGAGGCGCCGAAGATCACCATCGCCGCCGGGTCGGGCGTGCGGGGCAGGATCAGGCCGTCCCGCAGGATGTTCTGGGTGAGCGTGGGCGTTGCTGCCTGAGCCATTTGCCTATTCGGTCCTGACCGGGTGTCCCCCAAATTCGTTGCGCAGCGCCGCCAGCACCTTGGCGCTGAAGGAATCCTCCTGACGTGATCGATAGCGCATGAAAAGGCTCATCGCCAGCGCCGGCGCCGGCACGGCGTGCGCGAGGGCCTCCTGCAGCGTCCAGCGGCCCTCGCCCGAGTCTTCGACGTAGCCCTTGATGTGGGCCAGTTCCGGATCGCGTTCGAAGGCGGCCTGCGCGAGCTCGAGCAGCCAGGAGCGGATCACGCTGCCATGGTTCCACAGGCGCGCGAGCTGGACGAGGTCGAAACCGAAGGGAGCGGCTTTCAGGATTTCGAATCCCTCCGCGTAACTCTGCAGCATCGAATACTCGATGCCGTTATGGACCATCTTGGCGTAATGCCCGGCGCCCGACGGCCCCACGTAGGCGTAGCCGTCGGCCGGCGCCAGCGTCTTGAAGATCGGCTCGACCTGTTTGAAGACGGCCTGGTTGCCACCCACCATCAGGTTGAAGCCGATTTTGAGCCCCCAGATGCCACCGCTGACGCCGCAATCCAGGAATTCCACCTGCTGCGATCGCAGCGCTTCCGCGCGGCGCATCGAGTCTTTGTAGTTCGAGTTGCCGCCATCGACGATGACGTCTCCCGGATTAAGGACCCCGGACAATCGCTGAATGGTGTCATCGACCGGTGGGCCGGCGGGGATCATCAACCAGAAGATGCGCGGTGGCTTGAGTTTCTGACCGAGATCCTCGAGGCTACTGGCCCCGACCGCGCCATCGCCCGCGAGCGCCGCGACGGCCTCGGGGAACCGGTCGTAGACCACCAACTGGTGTCCGCCCTGCATCAACCGCCGGGTCATTCCCGAGCCCATGCGCCCGAGCCCGATGAGGCCGAGTTGCATCAGCCGACTCGTACCGTGGCGACTGACTGGGCGATCTTGGCGAGGCCCTGCGCGACGTCCGCGGCTTGAACGCGAAGCACGCGCCGCCCGTGGTTGCGCAAGGCCTGGAAATCCCCCAGGGCCTGCGCCTGCTTGAGAACGCCGAAGGAAAACTTCTCGCCGGGGATCGGCACGTCGCGTGGATCATCGCCGACGATTTGAAGGAAGACCCCCGTGTTGGGACCGCCCTTGTGAAGCTGACCGGTCGAGTGCAGGTAACGTGGCCCGTAGCCCACCGTCGTCGCCACGCGGTAGTTGTCGCGGATGGCGAGCCGGATCGTGTTGAGCGCGCGGTCGTGCTCGGCACTGGGAGTTATGAATGCGAGCAGCGCGACGTAGTCGCCGGGCCGAACCTGGACGAGCAATGACTGGATGGCCGCCTCCAGGGTCGCACCCGACTGGCCGGCCCACCGGATTCCCTGGCCGACGGTCGGCGGATTGCCTTCACTGAGGACTTTCCTGGTGAGGTCTTTCGCCTCCTGCACGTTCGGCTGATCGAAGACGTTGAGGCCGAGAATCGCTCCGGCGACCGCGATCGCATATTCCCAGCGGAAGAACTCGGCTCCGATCGCCAGGGGATCGCTGAGCTTGAGCGCCACCACGGGATGGCCTGCCTTCGCGAGCGCGGTCAGCGCGCTCGGCTCGGCGTCACCCGGTAGGGCGAGCCGGACAAAGAGGCGATCGTTGCCGTAGGCCTGCGGCGCGCCGAGCGCCTCGTCTGCGATCGGCACCAGGCCCTTCCCCTCCTTGCCCGTGCTCTCCGCGATCAATTGCTCGGCCCAGACGCCGAAGCTCTGGATCGCGGGCGGGGCAACGATCGTGATCTTGTCGCGCCCGACCTTCGCCGCCTCGGCGAAGACCGTCCCCAGCCAGGCTCCCGGATTCTCCCGGGCCGGGACAGATGGCGAGCATGCCTGAACCATGGTCGCCGCCCGGTCGAGCAGGCTCGTAAGATCCACGCCGCCGAGTGCCGCCGGCACGAGGCCGAAGTACGACAGCGCCGAGTAGCGGCCACCAATGTCCGGCGGGTTGAGGAAGGTTGCGCGGAATCCACGCCGGGATGCTTCATCGGCCAGCGACGTTCCCGGGTCGGTGATGGCGATGAACTGCCCGCCCTTCTCACCGGCCTTCTGCCAGAAGTAATGGAAGTGGGAGAGCGTCTCCAGCGTGGTCCCCGATTTCGAGGCCACGATGAAGACAGTTTTGCGCAGATCGACCGCCTTTTCCACTGCGCTGATGGCTGCGGGATCGGTGGTGTCGAGGACGTGGACGTCGAGCGCGCCCTTCGGCGCGCCGAACGTTTGGCGAAAAACTTCCGGGGCGAGACTGCTGCCACCCATGCCCATCAGGACGGCGTCGGTGAAGCCCTCGCCGACAAGTTCCTTGCGGAGTGCCTCGAGCTGGGGGACTCGCTCCTCCATCCGGTCGGCGACCTGGAGCCAGCCCAGCCGATCGCGGATCTCGGTTTGGGCGCTGCCATTCGACTTCCACAGACCGGCGTCTTTCTCGGCGATCCGGCGCACCACCGCCGTCTGCTCCAGCTGCTCGAGGCGCTTGTCGACGGCGCCGTCGAGTGCCCCCAGCTGCGCCTCGTGCGAACCGACCGAGCCCTGCTGGAGCTTCCGCTTCTTGTTCGCGATCTCCTCGAGCAGCTTGTCGATCGAATCGGCGAACAGCTTGACGCCATCGACGCGAAGGTCGCTGGTGACCTTGTCCATGTCGATGCCGACCGCGGCAAGATCACGCAGGACTTGCCGGGCAC
The DNA here is from genome assembly GCA_005889345.1 of Chloroflexota bacterium. Taxonomy (GTDB): domain Bacteria; phylum Chloroflexota; class Dormibacteria; order CF-121; family CF-121; genus CF-13. Next base: position 18,240 of record VBFR01000235.1, read on the forward strand.
CCTCGACGTTTTCGAGCAGGCTGGGACGAACCTCGCCGTGCTCCTTGAACGCCATCATGGTTTGTTGCGGCATGGTGTTCACCGTCTCGGTGCCGATCAACTCCTCGATGTACATCACGTCGCTATAGGCAGGATTCTTGGTTCCCGTGCTGGCCCAGAGACAGCGTTGCACCGCCGCCCCCGCCGCTCGGAGGTCGGCGAAGTCGGGGCCATTGAAGATCCGAAGGAAGGCCTGGTAGGCCATCTTTGCGTTGGCGACCGCGGCCTTTCCCATCAGCCGCTGCAGGCGCGCGCGCTCCGCCGGGTTGCTGGCCGCGGCGATCTTCTGCTCGAGCAGCTTGTCGACCGCCGTGTCCACCCGACTCACGAAGAAGCTGGCCACCGAGGCGACGTCCACCGGGTGCCCTTGCTTCAGGCGCCGTTGCAAGCCACGGATGAAGGCGCGGGCGACGTCCTCATAGACCTTGACCGAGAACATCAGTGTGATGTTGATGTTCAGGCCGTCGGCGATACATTGCTCGATCGCCGGGAGTCCGGCATCGGTCGCCGGGATCTTGACGAAGATGTTCGGCCGCCCGACGCGGTCGAAGAGGTCGTGTGCCATCGCGATCGTGCCTTGCGTATCGTCGGCGACGCGAGGCAAGACCTCGATGCTGACGTAACCGTCCTTGTGCTTGGTCTGCTCGTAGATGGGCTTGAGCACGTCGGCCGCCAGCTTGATGTCCTCGACGATGAGGCCGAGCATGATCTCCTCGTCCGCGATGCCGGCGTGGACCAGGTCGCGGAGGGCGTCGTCGTAGTCACTGCTGCCGCCGATCGCCTTCTCGAAGATCGTGGGGTTGGAGGTCATGCCGACCACGGCATCCTCCTCGATCATTCGCTTCAGCTCACCAGACGTCATCAAGCTGCGGCGAATGTAGTCGAGCCAGACGCTGGTACCTGCCTCATAGAGCTCGAACAAGGGATTCTTCGCCATCGGTCCTCCTATGGCCCGGGCGCTGTTGGGCCTCTCATTAGACTCTCACACCGCAGGGGGTGCTCGCGCCCTGCGTCTGCGGGGCGGCTTAGGTCCCGACGCCGCTCAGGGTGATCCGCTGGATGCCGGCGTTATCGATGACCGTGACCATGCCGGAGCGGGCGCCGCCGGCTTGCGGGAGGAAGGTCACGCTGATCGTGCAGCTCGCCCCGGCGGCGAGCGTGCTGCCGCAGCTGGTGCTCATGGTGAAGTCATCGCCGCTGAGGTTGATGCTGCCGATCGACAGCAGGCCGTTGCCGGCGTTGAAGAGGACCACGCTTTGCGGTAGTGTCCGGCTCCCTACCGCTGCACCACCGAAGGTCAGGAATCCGCTGCTGACCAACGCTCTCGCGGCGGTCCCGGTCCCGCGAAGGCTGACGGACTGAGTGCCTCCTAGCCCGTCGTCGTAGAGGGTCAGGGCGGCCGCGCGCACACCGTAGCCACGAGGCGCGAAGTTGACGGTGATCGAGCAGGAGGCGCCGGGGGCGATCGTCCGCAGGCAGGTGTTGGATTGCGTGTAGTCGCCCGCCGCCGTCCCGCTGATCCCGATGGCGCGGATCGTCAGCGCGCCGTCGCCCGTGTTCGTGACGGTTACGATCTGCGGCGCCGCCGTGCCGCCCAGGTTCGCCCCCGGCGAGAGCACGGTGGCGCTCAAGGTCGCCACCGGCAGATAGGCGAACCCGGTGAGCCGAACGGTGTCGGTGGAGCCGGGAGCGGCGTTGCCATCATCCGTCACGATCAGGCTGCCGGTGCGCGCCCCCGCCGCCGTCGGCGTAAAGCTGACGCTGATTGCGCAGGAGAGACCGGGAAGCAAGAGCGGCGGGCAATGCGGGCTCGCCTTGAAATCGCCGGTCGCGGCGATCGCCGCAATGCTGAGCGGCCCGTCGCCGCGGTTCGCCAGCGTCACGGTTTGGGGTGCGCTGCTGGCGCCGACGTTCTGGCTGAAGTTGAGCCGGTCGGGACCGAGATGCGCCAGCGCCATGGTCGCCACACCCAACACCTGGATCCGTTGTGGGCTGTCGGCGGAGTCGTCAGCCACGACGATGTATCCGTCACGCTCGCCGAGCGTGCTCGGAATGAAGGTGATCGTGATGAGGCAGCCCGCGCCCGGTGCGAGGACCAGCGGGCAGTTGTTGCTCTGGGTGAAGTCGCCGTCTTCACGAATCGCGCTCAGGTGCATGGGTGCCTGCCCGGTGTTGACGAGCCGAATCGTTTCTGAGCCACTGCTGCTGCCCAGGTTCTGGGTGAAGATCAGTGACTGGCTCGTGAAGGTCGCGGCCGGCTGCGCCAGGCTTCCGGTGAGCGGCACCGATTGCGAGGCACCACTCGACGCTCCGTTACCGCCCGCATCATCCTTGACGGTCAGCGTGCCGCTGCGCGTCTTCTTGTCGTCTGCGCCGATCTGGCTCAGCGTGATGGTGATCAGGCAGCTGGCATGACCCGCGAGCACGCTCGGACAGTTATTGCTCTGGGCGAAATCCGGATCGGTGCCGTTATCGAGCGAGATCGAGGTGATGTGCAGCAGGCCAGCGCCGTTGTTCGTGAGCGTCACGGTGGCGGGCGTCGCGGGACCATTGATCGGTTGATTGATCACGACCGCCGGCGGACTGAGGGTCACAAGGGCAGCCGTGGCTTCACCCCGCAGCGTGATCAGCTGCTGGCCCCCGACGGCATCATTGGGAATCACGACGCTGCCGATGTGGGTGCCGAGCGTGGCGCGCGGTTGGAAGGCGACCTCGAAGGAACAGGTCGTGCCCGGCTCGAGTCGCGCCTGGGCGCAGGTGTTCTTCAGGGGATCGAGGTAGAAGTTGTTCCGGTCCGCGCCGAGATCGACCGCCCCCATGACCAGCAGCCCGCTTCCGGTGCTGGTCACGGTCACACTCTGCGGTTGGCTGCGCCCGGCGAGATTTGTTGGATCGAAGTTCACCTGGGTCCGCTGGATTCCGGCCTGCGTGACGCCGAGCCAGCGGACGCGGCTGTTGAAGCTATCGGCGACGAGCATCGCACCAGAGTCGCCGAGCATGCTGACACCACGTGGCCCGTCGACTTCGGCTGCATCGGCCGGGCCGGCGTCGCCTTTGAGTCCGGTGGTGCCGACCCCGCCCACGGTCGTGACGGCCTGGCCCGTAACGTCGACGCGGCGGACGCGGTGATTCAGGTAATCGGCGACATAGAGGCTGCCCTGGTCGACCGTCGCACTCCAGGGTCGGTTGAAATGGGTTTGCGCCACGGCGCCGTCGCCATAGCCCGGCGCCCCATCCCCGGCGACCGTCTGGATCACGTCGGGGGCCTTGGGGTTCGTGCTAACCGCGCTGACCCGCCGGATCCTGTGGTTGAAGCTGTCGGTGATGTAGAGATTCGGGGACGCGGCAGCGTCGACCGCGACGCCGTAGGGGAAGTAGAGATCGGCCTGGCGCGCGTCGCCATTCTCACCGCTGAACCCCAGCCGGCCCGTGCCGGCTACCGTGAAGATCGAGCCGACGGACAACACCGCGCCGTTGCCATCGAACCGTAGCCCGCCGACGACTTCGCGGACTCGACTGTTGTAGGTATCGGCGATGAAGAGGTTGCCGGCCGCGTCGACCGCGAGTCCCGTCGGGTAACTGAGGGCGGCCTGCGTCGCGCGTTTGCCCTCATCGCTACTGGCATAGCCCGCGGTTCCTGTGCCGGCGACGGTCGCCATCGTCTGGTGCGCGAGGTCGATCGCGCGGACGACATTGTTGAAGGTATCGGCGACATAGAGCACGTTGCGCGCGGTGTCGAGCGCCCCACCCATGGGGTACGCCAACCGTGTGCTCGCCGGCTGGCTCGAGGTGAGCCCCGGGCCGCGCGCGCCACCGATTCCGGCCAGCGTGCTGACATCGCTGTTCGTTCCAAAGGTCCGCACCGCGTGATTGAAGGTGTCGATGACGTAGCGTTGGCCGGTCACGGCCGGCACCGCGGCGTTCAGTTGATCCCCGGGGACGATCTTCGAGAGGACCGCCGCCGGCGCCGCAAATTGCGCGCGGCCTGGCTTCTGGTGGTCTCCAGCAAAGCTCGCCGTTCCGTTGCCGGCTTCGACGTGGATGTTGTGCCCGGGCGTCGTGGAGATCGAGCCTTCCAGCACCCGCACGAGATTGTTGCCGGTGTCCGCGATCACGACGTCGCCATTGGGTCGCACCGCGACCGCCGTCGGTGCGCTCAGCTGCGCCAGGATCGCCGGGCCGCCGTCGCCGAACTCGCCGGCCTTCCCGGTGCCGGCGACGGTTCGCAGCGAGTGATCGGAGGTTCCCGATAGCTCTCGAACGGCATTGTTGCCGGTGTCGGCGATGTAGAGGTTCGCCTTCTCGTCGAAGGCGAGCCCCGATGGCTGGCGCAGCAGCGCGGCTGAGCCTGGAACGCCGTCGGTGTAGCCCGCACGCCCCGTGCCAGCCACGGTGGTCAACGAACCAGTGTTCAGGTCGAAGCGGCGGACCACATTGTTATAGGTATCGGCGATGTAGAGCCCATCGCCGTTGACGGCCAGCCCACGCGGTTGGCTGAGGGGCCCGGCGATCAGCGTCCGGATGATGCCGCCGCCGTCGATCCAGCGCACCCGGTTGTTGAGGGTGTCAGCGACGTAGATGAACTTCCGCTTCGGGTCCCAGGCGATGCCGTAGGGGGAGTTGAGCTTCGCCGTCGCCGCCGAACCCTGATCGCCGGCGTAGCCGAAGGTGCCGTCGCCCGCGATGGTGGTCATCACCGCGGTCTGGACACCGGTGGGATTATCGATCGATGGGATGCTGACCTTCGCCTTGCGCACCTGGTGGCCGAAGGTGTCCGCGATGTAGACGTCGAAGCCGGTCACCTGGAAACCGTTCTTGCTGACATCCCCGATCGCGACCGCATAGGGTCCGGCCAGCTGCGCTTTTGCCGGGTCCGGGCCGTCGCCGGCCACGGCCAGGCTCCCGGCGCCGGCAAAGGCGACCTCGGTGTTATCGATCAGCAGCCGAACGACGTGGTTCGCCGGGTCGGCGACGAAGGTGTAGCGGCCAAAAACCGCGAGGCCGAACGGCTGTTGGGCGACCTCGGACGGCTTCCCGGCAGCGGGTGCGCCTGCATAGGTCGAGAGGTCAGGGCGACCCGGAACCGGCGCCGCGGCCGCGACCACGAGCGGTGAAGTGACAGCCACCTGGGGGACGGCGAGACTAACAAGGAGGGCGGCCGGACCGATGGCGCGCCACCACCGGATCCCCACGCGGCCCGGTCCCTTCATACGAATCCCCCGTACGTCGCCGACCCCTGCTGCATCATACCTCGAACTCAGCCGCTTCACCGCCGAAGGACCAGGTCGTTAGGCTGCGCCCGGCCGGGTGTTACCAGGAAGGGTGCGTCCGCCTCGATCGCCGAGCCGGCTCGCTCACCGAATGGGTTGGCGACGATCGCCTGCAACATCCGCGGACCCAGCAGGTCGTGATAGAGCACCAGGACCGGATATTGAAAGGCGCCGTTGGCGTCGGTCTTGATGTGGGCCGGCAAGGGCGAGCGCAGGGCCGGACGACCCCAGTTGAGCAGGACGATCGACGCATTGGGAGGGAAGCCGGTGCCGACGACGCTCGTTACGAAGCCGGGGGGGCCGATCGGCGGGTTGAGTGCGACCGACGGCTGGAAGCACGGGATTTTGTAGGTCGCGTCGGCTTCGCGCTGCCGGAAATCGTCGGCCCGGACCAGGTGGACGCCCTCGGACCGACTGCGCACCTGGATGTCGACGTTGAAGTGACCGAAAACGTCGGTCGTCCGCTCGAAGCTTTCCGGGGTTCCCCCGGGGCCCGCATCAAACGTGACGAGGACTGCGCTGTAGGGATTGAAGTTGACGCCGTCGACATTGATCGTGTAGGTCACGGGTGGCGGCGCCGGCGTGGGCGTGGCCCTCGCCGAGGGCCTCGGGGTGGCACGCGGTGAACCCGGCTTGAAGCTATCGGAGGCGAGCGTCACGGCGGTCGCCGGCTGAAAGCAGCCGGGCGTGACCGTGATCGCGGCGGGCGACGCGATGGCGGTGGCCGGCGTCCCGCTCTGCCAGGCGATGAACGACCGGTTGCTCTTGTGGACTTCGAGGCCATCGGTGAAGGTTGCCTGAACCACGTCGATGCGCGGCTCTTTGCCATTCGAGTAGGCAAAGGTCGCGTGCCCGCCTTTGTCGGTTGTTCCCTTACCCAGCTGGGTCGGCTTTTGCGGATCGGTCATGTTCGCGAACGAAACCGGCACGTTGGCCAGTGGCGCGCCGCGCCAATTGACGACCGTGGCGGTCAGCGTGATCGGGCCCGGCATGTTGACCGCCGTCGACGGACCATCCAGCTTGATTCGCGTCGCCGGGAAGCCCGCCGCCAGGTTGGCGGGTGCAGCCAGAGCCGACCCTGCGAGCACGGCTACCACCACGCAACCAGCGAGGATCGCGGCCGCCGCCAAGCGGAGGCTGCGCATTACTGCGGCGGGTTCTTGAAGTACCCGCTGTAGTAAACGGAGGCGTCGCAGGACGATTTGTCAGGCTGGATGCAGGAGAGATCCATCCGGTCGTTCTTTTGGAACGTCAACGGGGTGATGAAGTGAAAGTCGAGATCGCGGAAGTTGTCGAGTTTCAATGTGAGCAGCACCTGCTCCGTTTTCTTGTCCGCATTGAAGCGTGAAAGCGTCAGGTCGCCGCTGTAGCCATTGGGATTCTCGAACACAAGGTCGGTAACCGAGAGTCCACCGTCGGTAGGGATGGTGAGGTTGCCGCCGCCGCTGAGGCGCGCCGCGAAGGCATTGCCACCAAAGGGATTGGCGCCGGTCGCCCCGCCGCCGCCACCGGTGGGCGTTGCGGGGGTCTGCGCCTTCAGGGTGTTGACCTGCGATTGCAGCGCCGATGTCTGGGCCGCGACCTGCTGCGTTGCGGCGCTCTGGATGCTCGGCTTGAGCAGGAAGAACCACAAGACGGCTAGCACCAGGGCCAGCGCCGCCAGCCCGATCAACGCGGGAAGCAGCCACGGTGGGATCAGTCCTTCCTGCTGCATCGTCCCGTCGACGGTGATCGTCGGCAGGCCGTCCTGGTGGACGAGCACCTTGTAGGGATTGGTCTTCGGTGGCCCGGTGAGGAAGCGCTGTCTTGGCGCCATCCGGACCGAGGCAAAGCTGGCGGTGCCGGGCTCCGAGCTGAGGGCCGGCGGGGTGATGGTGAAGTTGAGCTTGCGATCGGGATCGGCGGCCGTCAGCCGGGCGCTGATGCGGACATTGCCCCGGTTGTCGAGCGCCAGGCGGGCGCGGGCGCGGGACCGGCCTTTCGCGGTCCGGGGGATGAGCTCGGCAAAGGTATCGTTGAACGGCTCGACCTCGACGACGCCCTCCTCGACGAGCGAGGCGCGAGCGTCTTCCCGCGACTTGACCCGGACGGCAAAGGGGACGGCGCGCGCCGGCACGCTGGACGATTTCGGTGGCTTGAACCGGATGCGCGCAACCGCCTCGGCGCCGGGAAAGAGCGGAATGACGTCCGGTTCGACGATGGCCCAGGCCGACGCGTCGCCGAGGACCTCGAGGGTGAACTGGTCGACGACTGTCCCGGAGTTGCGGATGCGCACCTCTGAGACCGCCTCACCACCCGGCGTGACAGTGACAGCCTTGCTGGCAAGCGTGGCGGTAGCAGCCATGGCGCTCGAATCATAGGTAGCGCTCCGTAGCGCGGCCATAGCCGGAGAGGAAGACGTGCAGGCATCGCGGGCTGCCCGTTAAGTCCACGTTGAGTGCCCGGAAAGTCGAGGTCACCAGAATGGCGTCAGCGGCGAACAGGCAGCAGGACCCGTCGCCGGCACCAGGAGGAGGAAACCGTGATCGCCACCCGCCCAGCCGTCTTAACCGACCGCACCCGCGTCTATGTCGCCGCCGCCGACCCCGTTTCGCGGGCGGGTATCGCCAGTCAGCTTCGGTCCCATCACGGACTCGACATGGTCGAAGAGCGCCAGGTCGATGCCGAAGTCGTCGCGCTCGTCGTCGCCGACCAGATGGACGAGGAGACCGCACAGGCCATTCGGGCCTTGAAGCGCCGCGGCGTCGAGCGCGTCGTCTTGATCGTGACCCGCGTCGACGACACGGGGCTGCTGAGCGCGCTGGAAGCCGGGGCGCGTGGCGTGCTCCGCCGCAACCAGGCGACACCCGAGAACCTGTTCGAGGCCATCCGTGCCGCCGCCGGCGGTGAAGGAGCGCTCTCACCAGACCTACTGGGCCGCCTGCTCGACCAGGTCGGACGCCTGCAACGCCAGGTGTTGAATCCGCGCGGGTTGAGCTTCGCCGTGCTGACGGACCGGGAAATCAAGGTCCTCAAGCTGCTCGCGGACGGATTGGACACCGCGGAAGTTGGCCGCCGCCTGTTCTATTCAGAGCGCACGGTCAAGAACATCGTCCACGACGTCACCAGCCGCCTGAACCTGCGCAACCGCACCCAGGCGGTCGCCTACGCGCTGAGGCAAGGACTGATCTAGGGCTTCTATCGGGTCAGGGGGCGTCGTGCGCACGACGTCAGTCGAGCACGACACCGACGAGAAGGCACCGCCGCGCGCAGCCAACGCTCAGCGCCGCGATGCTGCGTTGCCGTTGCATGCCCGAATGCTTCTCGGGCTGCAGGCGACGGCGGGTAACGCCGCCGTCGCCGATCTGATTGAGACGCGCAGGCCCACGATAACTTCCCCTCCCCGTCCGGGGGAGGACAGGGTGGGGGACGATGCGGCATCTATTCCAGAAACGGCGGAAGCCCCTCCCGCCGAAGAGGCCGTCGCCACTCCGCGTGCGGGCGAAACCGATGACGAGCTCGCTGCCCTTGACGCCGAAGCCGACAAAAGCGGCCCGGAGCATCCCGAGCAAACCCCCGATCTAGCGGAAACCGACGCAACTTCCCCTCCCCCGCTCGCGGGGGAGGGCGGGGTTGGGGCCGCTGACCCCGGCTCGCCGATCGAGGAGCGGCCTAGCCCGGAACTGCCGGATGTCCGAGCGGCTGATCCGGCAGCAGGTCTGGCGCGAGTCGCCAGCCTGCCTCCGGGGCTGTTGCTGAGCTCGCTCGGGGGAGTCTCAGCTGCGGTTGACCGGCAGGCCGCCAATGAGCACGAACGGCTCGCGGCCAACGCCCCGCAGCGGCCACGCCATCCAGGCGCGCCGTCAA
>VBFR01000071.1 GCA_005889345.1 Chloroflexota bacterium
CTCGACCCCGACCAGCTGTTCCGGATCTTCAATGTGTTCCGGGACATGGGCGTCGAGGTCTCGGATGGGGAGAAGGACTTCGAAGAAGTCGTCGAGATCGACGATGACCTGATTGCCACGATCGAAGCGATGGACTCGGTTTCGCTCGACGACCCGGTCCGGATGTACCTGAAGGAGATCGGGCGGGTGGCGCTGCTCAAGGCGGAGCAGGAGGTGACGCTGGCCAAGGCGATCGAGGCCGGCGACGACGACGCCAAGCACAAGCTGACCGAAGCCAACCTCCGGCTGGTGGTCTCGATCGCGAAGAAGTACATCGGCCGTGGCATGTCCTTCCTCGACCTGATCCAGGAAGGCAACATGGGCCTGATCCGGGCGGTCGAGAAGTTCGACTATCACAAGGGCTATAAATTCTCGACCTATGCGACCTGGTGGATCCGGCAGGCGATCACCCGGGCGATCGCCGACCAGGCGCGCACCATTCGCATCCCGGTGCACATGGTGGAGACCATCAACAAGCTGGTGCGGGTCTCGCGCCGGCTGTTGCAGGAGCTGGGACGGGAACCCACCGACCAGGAGATCGGCGACGAGATGGGGATCTCCGCCGAGAAGGTTCGGGAGATCGTGAAGGTCTCCCAGGATCCGGTTTCACTCGAGACGCCGATCGGCGAGGAGGAAGACTCGCACCTGGGCGATTTCGTCGAGGACAAGGAAGCCACCTCGCCCTCGGATGCCGCCTCGCTGACGATGCTGCGGACGGAGGTGGAAGACATCCTCGACACGCTGACACCGCGCGAACGGCGCGTGCTGCAGCTGCGATTTGGCTTGATTGACGGGCACCAGCGGACGCTGGAAGAAGTGGGGAAGAGGTTCGGCGTCACGCGGGAGCGGATTCGCCAGATCGAGGCGAAGGCGCTGCGCAAGCTGCGCCACCCGAGCCGCAGCAAGAAACTGAAAGACTACCTCGAGTAAAAGAGCTGGGGAGGGACGTGGGCGTGAAGCCGCAGCGCGGCGTCGACCCGATGGTCCTGGCCGCCGAGGTCTTGATCATCAAGGGCAAGGATCAGGGGCACCTGAGTCCGGACGACATCCTCGTCGGGCTAGCCGGTACCCAGCTTGATGCCGAGGAGCTGATTCAGGTCGTCGCGGTCTTCGAGCAAATGGGGATCCCCATCGCTGACGGCGACAAGGATCTGCCAGGTGCCGAACTGGATGACGACTTGATGGCCGAAACCACGGAGATGGATTCTGCCGCGATCGACGATCCGGTCCGGATGTACCTGAGAGAGATTGGTCGATTCGCCCTCCTCAAGGCCGACCAGGAAGTGACGCTGGCCAAGGCGATCGAGGCTCGCGACGCCTTCGCCAAAGATCGGCTGGCAGAAGCCAATCTCCGCCTGGTGGTCGCCATCGCCAAGAAGTACGTCGGGCGCGGCATGTCAATGCTCGATCTGATTCAGGAAGGCAATATCGGCCTGATGCGGGCGGTCGAAAAGTTCGACTATCACAAGGGCTTCAAATTCTCGACCTACGCCACCTGGTGGATCCGACAGGCGATCACTCGGGCGATCGCCGATCAGGCGCGCACCATCCGCGTTCCCGTCCATGTGAGCGAGCTGATCAACAAACTGGGTCGCGTCAGACGGCAGATGCAACAGGACCTCGGCCGGGAGCCCACCGACGAGGAAATCGGCAAGGAGCTGGAGATCAGTGCCGAGCGGGTCCGAGAGATCGAGCAGATCTCGCAGAACCCCCTCTCCCTCGAGACGCCGATCGGTGAAGAAGAGGACTCGAACCTGGGCGATTTTGTTCAGGACAGGGAGGCGATCTCACCGTCTGAAGCTGCCGCCCTGACGATGCTGCGGACCGAGGTGGAGCTCATGCTCGACACCCTTCTTGCACGTGAGCGCCGCGTATTGCAGCTACGATTCGGGCTGTCGGAGGGGCGTGAGCGGACGCTGGAAGAAGTGGGGAAGCGGTTCGGCGTCACCCGGGAGCGGATCCGTCAGATCGAGGCCAAGGCGCTGCGCAAGCTACGCCACCCGAGCCGCAGCCAGAAGCTCAAAGACTACCTCGAGTAAAAACCCGTCTATTGCCCTCCCCCGCTTGCGGGGGAGGGTAGGGTGGGGGCTCCGATCTTCTCCAGGCGCGCGAGCATCGGCGTCGCCCCCAGGCGCGTGAAGATCTGGCGGGCTTCGTCGGCGGCGGCATTCGCGTCGGCCTGCTTGGTCCCGATCGTCGCGGCGAAGTCGAACTGCGACAGCGCCAGCTCGAACCAGACCTCGAGCTCGCGCCATCGCCTGGCGGCCGCGACATAGCCCTCCACCGCCTCGTCGGTCCGTCCCTCCAGCGCGAGCAGCCCGGCGTGCAGTGTCTGCCGCATCGTGTCGACCCACCCGCCGCGGACCTGCACAGCATCGACCTTGCTCAGGGCGTCGGCCATGCGCGCGCGATCCTTCATCCAGAGCGCGGCTCTGGCCGCGAACGCTCCGTTGTAGGTCGTCACCACGACGTCGCCCGGCGCCACCTCCAGACCCCGCATCGCGGCATCATAGGCTTTCTCGAAGTCTCCCGCCGCCAGCACCCGGTGTAGGCCAACGTAGGTGGTCAGCGACTGCCACTGCGGGTCCGTCCAGCCGGCCATCAACGGCTCGGCGGCGGCCAGGTCTGCCGCGTCGGCCTCCCAGTTTCCTCGCCAGCCATTGATGATCGCACGACCCACGGTCAGGTTGACCCGGCCGTAAGGCTGGACGTCATTTTGATCGAACTCGGCAATGACCTCGAGGGCCCAATCCCAGTCGCCCGTCTCGAGGGCGGCAGTTGCACACTTAACCGCGAGACCGATTGCCCACTGGCGCTCGCCAAGTTTGCGCATGAGGTCGAGGCCGTCACGCGCCACCGCCAGTGCGACGCGGTTGTCGTCCACTGCGTACAGCGTGGAGAGGTTATTGCGGGCGCGGAACTCGGAGGCGGTCAGTCCGTGGGCCCGGGCAAGCGCGAGTGCTCCCCAAAGCTCGGCTTGACCTTCCCGAGACCGCCCATCAACCTCTTCAAGCGCCGTGCCCCTCGTGATAAGCGCATCCGCTATCACCGCGAGGAGGTCGAGCGGCCCCGCCGCCCGCAGGGCCTTCTCAGCCCATTCGATCGCCCGTCGGGGCTCGTTGTGCAGCATATAGCTCCTCGCCATCTCCGCGGTGATCCGAGCCATTGCCGCCCCAGTGTCCTGCCCCTGGGTCTCCGAGCGAGCCTGCTCCAGAATCGTCATGGCCCGCTCGGGCTGTCCCGAGTAATTGACGATGCGGGCGAGGGTTGCCATCGCGTCCGCCGCACCGATGTGGTCATCGCGGTCCCGACAGAGGTCGATCACGCGCTGCAGATAGGCTTCGGCGCCTTCAAGTTGGGTGTCGGCCTCGGCCGAGATGGCCGCCAACCGCCAGAACTCGAGTTGCTGCAATTCATTGTCCGTTATGGAGAGCGCCTGCTCCAGGTAGGCGACGGCCTGGCCGTGCGAGTGGAGAGCCGCCGCCCGCAGTGCCGCGTCGTGCACCGAGTCTCGGGCTCTCGCTTTCAGCGCCTCCGCCTCGGGGCCGGCGGATGATGCCTGGTAGGCGGCCAGATAATGACTGGCGATGATTCCGGCGAACTCAGGATCGGCAAGGCCCTCCAGGTACACCGCAGCGCGCTCGTGCCTCGTGCGCCGCTCCCGCTTGGGCAGGCTCGCGTAGGCGATCTCCCGAATCACCGCCTGCGTGAATCCGAATTGGCCGCGCTCTGGCGACCGCGGGTCGGCGTCGAAGACCAGCAGTTCCCGACGCACCAGCGAATCGAGCTTCGGCTTGAGTGCCTCCTCGGTCTGGGATCGAAGCGCGCTGAGTCCATCGATGGTGAAGCGCTGGCCCAGGACCGCAGCATCCTGGAGGAGCGAACGCTCGTCCGCGGGCAAGGCATCCAACCGAGCATTGATGAGCGCGTGCAGAGTGGCCGGCACCTCGAATCCGTCGATCTTGCCCGCGATTCGGTACCGCCCTTCCTCGGCGATCAGGCGACCGTCGTCCAGCAGCATGCGGACGATTTCCACGGCATAGAGCGGGACGCCTTCCGCGCGCGTGACGATCTGCCGGCTCACCGCGCTGGGCAAACCGGGGACGAGGCCCTCGAGCAGTTGCTCCATGGCCTCGCTGGTCAGCCGCTCGAGGTGGAGGCCCGTGTAGTTGCGTTGATCGACACCCCACGTCGGCCGTCGCTCACGCAACTCGGGCCGCGCCAGGGTCACGATCAGGATGGGGAATTGACGGCTCCATCGGAGCAGGTGCTCGATGAAATCGAAGAGCCCCTGGTCCGCCCAGTGGAGGTCCTCGAAGACCATGACCGTCGGTCCGCGCTGGGCGACCCGCTCGAAGAACGCGCGCCAGGCGGCAAAGGCTTGTTCATTCTGTCCCGGGGGCGCGTCTTCGATGCCGAGCAAGGCGGCGAGGTGGGGGGTTAGCCAGCGCCGCTCGCTCTCGTCCGGGACGTTCTCTAAGACCGCGGCCTCGAGCTTCTGCCGGGTCGTCTCGACATCGTCGGTCTCAGCGATGCTCGCGCGGCGACGAAGCATCTCGCCGAGCGCCCAGAAGGTCACGCCCTCGCCGTAGGCCGGTGAGCGGCCCTGGTGCCAGTAGATGTCCTGCACGAATCCGTCCAGGTACTTCTGGAATTCCCAGATGAGGCGAGACTTACCGATCCCCGCCTGGCCGACGATGGAGATCAGCCGGGCTCGTTTCTCGCGTGCTGTGGCATGGAAGAGCTCCTTTAAGAGACGCAACTCCTCGTCGCGACCGGTAAAAGGTGGCTCGAGGCGTTCGCTGCGCCCGCCGCCGCGCCGGGCCGCGACCACCCGCAGGGCTCGCCAGGCGGGGACGGGGAGCGCCTTCCCTTTGAGGCTCTTTTCGCCGACAGGTTCGAAGAGGATGGACCGGCTGCTGGCGTGATAGGTGCGCTCGTCGACCAGCAGACCGCCGGGAAGGGCTGACGCCTGCAGACGGGACGGACCGCCGCCTGACCGGAACCAACCGCTGCGCGGAGCGCCAGCGGTGTGCCGTTCATCTGCTTGCCAAGGGCGGCGACGGCGTCGGTCAGATCGAAGCCGGCGCGGACGGCGCGTTCGGCATCATCCTCGTGGGCGGTGGGCGTGCCCCAAACGGCGACGACGGCATCGCCGATGAACTTATCGACCGTGCCCCCGTAGCGCCCGACGACTTCCCGCGACGTCTCGAAGTAGCGGGTCAAAAGATCGCGCACGTCCTCCGGGTCGCGCGTATCGGAGAGGGATGTGAAGCCGACCAGATCGGCGAAGAGCACGGATACGAGCCGCCTCTCGGCGGCCGGTGGGACGGCCGCTTGGCCCGCAGCCGCGCGGAAGGCGGGCGCGTCAGTAAGGGCAGTGCCGCATTCGCCACAAAAACGCTCACCGGGTTGGTTGGCAGCGCCGCACGACGGACAGGCCGCTGCCAGGGCACTTCCGCACTGTGCACAAAACTTGCGGTCCGGTCGGTTCTCCGCCTGACAGTTTGGACAGACCATTGCTGCCTGGCCGATCCAACTGGCTCCTCGGTAGGATTATTTCCCTCCCCCGCTTGCGGGGGAGGGTAGGGTGGGGGCCTTGCCGATGCCCGGCAGGAAGAGCGCGATCGTGATGACCACGCCGATCGCAAGCTTGGCGATCAGAAGAGCACGGATTCCCGGATGATTCATAACTAGTGCGGAACCGCCGATCGCGTTGAATCCTCCAAGGATGGCCAGCACGCCAAGGATGCGGCCAATCCAGAGGACGGTTCTACCTCGATGGAGGTTTCGCCCAACCCAAACGAAGAGAAGGGCGACAACAAGGTAGAAACCGACCAGTGGCCATGAGATGTGGGGCTGGCCGATCAGGTACCAGTAGCTGAATCCCCAGATAAGGCCCACCGCTGCGTAGATAAAGAAAAATGCCGAGGCGACCTTGATCCCGAACGGCATCAGTGAACCGATCCGCTCAGGTGCGGACGACCGGAACGGGCTTCGGCAACGGCGAACGTCCAGCCTTCCCCCTGCGGGTGGCTGGTGAAGCGCACGGTTGACGGCAGGAGCAGCGGCGACTTGAACTCAACCTGTGCGGTCAGTG
>VBFR01000236.1 GCA_005889345.1 Chloroflexota bacterium
CCAGAAAAAAAGAAGAAAGGCCGAGATTGGGGTCTCGGCCTTCAAGGAAGGGGAAGCGGGTTCACGATATCTGTGGGGGTGTTAAGGACCCGTGAAGAGGCGGTAACGGCGCTGTCACAGGACAGGATCGGGGCCCGATCGAGCGTCAGCTATAGTCCCCAGCAATGAAGGTGCTGATCACCGGCGGGGCCGGCTTCATTGGTCAGCGGACTGGCGAGCACCTGATGAAGCAGGGCCACCAGGTCACCATCCTGGACAACCTGTCACCCCCGGCGCACGATGGGCCACCGGCGCTGCCGGCGGGGATGGACCTGGTCGAGGGAGACGTCCGCAAGCGCGAGGATTGGGTCAAGGCGCTCAAGGAGAACGAGGTCGTGTTGCACCTCGCGGATCACCACGATTACCTGCCCTCCTTCAGCAAGCTCTTCCACATCAACGCGGTCGGCACGGCGATTCTCTTCGAGCTGCTCCTCGAAGGCAAGACATCGGTGCGGCGGGTGGTGCTCGGCTCGTCGATGGCCGTCTATGGCGAGGGCAAATATCGTTGCGGCAAGGACGGCGACGTCTATCCGCAACCCCGGCGGGTCGATGCGCTGGAGCGCGGCATCTGGGATCCACCCTGCCCGATTTGCGGCGGAGCGATCACGCCGATGGTCACCGACGAGTCCCTGGCTCGACCGACCAGCGCCTACGGTTTGAGCAAGCTCGCGCAGGAGGAGTTGGTCCGCCTCCTGGGCGAGCGGCACGGGATCGAGTGGATCATC
Organism: Chloroflexota bacterium; assembly: GCA_005889345.1. Classification (GTDB taxonomy): domain Bacteria; phylum Chloroflexota; class Dormibacteria; order CF-121; family CF-121; genus CF-13. The sequence continues at coordinate 765 of VBFR01000236.1, forward strand.
CTTCGCTACGGCGCCGTCCAGGGACGGGCACAGCCCTTTCAGAACGCCTATTACGGCGCGCTGCGGATTTTTGCGCTGCGGCTCGCGCACAACCAGACGCCGCAGCTGCTCGAGGACGGGAACCAGCTCCGCGACTTCATCGACGTCGACGACGTGGCCCGCGCCAACGTTGCCGCGCTCGCTGGGCTGCCGCCGGGCGCCTACAACGTCGCGAGCGGGCGGGCGCACACCGTGATGGACCTGGCGCGCATCCTCTTACGTGTGGCGGAACGCGATATCGTGCCCGAAACGCCGGGTCGCTATCGCGTGGGTGACGCGCGGCACGCGGTGCCCGACGTCAGCCGCATGAAGACGGCCGGCTGGGAAGCGCAGATCGGGCTCGAGGCGATGGCTCGCGAGTACTGGCAGTGGCTGACGGCGCAGCCCAACCTCGACACCTACTTCGAAGGCGCCGATCACCTGATGGAGCGCACTGGCACCGTCCGCGTGGCTCGATGACCGAGAATGGAACCCGCCGTTTCCCGATCCGCTACGCGACTCAGCGGTGGAGTGACGGCAAGTGGCTGTATGGGGGCCTCTTCGTCGTCGGCCTGCTGCTGATCGCCTTCAACCTCTACCAGCGGCGGCCGATCCTATCGTTCGTCCCGGTGACGGTGCTCTGCGGCGCCATCCTGGTGACGTTCTGGCTGATGCAGAAGTTTTCCTACCTCGAGATCGCCGATGATGGCCTGCACGTTCGCCACCTGCTACGTCACCTGGAAGTGCCTTACAACGCGCTGGCGCGCGTTCGGCGCCAGCCGCTCGAGGTGGCGTTCCAGCCTGCCGAGCGCCGGCGATTCGTGAACCGCTTCGTGCGGCGGCTAGGGCGCGAGCCGGCGGTCTACATCCGGCTCGATCGCCGCCAGCCCGACCTGGTCGAGTCCGCAGAACGCCAGCTCGGGCCGCGCCTGGTCGCGGGCGCGGACATCGTCGTCCCGATTGCGCGCGTCGATGAGTTCGTGGCGGAAATAAAGAGCCGGGTGCGCGGTCAGGGGAATTGACCCAGTCGCGCGCCGCCTGGTGGCGCCTCGACCGGCGCGACCTCTACTGGCTGATCGCGCTGACGCTGATCGCGGGGATCCTTCGCTTCGGCAGCCCGATCTTCCTCGATGTCTTCGCCCACCCCGGATCGTCGGCGCCCATCAGTGCCTGGGGCATCGGGCACAACTACCAGGACCCGTCGCTTCCCGGCCTGGGTAAGCCGAACGATATCGCCCCCAACTCGCCCTTCGTGTTCGACGAGCTCTACTTCGCCAACGACGCCCACAACGACCTGCTGGGTCGCGATTACTTCGATCCCGAGCCGCCACTCGCCAAACTGATCATCGCCCTCGGCATCCAACTCTTCGGTTTCAACTCTTTCGGCTGGCGCTTCATGCCGGCGCTCTTCGGTACCGCGCTGATCCCGCTGATGTACCTGCTGGCCCGCCAGCTGCTGACTGTGCGGTTCTTTGCCGTCGCCGCCGGGGTGCTGATGGCCTTCGATGGGATGACCTTCGTCGAGTCGCGGACCGCGGTGATCGACATCATCCCCATCACGTTGGTCGTGCTCGCCTATCTGTTCTTTCACCTGCACCTCAGCGCCGACAGCGTCTCCCGCCGGAGGTGGATGATCGTGCTCACCGGCATCACGCTTGGCCTCGCGCTTGGATCCAAGTGGACGACACTGGCCGCCTACGGCACCATCATCGTGATCCTGGCGTTCCGCCTCATCGTTCGCTGGACCCGATACGACGGCGCGACTGGGGGCATCGCGCTGCTCAGCCTCGCCTTGCTTCCAGGCGTCGTTTACGGCCTGAGCTTCATCCGCTACCTGATGATCACGCACGGCATCACCAACCTTCCACAGCCCGCGCTGTCCTTTGCTCCCTTTCACTTCAACCTTGGTGGCGCATGGACCGAGCTACGGGAGTGGCACTGGCAGACCTGGCATTACCACATCACCCTGACCGCGCCGCACATCTTCTACAGCCCGTGGTGGTCGTGGCCGCTCGATTTCCGCCCGGTCGTCTATTACTACACGGACAAGGGTCTCGGAATCGACCAGACGAGCGGCTCAGCGCTGGTGGCCGAGATCTTCAACCTCGGCAATCCGTTCATCTGGTGGGCCGCCACCGGTTCATTGCTTGGCATCGCGGTCGGGTTGCCGGCCTTGATCCGGGACTACCGCTCGCGGCACGCGCTCGAGCCTGCGGAAGCCGCGCTTCGTGATGGCGCGGGACCGGTGCCGCAGCGTCTCTACCTCTCGATCTTCATTCTGGTCTCCTTCTTCGCGGCCTGGCTGCCATTCTCGCGGGTGCCGCGTGGGCTCTTCCTCTATCACATGCTCGGCGGGCTGCCGGCGATGTTCCTGGCGCTGGCGTTGGCACTCACCTACCTGCGCACGCTGCGCGGCCGCGTGCCTGGGCTGGCCATGCGCGTCAGCGGGGCGGTGCCGGCCTATGCCTACCTGCTGATGGTCTTGGGCTTCTTCATCTACTTCTATCCGCTCTGGACGGGACTGCCGCTCACCGCCGATGCCTTGAACGGCCACGTCTGGTTCGCCTTCGTCAAACCGCTGCCCAACTGGTGTCTCTGCTACTGGACCTCCCCGGGCTAGCGCTGGTTGCAGGCGGCCTGGCCTTCGGTTTGGGCCTTGCCGCGGGCGGGCCTCCCTGGCTGACGGCAGGCGAGCGCGTCGTGATCGGCTTCGTGCTGGCGGTGGTGGCGCTGACGATGGCGGGCTATGTCGCGGCGCTCGCCGTCGGCGTCACCGTCGGCCTCGTTCTGTTGCTGGCTCTTGCGGGACTTGCCGCTGGTGGCTGGTTGCTCTGGCGTCACCGTGGCCGATACTATCGCCCCGCTTTTCCACGCCGGAGCGGGGCCCCATTTGCCCTTGCCAGTGCGGTGGCCGCGGTGGCGCTGGCCATGGAATACCTCTTCGCGCGTGCGGTGGAGGTCACGCCCGACGCCTGGTTGGCGCATTACAACGCTACCTGGTCCGACTGGGCCTTTCATGCCAGCTACGCCACCGCTTTCGTCTACGGCCACAACCTGCCGCCCCAGAATCCGATCTTCGCCGGCACACCCTTCCGCTATCCATTCGCGCCCGACTTTGCCAGCGCGCTGCTGGTGGGCGGCGGCTGGAGCATCCCGGCCGCCCTCACCTGGCCGAGCTGGGCGATGACCGTTCTCGCGCTCAGCGGGCTCATCCTCTGGGCGCGGCGGGTCACCGGTGGGATCGGCGCCGGCGTGGTCGCGGTGACGCTCACCCTCGTGGGCGGCGGCGTCGGGTTCTTGTTCTTCTTCGGCGACGCGGCCCGGCTGGGATTGTTCAATGCCCTGCTGCACATCGCACACACCTACGATCGCTCGTGCTCGTATGGCTCGCCGCCTGACCCGTCATGCCTCGACCCGACGCTCAACATCCAGTGGTACAACCCGATCCTTTCCTACTACCTCCCGCAGCGATCTTTCGTCTTCGGCGCCGCGATCGTGATCGCGGTCCTGCTGCTGCTGACCCCTCCGCTCATGGCCACGCCGCTCCTACGTTGGCGCGAAACCCTCACCACGATCCGTTCGTCGTGGCGGCGGTGGACGTTGAAGAGTGAGGCGGTGGCCTTCCTCGTCGCCGGCGGGTTGACCGGCCTGCTGCCGCTCTTCCACGTGCACAGCCTGCTCGTGCTCGGCATCGTGACCGCCTGCTGGGCGCTGCTTTTCCCACGGCCGGCGTGGTTCGGGTTCTTCGCGGTGGCGCTGCTGCTCGCCGTGCCGCGCCTGCTGATGGCGGTGCCCGGCGACCCTGGCGCTCCCCTGGAGCACCAGTACCCGCGGTGGTTGATCGGCTGGATGTCGGGTACGGACTTCCCGCCCTGGTTCTGGGTCAAGAACACGGGACTGTTCTGGCCGCTGCTCTTGCTGGCGCTGCTGAGCCCGCTGGCGCTGCGCGGGCGCGCCCGGCTGCTGATCGCGCCGTTCAGCCTGGTGTTCCTGGCGGCCAACCTGGTGAAGTTCCAGCCGTGGGATTGGGACAACAGCAAGCTGCTGGTGTTCTGGTACATGGCCAGCGCGGTGGCGGTGGGAGCGCTGCTCGTCCGCCTCGCTCGGGCGCAGCTGCTGGGCGGCGTTCTCGCGGGGGCGATCTGGCTGAGCCTGGTTGCCTCCGGTGTCTTCTCGCTGATGCAATTCCTGCCCCCGCAGGGCCCGGCGTATACGTGGTTCACGAGCGAAGAGTTGCAACTCGCCGCGGAGGTGCGCCGGCAGACGTCCCCGCATGCGGTGTTCGTGACCGGCCAGGAACCGACCAATCCCATCGCCGACCTGGCCGGGCGCCCCGTCCTGATGAGCTACCCGGGATGGCTCTGGAGCTACGGGATCAACTACGCGCAGCGCGAGGCGGACATCGCTCGGATCTATCACGGCGGGCCAGAGGCGATCGGCTTGCTGCGTCAGTACCACGCCGACTACATCGTGATCGGGCCGACGGAACGAACCGTCTTTCAGCCGAACGTCGACTATTTCAACACCCAGTTCCGGCTCGTGCTGCGCACGCCGAACTACGACATCTACGCCGTGCATTGAGGCGACTAGAATGCGGGCGTGCTGACGCGCTTCCTCATCCATATCGTTGCCTTGCTGTTCGTGTTCTATGTGGTCTGGGGCATTCGCGGTGGGAATCTCTGGTTGGCGGTGGTGATGGCGCTGATCCTCGCCGTCGTCAACACGATCATCCGGCCGGTCCTGCTGATCCTGACTCTGCCGGTGACGATCGTGACGCTGGGGCTGTTCGTCATCGTGCTGAACGCGCTTCTGTTCGGCCTGTCCTTCCTCGTGCTACAGGGCATCATGAACGTGCACTTCGCGGTGGGCTTCGGCCTGATCCTCATCGGGTACCTGATCTACGTGATCATCAGCACCGTGCTGACCCACGTCTTCTAGAACGCCCAGTAGCCGCGGCCGAAGGCCAGGCCGAAGATGATCAGCGCGATAAAGGACAGTCCTACCAGCGGGAGGTAGAGCCATTGGCGCGTGATGCGCCCGGCCAGCAGGAAGAGCGGGTACATGCCAAGCAGATATCGAGGGATGCTCAGCCAGAAGGGTAGAAACGTGACCAGCACCGTGACGATCGTCGCGTAGACGGCGTCCGCCGGCCGGAGCCGCAACCAGCTGAGCACCGTTACCAGGTAGGCCGTGATGCCACCCGCGATCTCGCCGCCGCCGACGGTCAGTTTTTCCCATGGCACGCGCCAGCCGATGCCGCGCACCGCGCCCTCCAGGCCGATCCAGGGGGCGGCCAGCGAATGCGACCAGTGTTCGCGCTGGACCGTGACGAAGGCGAGTGGATCGCCAAGGACGAGCAGGTTGGTGAGGAGGTAGGTAAGGAAGCCGAGCCCGACGAGCACCGGGGGGACCACCAGCTGCCAGACGCTGCGCAGGGTGCGCCGCGCCGCCGCCAGCTCGACTGCAAGGAAGGGCAGCAGCACCAGCCCGGTGAGCCGCGCCGTCGAGGCCAGTCCACCGAGCAGCCCCGCCCAGAGCCACCGCTTGTGGCGGGCGGCCAGAACGGAGCCGAAGGTCAGCGCGCAGAAAACCGCCTCGGTGTAGCCGACCAGTAAGAAATAGGCGGTGGGGAAGACGGTGAAGAAGGCAGCGGCGCGCCAGGCCGCCTTCTCGCGTCCGTCGACGCGAGCGATCTCGTACAGAAGGATGGCGGCGACCACTCCGGCGACATTGCTGACCAGCAGCGCGGCCGTGCGCGCGGGCAATCCGATGGCAGACACGGCGCTGATCAGCACCGGGTAAAGGGGGAAGAAGGCGATCAGGTTGCGGGCATCGCCGGCCGCGCCGTAACCGTGAGTGGCGAGATACACGTAGTGGCGGGCGTCCCACTGGTCCCACGCCCGTCCGAGCGCCGTCAGGGGGTCGGGTGCGCCGCCGAACTCGATCAGGGTCAGCGTGACCATGACCACCTTGACCAGCAGCGCGAGCGCCAGCAGGGTCAGCCAGGGGCGAAGCCGCTCCCGGGGGAGCCCGGCGATCGACAGCGTTGGCGTACCATAGCGACTCGACGGCCTGCCGGCCACGTCACTGAGTGACCTCACAAGCCTGGCTTCCCATCTTCCGGGCCATCGCCGCGGAGATTCGCGCCACGATCCCGCCGCTGGCCGGCACGCCCGCGGCGCGGGAGGAGGTCGGTCTCGGCGCGGGCGGCGACCGGACCATCTATCTCGATCGGCTCGCCGAGGATATCGTCGTCCGCCACCTGGAGCTAGCGTATCGCAGCGGCTTGCGCTTCCGGCTGATCTCGGAGGAGCTCGGTGAGCGCGACTTTGGCGGTGACACGCTCGTGCTGGCCGACCCGCTGGATGGGAGCTTCAACGCCAAGATGGGGCTGCCATACTTTTCCGTCGTGTTGGCCGTCACTCAGGGTGGTGACCGGTTTTCGGATGTGCGGCTCGGGTATGTCCAGAACCTGGTGACCGGCGACGAGTACCACGCGGTCGCCGGCGCGGGCGCGTTTCACCAGGATGAGCCCCTCCACCCGGTACCGCCCGCCTTTGACGGGAAGTCCATCCCGCTGGTCCAGTTCGATGCGCCGTCCGGCGTCGAGCCGCGCGAGCGGGCGGCGCCGATCTTCGCCCGTGCCGAAAAGGTGCGTCAGCTCGGCTCGGCGGCCCTCAATCTCTGTCACACCGCGGCCGGCGGGATTGCCCTCCAGGTGACGCCCGGACCGGTGCGGTCGTTCGACCTGGCAGGACCGCTCCTCATCCTCCGGGAGGCGGGTGGGATCGCAACCGATTTCGGAGGCGGGCCGATCGACTCAGTTTCCGTCCGGTTGGACGCGCGGACCACGCTCCTCGCCTCGCTGTCCCGGCAGATTCACGCCTACGCGCTCGAGCTGGTGCGCGTGAGGGTTTCTTGATGCTGGAGCCGGAGCAGACCACCTTCATGCTGCTCTCCTTCGAGGGCCCTGACGAGTACTCGCAGGCGGGCGGCCTCGGCGTTCGGGTCAAAGAGTTGTCGCGGGCGCTGGCGGAGCGTGGCTTCGAGACGCACCTCTTCTTTGTCGGCGATCCGAAGCTCCCCGCCGATGAGAGCGCACTCGATGGCCGTTTGTGGCTGCATCGCTGGAGTCAGTGGATCAGCCGCTATCACCCGGTCGGCGTCTACGACGGCGAGGATGACAAGGTTGCGGACCTCAATCGCAGCCTGCCGGACGCCCTGATCAAGGATTACATCCGTCCCGCGATCGAGCGCGGCAAGACGGTGGTCGTGCTCGGGGAGGAGTGGCACCTGGCGCACGCCATGAGCCTGATCTCGGATGGGCTATATTTCGCCGGGCTGCGGGATCGCTGTCTCCTGCTGTGGAACGCGAACAACCACTTCTCCTTCCACCGCATCAACTGGGGTCAGCTCGCCTTCGTCTGCACCCTGATGACGGTCAGCCGCTACATGAAGCACATCATGTGGCAATGGGGCGTCAACCCCATCGTGGTTCCCAACGGTATCCCCGGCTCGATGATCGCCCGGGTGAGCCAGGCACAGGTGCGCGCGGTGCGCGCCGCGGTGAATGCGCCCGCGTTCCTCTTTAAGATCGGGCGGTTCAGCCCGGACAAGCGCTGGCACCAGGCGATCGCGGCGGTCGCCCAGCTGAAGGAACGCGGGGTGACGACCCGCTTGCTGATGCGCGGTGGCCTCGAACCCTTCGGCGGCGAGGTCCTCGATTTTGCGCAGCAGCGCGGACTGCGCGTAGCGCCGCTTTCGACTCGCATCGAAGACGTCAGCGCGCTGGCGAAGACGCTGAAAGACAATGCCGACGCCGACATGTGGAACGTGACGGCCTTCCTGCCGGATGACCTGCTGCCGGTGCTGTACGCGTCGGCGACCGCCACCCTCGCGAACAGCGGGCACGAGCCCTTCGGCCTGGTGGGACTCGAGGCGATGGCCTCGGGTGGCGTCGCCTTCGTCGGCGCAACCGGTGAGGAATACGCTGAGCCGTTCAAGAACGCGATCGTCATCGAGACCGAGGATGCGGCCGAGATCGTCGCCTATGTCAACCACCTTGCGGCGCATCCGGAGACCGCCCGCAACCTGCGGATCGCCGCCCAGCGCACCGCGCGCGACTACACCTGGCAGCGCGTCATCGACATCTTCCTGCAGCGCCTCGAATTCGTCGCACTCAAGCAGGGGCTGAGCGTCCCGTCTGAGAGGATAGCAACGGATGCCTAACAACCTGGTCATCTACATGGTCGCGCATCAGCCGCGGCGAATCCGCCTGCCAGCCCAGCTGATCCCGCGCGGCACCGCGCCAGAGAAGATGGACGCCCTCATCTTTGACGAGCAGATGGACCGGCGCTACTTCGACAAGGTGTCGAAGTACTGTTACCGGCCGGCCACCGAGCTCTTCCAGTCACTGGTTGACAAGGGGATGAAGATCTCCCTGGGCTTCTCCGTCTCGCTTCTGCTGCAGATGCGACGCTTTGGCCCGGACGTGCTGACCGGCTTCCAGAAGCTCGTCAGCCACGAGAACGTCGAGCTGGTCGCCGTCGAGCCTTATCACTCCTTCATCTTCTATCTCGACATCGCGGCCTTTGCCGAGCGCATGGCATGGGGCAAGCGGCAGCTGGAAGAGACCTTTCAGAAAACGGTTGCCGTCACCGACACAACCGAAATGTTCATGTCGAACGACGTCTACTTCCAACTACAGCTGAGTGGTTTCAAGGGCGCGGTCATGGACGGCCGGCCCTGGGTGATGGGCTGGCGTGAACCGACGCACCTCTACCGCTATCCCAACGAGGAGATGCGGCTCTTCACCCGGCACTACGAGCTGAGCGACGACGTCGGCTACCGGTTCAGCAACCGGCAGTGGAACGGCTGGCCGCTCATGGCCGACACCTATGCGACCTGGGTGCGGCAGGCGATGGGGGAATTCGTGTTCCTCGCCTGGGACTTCGAGACCTTCGGCGAGCACCACCGGGCCGACTCCGGCATCTTCCCATTCATGCACGCGCTCCACGCCGATTTCGTCAAGAACAAGATGAGCTATCTATCGCCGTCGGAGGCGATCGCGACCTTCAAGGACGCCCACGAGATGCCGCTCCCGGAATACGGATGTACGTGGGCTGGAGACGGCGGCATGGATTTTTTCCTGGGCAACGAGGCGCAACAGGGCATCTTCCGGCTCATGCATCACATCTACAACAAGGCGAAGCTCACCAAACACCCGCACCTGATCGATATCGCCATGTGGCTGCTCCAGTCGGACAACCTGCATCTGATCCAGTGGTTTTCCAAGGCCGGTGCCCAGGCGGAGGTCTCGGCCTACTTCACTCCCGACGAATGGTGGGAGCTCGGTGGGCTGGGCATCCTTCGAGAACAGCAGCGCGTCTACGTCAATTTCTTGCGCGCCATGGACGAGTACGTCTGACAAGCGCGGCGGCCTGACGGCCGCTAGAATTCGAAGGGGATGGTAGAGAGGGGACTCCGTTGAGTGGCGTCCCAGCCTTCATTCCGACTAACGACGAACCACCCGTCCTGGTCGCCGACGACGACGGCGACGTCCGGACGATGCTGCGGACGCTGCTCGAGCTCGATGGCCACGAGGTCATGGAAGCCAAGGACGGCCACGAAGCCTGGAAGTGTTGCGTCGACTACCAGCCCGCGGTCGTCGTCGCCGACATCCAGATGCCCGGGATCGACGGGCTGCAGCTGTGCCGGAAGATTCGCGAGAGCCGCTACTCGCCGGACATCAAGGTGATCGTCTATACCGCCGGAATGGCGACCCACGAAGAGGCCAAAAAGGCCGGCTGTGACGAGTACTTCCTCAAGACCGACCCCTTGCCCAAGCTGCGCGACAAGGTCCGTCAGTACACCAACGCCCGCACGGTGCCGCCGGGGGTCTAACCTCCCGTATACGACTCGTATTCAGCCGCTGCAAGGTCGACCCGCACGCCCGGGTTATACCGCAAGGGTGCCTTCCTTCCACGTGCCTCCCTTTCCGGCTCTGGTGGCGGTGGCCATCGGCCTGCTGCTGCTGCTGCGGCTCGTCGGCGGGTCCATGCCGTGGGGCCAGCTGACGATCGCCGTCGGACCCGACGGCCGCCCCATGCGGCCGCGCGTCAGGTGGCACCTGTGGACGATCTGCCGGGGGGAGCCGCCCGTGATGTCCGCCGCGCTTGGCTTCATCTCGATCGTGCTTGGGTGCCTGGCGTTCTTCATCGTCGGGCCGGAGCTGGCGGAGGCGGTCACGCACCCCGCGGCGCGCTGGCTCGAGTACTCGATGATGTTCACGCTGGCGGCGTCCTTCACCGTCGTTCCGGTGGGTGTCATCGTGCTCGTCCGCAGCGGCCTCGACCTTGCCGCCCGGCGGTGCTCGATGGTCGGCCTGGTGGTGGGAATGCGCCGGGATGTCGGGCTCTTCGGCCGCACCTACCGCGTCGCCGTCCAGGCCGGGGACCGGGTGATGACGAAGAAGCTCTGGGCGGAAGCCTTCCGCATCAACCGCTCGACCTTCGATCGCCTGCGGCCCGGTGACAAGATCACCATCGAGTACTCGCCGCACCTCCGCTACGTGTTCAACCTTGTGTTCCCGGAACCGCTAAAAAAAGCGGCCGGTTAGCTAGACTCTTTCCCCGTGACGCGCCCGTTGCATGTGGCCTTCGTCTGGCATATGCACCAGCCCTATTACAAGGATGACCTGACCAACAATTTTCTGCTGCCCTGGGTCCGGCTGCGCTGCGCCAAGGACTACTACAAGATGCCGGCGCTGCTCGACTCGTACCCGGACATCAAGCAAACCTTCAACCTGGTGCCGGCGCTGGTGGACCAGGTGCAGGATTACGTCGACGGCGGTTTCCAGGACGTCTACATGGATCTCGCCCGCCGTCCGGTGTCGGGGCTCAGCGCCGACGAGCGAGCCTTCATCGCGCGCTGGATGACCGAGTCGAGCCAGATCCGCCGAGTCCGCCAGTCGCCACGCTACCTGGAGCTGGTGCGCAAGCGCGAGCAGGCCGGGCAGCGCACAGCCGACGGCATGGCGACGCTGTTCACCGACGCCGAGCTACGCGATCTGCTCGTGTGGTTCAACCTGTCATGGATCGGCCCCGAGGCCAGCGAGCGGGATCCGGAGATCGCCGAGCTTCACCGCAAGGGGCGCTTCTTTTCGGACACCGACGTGGAGCCGGTCCTGCGGATGCAATTTGAGCTGCTCCGCAAGGTGCTCCCCAAGTATCGGGAACTGCAGGAGCGAGGACAGGCCGAGCTGACCACGAGTCCCTACTACCACCCCATCCTGCCGCTGGTCGCCGACCTCGGCGTCGCGCGTGTGGCGCGGCCGGATCTGGCAATGCCGCGCGCGATATTCAGGCACCCTGACGACGCGGCCGAACAGCTGCGCCTTGGGATCGAGGCGCATCGGCGCCACTTCGGCCGGCGGCCGCGCGGGGTCTGGCCGCCGGAAGCCGCGATTTCCGAAGAGGCGGTACGGCTGGCCGCCGATCACCGGCTGGAGTGGATGCTGAGCGATGAGGGGGTCCTCTCCCGGTCACTGACGAGCCCGCTGACACGGGACGCGCAGGGGCAGCTGACCAGGGCCGAGTTGCTCTACGCGCCCTATCGAATCCAGGGCAACGGCCCGCCGATCCATCTTGTGTTCCGCGACGCGGCCCTCTCCAACGCGATTGGTTTCGAGTACCAGAATTCGCCCTCAGAAGAGGCGGCCGCCGACCTGGTCCGCCGGCTTCGCGCCGTCCAGCAGCAGCAGCAGGAGACGCCGTTCCTGGCGGTGATTGCCCTCGACGGTGAAAACTGCTGGGATTCGTACGAGGCCAATGGCAACCCATTTCTTCACTCGCTCTACCGCGGGCTCCTGAGTGAGCCCGAGCTGAAAACGGTGACCGTTTCCGAATTCCTCTCGGAGTTTCCCGCGCAGCGCTCGCTGCCCCGCATCCATCCGGGCTCCTGGATCAACGCGAACTTCGACACCTGGGTCGGCGACGCGGAACACAATGTCGCCTGGGACCTGCTGGCGCAGGCGCGGGATTTTATCAGCGAGCGCGAGCGAGCCGCGGATGAGCACGAGCAACTCGCGTCGGCGCGGCGTGAGGCACTCATCGCGCAAGGCAGCGATTGGTTCTGGTGGTTTGGCCGATCCCACGATTCGGGGATGGACCAGATCTGGGACAGCCTCTTCCGTCTGCACCTGCGCAACATCTATATGTCGCTGAAAGGGACGCCTCCGGCCGAGCTCTACCGGCCCATCGCCAAAGCCGCCGCTGGATCAGCCTCGCAGCGGCCTCACCGCAAGATCACGCCCAAGCTCAACGGCGTGGTGGACCAGGAGGAGTGGGAGGCCGGTGGTTACGTGGACGTCAGCGCGCTCTTCGGTGCCATGCATCCCCCGACCGGGGCGGTGCGGCGCATCTGGTTCGGGCACGACGACCGCAATCTCTACCTGCGATTCGACTTGCTCCCCGCGAACAGGCCGCGTCCGGTCGAGCTCGAGATCTTCTTCTCCGGCAGTCCGAAGCGACCGAGTCACGGCAACTTCGGCTTCGATCCCGCCCTGCGGCTCACGGCGAAGACCAGTGGGGCCGAGGTGCAACTGGAGCTGCGTGAGCTCACCCCGGAGGCGCAGCTGCAGCAGCCGCGCTGGGCCGACCGGGCAACGGGTGGCGAGGCGGTCGCCTTTGCCGTACCCTTCGAGGCGCTCGGGCACGACCCCGGCGAGACGGTCGAGATGGTTGCGGTGGCGCACGAAAAAGGTAAGCCCGTGGAGCAGCTCCCGCCCACCGGATCGATCCCGGTCCGCGTGCCGGGCGACGTCTTGCGCGGGCGGCACCACGAGCCGCTCAAGATCCTGCTGGTCGCGGCCGAGGTCGCACCGTTCGCCAAGGTGGGCGGCCTCGCCGACGTCGCCGGCGCCCTGCCCAAGGCGCTCAAGGCGATGGGTCACGACGTGCGGGTCGTCATGCCGCGCTACGGCAGCATCGACGTTGAGAAGTATGGATTGCGACGGATCGTCACCAACCTGGGCGTGCCCCTTGCGCATCAACCGGTCAACGCGGACGTCCTCGAAGGACGGATCGCCGGTGAGGTGCCGATCTACTTCATCGACAACGCGCAGTTCTTCGGCCGCGACGGCATGTACGGGTTCTGGGACGACGATGCACGCTTCATCTACTTCAGCCGGGCCGCGCTCGAGATGCTGCGGCCGCTCGACTTCCGGCCCGACGTGATTCATGTCAATGACTGGCATACGGCCGTGATTCCCAACATGCTGGCTCGACTCTATGCGGCTGATCCCTTCTACGCTGATATCGCCACGATCCTCACCATCCACAACCTCGCCTTTCAGGGCGTCTTCGGCTATGGCGCATTGAACCTGGCGGACCTGGAGCAGTGGGGCCTGATCAAGCCCGGCCTGCCGGGGCTCGACGACAGCGTCAACCTGCTCGGCCGGGGGCTTCATTTCTCGGATGTCGTCAACACCGTCAGCAACCGCTACGCGGACGAGATCCTGACCCCCGAGTATGGCGAAAAGATGGACCCCCTGCTGCGCGTGTTTCGCAGCAAGCTGCACGGCATCATCAATGGCATCGACTACGACGTCTTCAATCCCTCGACCGACGCCTCGCTCGCCGCGCCCTACGACATCGGGAGCATCGAGAAGAAGCTCGACAACAAACTGGCGCTGCAGAAGGAGGTCGGCCTCCCGCAGGATCCAGCGGTCCCGGTGATCGGCCTGATCTCACGGCTCTACGACCAGAAAGGCCTCGATCTGATCGCGAACATCATGTGGGGATTGATGCGGCTCAACCTGCAACTCGTCGTGCTCGGCGCCGGTGACGCGCGCTACGAGGAGATGTTCCGAGCCAATGCGCGCGACAACCCGAGCAAGGTTTCCGCCACCATCGGCTTCAAACCGGTACTGGCGCAGCAGATCTACGGCGGCTCCGACATGTTCCTCATGCCGTCGCGCTTCGAGCCTTGCGGGCTGGGGCAGCTGATCAGCCTTCGCTACGGAACCATCCCGATCGTGCGCGCCACCGGCGGGCTGGCCGACACCATCGACGATTGGGACCCGGTCGCGCAGAGCGGCAACGGTTTCGTCTTCACGGCCTACGACCACTGGGACCTCTTCGCCCAGGTGGTCCGAGCCCTCGAAACCTTCCGTCAGCAGGCGTCGTGGCTGAGGCTGCAGGCCAACGCTATGTCGACCGACGTCAGCTGGGCCAACTCCGCGGAAAAATACGTGGGCCTCTACCGGACGGCGATGGGAAACCATGCCGAATCACGGGAGTACTCCGCCGCCGCCACCGACCCTAACAGCTGGTAACGGGGCCCCGCCCGGCACCAAAAAAGGCCGCCGGTCTAATAGAGGTTAATATTTGGGGCCTTTTCTTGATGTCTTGACATCGCTTGATGCATGATTACGGCGATTCGGCGTCCGAACGCACGCTGGACGACACATCTTTGCCTGGAAGGGAGGTAGTTGACCTTTATGGATCAATCTATCGGTAAGTCGCGATGGTTGCGAGTATCGACGCTCGTCGCCGGGATCGCTGTTTTTCTGTCCGCTTGCGGTGGCAGTTCCACCACGGGCCAAACGATCACAAACGGGGGCACGCTCATCTGGGCGCTCGACGCTGATGCCCAGAGCCTGAACCCCTTCGTCGCCGGCGACGTGCCGTCGGTCCGCGCGTGGGGGTTCATTTTCCCGAACCTGTATCAGGCGGACCCGAACCTGAATGTCACGCCTGACCTCGCGGATGGGATGCCAACGATCTCGTCGGACTCGAAGACGTGGACCGTCAAGCTCCGCAAGAATGCGAAATGGAGTGACGGCACGCCGATCACCGCGGACGACGTGGTGATGACCGTCAACATGCAGAACAATCCAGCCCTCGACACGGATGCTGCATTCGACTGGAGCGAACTGGACAACGTGGCAAAAGTCGACGCCAATACCGTCAAGTTCACGCTCAAGGATGCCTTCGCGCCCTTCCTGGCCAACAACCTGACGACGTTCATCGCGCCGGCCAGCGTCTACGGAAAGATCGACCCCGCGAAGCAGCGGACTGACCCCGTTTCCCTCAACCCGACGGTTACCGGCGGGGCCTATAAGTTCGACAAGCGGGTCGCCGGATCGGAGATCGACTACGTCGCCAATACCAGCTACTACCTCGGCCGGCC
>VBFR01000237.1 GCA_005889345.1 Chloroflexota bacterium
CTGCTCGCGCTGCGCGACATCGGCAACACGGTGGTCGTCATCGAGCATGACGAAGAAACCATGCGGACGGCGGACTTCATCGTCGACATCGGACCTGGGGCCGGCGAGCACGGCGGCAAGATCGTCGCCACAGGCAGCTTCGACGACATCTTGAAGTCGCCGGAGTCGATCACGGGAGCGTTCCTGCGTGGCGAGCGATCCATCCCGTTGCCGACGCGGCGGCGCAAGGGCAATGGGCAGATGATCGTTGTCCGCGGCGCCACCGAAAACAACCTCAAGAACATCGATGTCTACTTCCCGCTGGGCAAGCTGATCTGCATTTCCGGCGTCAGCGGGTCCGGGAAGAGCACGCTCGTCAGTGACATCCTGTATCGACGCATGGCGCAGCACTTCTACCGCGCTAAGGATCGGGCAGGCGCCGCGCGCGAGGTCTCCGGTTTGAACTTCATCGACAAAGTCATCAACGTCGACCAGTCGCCGATCGGTCGCACACCCCGCTCCAATCCGGCGACCTACACCGGCGTCTTCACCTACATTCGCGAGCTCTTCGCCGAGATGCCGGAAGCGCGAGTGCGCGGCTACAAGCCGGGCCGCTTCAGCTTCAACGTCAAGGGCGGCCGCTGTGAGAACTGCGAGGGCGACGGCATCATCAAGATCGAGATGCACTTCTTGCCCGATGTGTATGTCCCGTGCGAGGTCTGCAAGGGCAAGCGCTACAACAAGGAAGCCCTCGAAGTCACCTACCGGGGCAAGACGATCGCCGACGTGCTCGACATGAGCGTCGAGGAGGCCACGGAATTCTTTGACCGGATCCCGCGGATCAGGCGCAAGTTGCAGACGCTCTGCGAGGTCGGCCTTGGATATATTCGCCTGGGTCAGCCGGCCACGCAGCTGTCCGGCGGCGAGGCCCAGCGCGTCAAGCTGACGGAAGAACTCAGCCGGCGCGATACCGGCAAGACGTTTTATATCCTGGACGAGCCGACCACCGGCCTCCATTTCGCCGACATCGAACGGCTGCTCAACGTGCTGCACCGGCTCGTCGATGCCGGCAACACCGTGGTCGTCATCGAGCACAATCTGGACGTTTTGAAGACCGCCGATCACATCATCGATCTGGGCCCGGAAGGCGGCGACAAGGGCGGCCAGGTGGTCGCCGCCGGCACCCCCGAGGAGATCGTCCGGAATCCCCGTTCCTATACCGGCCAATATCTTCGTCGGGTGCTCGACCCGGAACTCGCGATAGCCTAAGACCGTGGCCACGGCGACCAAGAAGGCGGCTGTTCTCGCGGAGCGGCCCGAGTATCTAAAAGAACGTCTGAAGGCGCTGCCGGACACCCCGGGCGTCTACCTGATGCGCGATGTTCGGGCGAGTGTCATCTACGTGGGTAAGGCGTTGAGCCTGCGCAACCGGGTGCCGAACTACTTCCAGGCCTCCAGCGTGCTGCCGGAGCACATCGCCGCGATGGTCGCGCGTGTCTACGAGTTCGAAGTCATCACCACGGCGACCGAGAAAGAGGCGCTGGTCCTCGAGCAGACGATGATCAAGCGGCATCGACCCCGCTTCAACATCCGGCTGCGCGACGACAAGAATTATCTCTACATCAAATTGCCGCTGAACGAAGATTTCCCGCGCATCACGCTCGTCCGCCGGCCGGCCAGCGACGGCGCCCGGTACTGGGGACCCTACACGCACGCGATCGCGTTGCGAACGACGCTGAAGACTGTCCGGCGGGTGATCCCGTACCGCAGTTGTAAGGACTCCGAGTTCGCCCTCGGCCGTCCGTGCTTTTACTACCACTTGAATCTTTGTTCGGCACCCTGTGCCGGGTTCATCAACCGCGAGGACTACCATGAGCAGCTCAACCAGGTCGCGAGCTTCCTCGATGGCCGCTCGGACCACGTGGCACGGCGGCTGAAGCAACAAATGCAGGAAGCCGCCGACAAGCTCGAGTACGAAGCCGCGGCCCGCTACCGTGACCGGCTCGACGCCATGGAGCGCATGGCAGAACGCCAGAAAGTCCTGGCGATGGGTCGCTACGACCAGGACCTGTTCGGCCTGGCGCGCGCAAATGGCCAGGGCTCGGTGCGCGTCTTCAGTGTGCGCGAGGGCCGCCTTTCGGGCTCGGAGAACTTCGACCTGGTGGGCCTAGACAAAGATCAATCCAACGCCGACGTTCTCAATGCCTTCGTCAGCCAGTACTACGCGAATGCGACGCATATTCCCAAAGAAGTCTTCGTTCCCGAGCTGCTGCCCGACCGCGAGCTGATCGAGCAATGGCTGACGGAGCGGCGCGGCAGCACGGTCGCGGTGCGGGTCCCGCAGCGCGGCAAGCAGCGCGAGCTGCTCGAGCAGGCGGCCGCGAATGCCGCCGAGACGATGCGCCAGATGCGGATCAAGCTCGACTACGACGCCGAGCGAACCGCCTCGCTACTAAACGACCTCCAGTCGCGGCTTCAACTGGCGGCCCTGCCGGTTCGGATCGAGTGCTACGACATCTCGAACATTCAGGGCAAGTACCCCGTCGGTTCGATGGTCGTCTTCGAAGAAGGCCGGCCCAAGCCGGCGCACTACCGGCATTTCCGGATCAAGACGGTGCAGGGCGCGAACGATTTCGCCATGCTGCAGGAGGTGCTGCGCCGCCGGTTCAGCCGGCATGCCCGATCAGAAGAAGGCACCCCCGAGGAGCCCAGCTTCAGCCGGCTCCCGGACCTGGTCCTGATCGACGGCGGCAAGGGCCAGCTGTCGGCGGCACGGGAGGTGATGGAGGCGATGGGTCTGGCCTCGGTCGCGACGTTCGGGCTGGCGAAGGAGCAGGAGGAGCTCTTCCGGCCTGGCGACAGCGAGCCCATCCGGTTGCCCCTCGACTCGGAGGCGCTCTTCCTCGTCCAGCGCGTCCGGGACGAGGCGCATCGATTTGCGATCACCTTCCACCGGGTGGTCCGCAAGAAAGACGCGTTCGCCTCGGCCCTGGACGGCATCAGCGGGCTCGGCCCAGTCCGCCGCCGGGCGCTGGTTCGTCAGTTCGGCAGCGTGGACAACATCCGCAGCGCCGCTGTGGACGAGTTGATGGCGGTCAAGGGGATCACCCGGCCGGTCGCCGTCGCGATCAAGGAAATGCTCTGAGATAATCGAAAACGTGGACCGCCCGGTGCGCCGGTGCTCGTTTTGCGGCAAAAAGCAGGGGGACGTCCGCCTCGTGGCCGGTCCGTCGGATGTCTATATCTGCCACCTCTGCGTGGCGCTCTGCAACGAGATCCTCGCCCACGAAACGACGGCCGAGGTCCTCTCGACCTAGTCCGGCGGACGGCAGTCGCCCGGAGAGGGGAGGGAAAGGGCGGACCAAACCGTTATAGGGGCGTGCCGGACCCGGCTAACCTCTCCAGCGCGCTCGGCGATGCCGTTACCGAGGGGCGGCAGTTCCTCGCGCGCCTCGAGTCGATGAGCCAGACGCTCGGCTCCCAGCTTGCCCGCCACGAGGAGGCCGCCCGGGAGTGGTCGGCCGAGCGGCAGGCGATCAAGGACGAGGAGGACCGTCTCCGGGCGACCCTCCGGACCATCAACGAAACGATCGCCGCAGAGCGCAAGCGCCTGGCGCAGCTCGAGCGGGAGCTGGATGCGGCCCGGCAGGAGCGCGATCAGGCGACCGCGGATCGTGACGCGGCCGCGGCGGACCGCGACCGGGCGCGCGATCAGCTCGAGCTGGTCACCCGCGACCGCGATGCACTCCAGACCGACCAGATTCAGTGGGGACTCGACCACGAGCGAATGCTCGGCGAAGTCAACCAGCTCACGGAGCGTGCCACCGGGCTCGAGCGGGACCTCGGCAGTGAGCGCGAGCAGCACCTTGCGCTGCAAGCCCGCCACGCGGAGCTCACCGAGCAGGCCAACCGGCTCGCGTCGGACTGGGTGTCGCGCCGGCAGGCGTTGACCGCCGAGATCCAGGCGCAGAACGAGGAAATGCAGCAGGTCCGAAAAGCGCTGGAAGAGGCACGGGCACAGGAGCGACACATCGCCGCGGGCCCGCTGACACCGGCAGCCAGTATGAGCCCGGAGCAAAGCCACCTGATCAATTCGCGGCTCAACTCACTGATCGGGTTTTCCAGCGTCCTGCTCGAGGAGCGTACGCGCACGCTCACGGTCGAGGAGCACCGCGAATACTTGAAGTACCTGCACGACAGTGCGGTGTCGCTCGGCGAGGCCGTGCGCTCGCTGACCGGCAGCCGCGGCATGAACCCTGATGCCCCACCGGTGGTCGAGCGGGAAGGCCGACCGCCGGACATCCTCGTGGCGGACAACGACATGGTCTCGCGCCAACGGATCGAGCCATTCCTCAAACGCGCCGGCTACGAAGTCGTCTACGTCGACAACGGTCCCCGGGCATTAGAGAAGGCGTCGCAGCTGCAGCCACTCGCCATACTGATTGACGCCGAGCTGCCGGTCAGTGGCGCGCCCGCGCTGATCAAGGAGCTCCGCAAGGACCCCCGCACCCGCGACATCCCGCTGGTCGTCATGGCGGCCGCCGACGCACCGCCGGTCGCGGTCGTGGACGGCGAGGTCCTGACCAAGCCAATCGACCGCCAGCAGCTCGTCCAGCTGATGGTTCGCTTCGATCTGATGGCGGACGGCAAGCGCGCCAAGAAAATGCCGGCAAACGTGCTCGTCATCGATGACGACCTGCAGGCGATCAGCCTGGTCAAGGCCGTCCTCAAGCCCTTCAACGTGCGCGTCAGCGCCGTCGACAGCGCTCGCACCGGCATCGAGCAAGCCCTGCGCAACAAACCCGACCTCGTCATTCTCGATCTCGTGATGCCCGGGGTCGACGGCTTCGAGGTCATCGCGGCGCTGCGCCGCGACAAAGACATCGGTCGGATTCCCATCCTCGTCCACACCGCGAAAGTGCTGACGGCGGAGGACCGGCAGAAGCTGGATGGCAAGGTCGAGTCAATCGTCGAGAAGGCGGAATTCCAGCCTGAGCGATTCCTCGAGTTACTGCTGAAGCGCGGCGAACGCCGCAAACGCGCCGCTTAGCCCGCGGCTTCTCCCGCGGCCGAAGGCGTTTCGGCCGGCTGCGTCTCTGGCGGGCGCGCCAGGCGTTCTCTGCGCAGCAGGTAGGCGATCACCGGCAGCGCCAGGGCGATCACGACCAGTGACGTGACCTGGGCTTGCTTCAAGCCGCCAAGGATCACGATGTTGTCCCGCAGGAAGAAAATAAAGAACTGGCTCACCGCGTAGAGCACGACGTAGAGCATCGCCAGCATCCCCTCGGGATGAATGCGTGTGCGGAGATTCCATAGCACCAGGAAGAGCGTGAGGCTGATCAGCAGCTCGTAGAGGCTGGCCGGCTGGACGGGCACGTTGAGCGGCCCGAACGTGTTGGGATTCGTGTACTCGAACCCCCAGCCGTTGGTCTTGTAGCCGACGATGTCGCCGTTGATGATGTTGCCGATGCGGCCGATCGCCTGGCCGATCGTCATGCCGAGCGCGCCGACGTCGAGCAAGCTCCAGAACGGGATCTTCCAACGCCAGGACGAAATGGCGACCG
The DNA here is from genome assembly GCA_005889345.1 of Chloroflexota bacterium. Lineage (GTDB taxonomy): Bacteria > Chloroflexota > Dormibacteria > CF-121 > CF-121 > CF-13. Next base: position 5,544 of record VBFR01000237.1, read on the forward strand.
CCAGCGCGCCGCCGAACATCGCGCCGAAGAACGCCATCCCACCCTGCCAGACCGCGATGATCTGGGCCGGGTGGTGCAGGAAGAAGTTGGGGTCGTTCTGGACTACGTAGTAGAGGCGGCCGCCGGCGATGCCGAGCACGGCCGCCAGCAGGGCGACGTTCATCAGCTGGTCCCGGTCGATGCCGCGGCGTGGCGCGTCACGGAGGGCGACCTGGATCCCGGCGTAGAGCCCGATCGCGATCATGATCCCGTACCAGTGGATCTTGAGGCCGCCGATCGACACGAGCACCGGATCGATCGGGATCTTAACCAGCACTGACCAAGTTTAATGTGTGGCAATGACAGTCAAGGCGTCCTTCACCGATGAGGTGAAGGCGGAGCTCGCCAACGTGCAGCCGGCGCGACCGTGCTGCCAGGAAGCGGAGTTGACGGCGATGGTTGAGGCGCTCGTCGGTGCCGGCGACGGCGCGCCGCTGACGCTGCGCATCCCACGCAACGCGGTGGCGCGCAAGGTGGTGCACCTGGCCAAGGTCGCCGGCGGTCGGGTGGAGACCGTTCGTAAAGGGGCGACGGAAAAACGGCCCAGCTACCGGCTACGGCTCACCCTGCCGGCGGGTCGTGGCTCGGCCGACGGTTGCTGCGCCCGGGCCATTCTGCGCGGGACCTTCCTGGCGCGCGGTGTCCTGGGGAACCCCGCGGACGCCTACCACCTGGAGATGGTGGTGCCCAGCGGCGCCACCGCCCTGGTCAGTAGCGGGGCCGCACGCGCGGGCATCGCGCTCAAGCGCACCACGCGCCGGGGCCGGACTGTCTATTACCTGAAAGGCGCGGAGCCCATCTCGCAGCTGCTCGGCTTGATGGGCGCGAATCGCGCCGTGATGCGCTTCGAGAACGACCGCATCCTGCGCGACATGCGCAGCCAGGCCAACCGGCGCGCCAACAGCGAGACGGCGAACATGGACAAGCGGCTGCGCGCGGCGCTCCAGCAGCGCGAGGCGATCCGGCGGCTCAAGGCGCGCGACAACCGGCTGCAGTCGCTGCCGGCCGCGCTGCGCGAGGTCGCCGAGCTGCGCCTGGCGCACCCGCGCGCCGGCCTTCGCGAGCTGGCCCAAGTCGCCCAGATCAGCAAGTCGGCGGTGGCGAATCGCCTTCGCCGGCTGGTCGGGCTGGCGAATCGAAATGGTCTAATAGATTGAGCGCGGGAACACCCGCGACCATCCGCCAGTAGCGAGGAGAGGCGTCATGCCGGTGAAGGTTGGCATCAATGGGTTTGGCCGCATTGGGCGCAATGTCTACCGCGCCGCCCTCGGCCGGCGCGATCTCGAAATCGTCGCCGTCAACGACATCACGGATCCGGCGACGCTGGCCCACCTTCTGAAGTACGACTCGATCCTCGGCAACTTTGACGGTGACGTCGCCGTCGACGGTGATCACCTGAAGGTCGACGGTACGCGGGTGAAGGTCTTCGCCGAGAAGGATCCCGGCAACCTTCCCTGGAAGGACCTGGGAGTCGACATCGTCATCGAGTCGACGGGTTTGTTCACCGACGCGACCAAGGCAAAAGTCCACATGGACAAAGGGGGCGCGAAGAAGGTGATCATCTCCGCGCCGGCCAAGAACGAGGACATCACGATCGTCCTCGGCGTCAACGGCGATCGCTATGACCCTCGCCAGCACCACGTCGTCAGCAATGCCTCGTGCACGACGAACTGTCTGGCGCCGGTGGCGAAAGTGCTGCACGATAGTTTCGGCATCGAAGCCGGACTGATGACCACGGTGCACTCCTACACGAGCGACCAGCGGCTGCTCGATGCGCCCCACAAGGACCTCCGGCGAGCGCGCGCCGCCACGCTCTCAGTGATCCCAACCAGCACCGGCGCGGCCACGGCGATGGCCCTCGTGATGCCCGAGCTCAAGGGAAAATTCCACGGGATCTCCCTCCGGGTGCCCACGCCGAACGTCTCGCTCGTCGACCTCGCCGTCATGACCCGCGACCCTGTCTCGGCCGGCACCATCAACGAGGCGCTCCGCGAGGCGGCCGCCAGCGACCTCAAGGGGATCCTCGCCGTCACCGAAGAGGAGCTCGTCTCGAGCGACTTCAAGGGCAACCCCTACTCGTCGATCGTGGACGCGCCGTTGACCATGGTCGTCGGCGACCGCCACGGCAAGGTCTTCAGCTGGTACGACAACGAGTGGGGCTACTCGTGCCGTGTCGTTGATCTCACCGTATACATGGGCGACCGGCTGAACTGACCACGGACGCCACGATCGGCGGGACGCTCCACAAAGCCACCATTCGCGACGTCGACGTCGCCGGCAAGCGGGTGCTGGTGCGCGTCGATTTCAATGTCCCCCTGGAGAACCGCCGCATCGTCGACGACACCCGCATCCGCGAGGCGATCCCGACGATTCAGAACCTGGTCGAACGGCGCGCCCGCCTCATCCTCATCACGCATCTTGGCCGCCCGGACGGCCAGGTCGACGACGCGTACCGGACCGCGCCCCTGGCGTCGCGGCTCGGCGAGCTCATAGCCCGCCCCGTTCGCCATGTGGACGACTGTGTCGGACCATCGGTCGAGAACGCCGTCAAAACGATGCGCGACGGCGAGATCGTGATGCTGGAAAACGTCCGCTTCCATCCCGGAGAAACGAAGAACGACCCAGACTTCGCGCGCCAGCTGGCAGCCCTGGGCGAGATCTATGTCAACGATGCCTTCGGCACCGCGCACCGGGCCCACGCTTCGACCGTCGGTGTCGCGCAGTACCTGCCGGCGGTCGCCGGGCTCCTCATGGAGCGCGAGATCAAGACGCTGGGCCGGATCATGACCGACCCACCGCATCCGCTGGTCGCCATCATCGGCGGCTCGAAGATCTCGACCAAGATCGGCGTCATCCGCAGCCTGCTGAAGCGCGTCGACCGCCTCTGCATCGGCGGCGCGATGGCCTGCACCTTCTTGAAAGCCAAGGGGCTGAGCATGGGCCGCTCGCTGGTCGAGGACGACCAGCTCGAGGTGGCGCGGTCGCTGCTGGCATCGGCTGGGACGCTCGTGCTGCCGCTCGACGCCGTAGTGGCCGCCGACGCCAGGCCGGGCGTGCCCGTCGACACCGTCGCGGTCGATGCCGTGCCGCCCGAGATGAAAGTCCTCGACGTCGGCCCGATGACGGTCGAACGATTCCTGCAGACCTGCGACGGGGCGGCGGCCGTCGTCTGGAACGGCCCGCTGGGCGTCTATGAGGTCCCACCATTCGATCACGGGACTGACGCGCTGGCGCAGGGCCTGGCCGGCAGCGATGCGCAAACCATCATCGGCGGCGGCGACCTCGTGGCCGCCCTGCAGAAGCAGCATCTCGCCGAGCGCATGTCGTTCGTGTCGACAGGGGGCGGTGCCACCCTCGAGTTCCTCGAAGGCAAAGTCCTGCCGGGGATCGCGGTACTCCGCGACAAGGCCCATGCGTAGGCCGCTGATCGCCGGCAACTGGAAGATGCATTTCACCGTTCCTGAAGGGCTCGAGTATGCCCTGCACCTGCGGCATGTCCTGGAGCCATTCGCCGACCGCGAGGACATCGTGGTCCTCCCGCCGTCGCTCATGCTCTGGGAAATCGCAAACGTCCTTCGCGGATGCCCGATCGAGGTCGGCGCGCAGAACGCCTCGTGGGAGGATCAGGGGCCGTTCACGGGAGAGATCTCGCCGAAGATGCTGGCTGGGTGGTGCCACTACCTGCTGATCGGACATTCGGAGCGCCGCCAGCTCTTCAACGAGACGGACGAAATGCTCAACCGGAAGCTGCAGGCGGCCTTTCGCAACAACCTGAAGGTCATCCTGGCCATCGGTGAGACGCTGGAAGAACACGACCTGGGCCGAACCCAGGAGGTCATCACGCGCCAGCTCAGCGCCGCGCTCTACGGCATCGAGGCCCGGCGTGCCGCGGACTTGACCATCGCCTATGAGCCGGTCTGGGCGATCGGTACCGGCAGGGCTGCGACGCCCGAGTACGCGAACGAGGCGATGAGCTCGATTCGCGGCCTGCTGCAGCAAAAGCTTGGGCCGCTCGCCGGCGAGATCCGCATCCTCTATGGAGGCAGCGTCACTCCGGCGAACGCCGCGACACTGATGCAAAAGCCGGAGATCGACGGCGCGTTGGTCGGCGGTGCCAGCCTGAAGCAGGCCGACTTTACCGAGATCGTGCGCGCCGCCGCCGAGGCGGTCAGGTCGGCGTGACCGCGGCGCCGGGACGCCCCCTGGTGCTCGTGATCATCGATGGATGGGGATACCGCACCGATCCCTTCGGGAATGCGATCGCCGCGGCGAAAAAGCCCAACTGGGATGCGCTCTGGCAGCAATGGCCCCACACGATCCTGGCCGCGGCCGGCGAACCCGTTGGGCTTCCCCAGGGCCAGCAGGGCAACTCGGAGGTTGGTCACCTGAACCTGGGCGCCGGCCGTGTCGTCTATCAGGACCTCACCCTGATCAACCGGGCCATCGGCGACGGGAGCTTTCTGACCAATCCGGTGTTGCGCGCCGCGATGCAGTCAGTCGCAAGCGGCCAGGCGTTGCACCTGATCGGGCTTGTTTCTCCCGGCGGCGTGCACAGCTCGAGCCAGCACCTGTACACACTGCTCGAGATGGCAAAGGCGCTGCGGGTGCCCCGCGTGTTCGTTCATGCCTTCACCGACGGTCGGGACGAGCCGCCCAACAGTGCGGCCGGCTACATCGCGGAACTGGCGGAGCGCGCGCGCGCGATCGGCACGGGCGCCATTGCGTCGGTCAGCGGCCGCTACTACGCGATGGACCGCGACAAGCGATGGGAGCGGACCGAGCGTGCTTACCGGACGGTGGTGGAGGCGACCGGACCGACAGCGCCTGACCCGATAGCCTTGATCAAGCAGAGTTACAGCGGCGGCACCACCGACGAATTCATCGTGCCGACGCGCATCGTGCCGCCCGGCGAGGGCCCGCCACCACCGATCGGCGACGGCGACAGCGTGATCTTCTTCAACTTCCGTCCGGACCGTGCCCGCCAGTTGACGCACGCCATCCTCGATGAGAGCTGGGATCACTTCGCGCGCAACCGCCGGCCGAGGCTCGCCCATTTCGTGACCTTCACCGAGTACGAAAATGGCCTCCCGGCGGAGGTCGCCTTTCGCGACGAGCCGCTCAACCAGGTCCTCGCCGAGGTCGTCTCCAACGCGGGCTGGCGGCAGTTCCACACCGCCGAGACCGAGAAGTACGCCCACGTCACCTACTTTCTGAATGGCGGCCGCGAGGCGCCGTTTCCCGGCGAAGACCGGCTCCTCGTGCCCTCACCCCGGGTGGCGACCTACGACCTGAAGCCACAGATGAGCGCGCAGCCGGTTACCGATGTCCTGCTGGACCGGCTCGAGCGGAGCGACGACCGCTTCCTCGTGGTCAACTTCGCCAACCCGGACATGGTCGGCCACACCGGCGTTTTTCCCGCGACGGTGAGGGCGGTCGAGGTGGTCGACGCCATGCTCGGGCGCATCGCAGGTCCGGTGCTCGGCCGCCACGGCATCCTGGCGATCACCGCGGACCATGGGAACGCTGAATTGAAGGTCGATCGCGCAACGGGCGCGCCGCTGACCGCGCATACCACGAGTCCCGTGCCGCTGATCCTGGCTGGCGCAGATGAGGTCCGCGGGCTTCGTGCGGACGGCAAGCTGGGCGACATCGCGCCCACGCTGTTGCCGCTCGTCGGCCTTGAGGTACCTGAGGAGATGTCCGGTGACGACCTCAGGGCGCCGACGCCGCCCAGTCCTGATCCATCCGGCTGAGGAAGGTTCGGGCCAGCGTGGGCTCGCGCACCAGGAGGTCGAGCTCGTGGTTGCGCGAGAAGCCTGAGCGCGACCAGTTGCAGCTGCCGAAGAGCGTGATCCCAGCGTCGAAGATCCCGAGCTTGGCGTGCAGCAGCTCGTCGCCGACCGGCCGATAGAAGCGGACGGCGGCCCCTGCCGCTTCCAGGAGCCCGAAGGCGGCGGCATTCTGCGGTTGGGTCGGGTCCAGCAGGACGCGAAGATGGATGCGCCGACGCGCGGCCGAGACGAGCGCCTCGAGGACCAGGCGATCGCTCAGGACGAACATCTCGATGTCGATCGAGTCCTGGGCGGCGGCAATCGCCGCGAGCGCGGCGGCGCGAATGCCCTCACTGGGGTGCGTCGTCAACACCTGGACGACGCGATCGGTTGCGGGCGACGGGATCTCCGACGCTTCGCCAGACAGCGCCAGGTCCTGTTTGAACACGCGTTCGAGGTTGTCAACGACGGCGCCGGTCGCCAGCACGTCGAAGTCGTGATTACCCGGTGAGTGGGTCCCCCAGTTGATGCCCCCGACGATGGCGCGTACGCCGTCGACGATCAGCAGCTTCACATGGTCGATCGTCAGGCGTTCCAGCGGAAACGCCACGACGCGGACGCCGCCCTGTTCCAGCTGGGCCCAGACGCTTCGGCTGCTCCGCTCGGAGGGATCCTTGATAGCGGTGATCGCCACGCCGCGGTCACGGGCGTCGAGTAACAAGATGGCGAGATCCCGCCGCTGGAATTCGTAGAGCTCGATGTCGATCGAGCGTCGTGCCTGGCGCAGCTCCTTAACGATCGCGGCAAAGGCGCTTGCGCCGTCGGGTAGTGGAACCAGCTGGTCGCGCCCGCTGATGATCGGGCCCGGCACGACCGGCGGGAGGGGGAGGGCGGCGCCCATGGTGGGAGCGGTACGGCCCGGCGCACAGGAGGCGGCCAGCAGCGCCAGGAGGAGGAGGGGCAACCGGAGGCAGCGGGACGGGCCGTACACGCGGGCATGCTACTACATATTTGTGTATCTGTCAATGCCAAGAGCGCCGACCGGCTCGGTGCGGAATTGGCGTTATAATTCAGCGGCTTCAGCCTCAATGAAAGCCTTTCTCGGGATCGTCGAGCTCGTGCTGGCCTTGCTCGTCATGCTGGGCGTGCTGCTCCAGACGCCCAAGGCGAGTGGACTCGGTGGCACTATCGGTGGCGGCGGAGACTCGGGCGGTGGCTACCGCACGAAGCGCGGACTGGAAAAGAACCTGTTCTACGCCACGATCGGACTGGTCGTCCTGTTCGTGGTGGTCTCTGTCGTCTACATCCGAGTCGGTTGATCCGCCGCGGACTGCTCGCCCTCGGGGTGGGCGTGCCGCTGATCGCGCTGCTGACGGTTCTCGCGCTCGTGTTCCGCGGGGTCATCCTGTCGCCGGAGGCGCCCCGCCCCGGCGGTACGTACGTCGAGGGCGTGGTGGGCCAGCTTGGCTCACTGAACCCGCTCTTCGGTGAGGCCACCGCCGGCTCGAATGACCTCGATGCACTGCTCTTCGAGCCGCTCGTGCGAGTGTTGCCGACGGGCGCCGTCCAGGGACGCCTCGCTTCGCACTGGGAGGTCAGCCCGGACGGCCGCAGCTACAGCTTCACGCTGCGACCCAATGCGCGATGGTCCGACGGCACCCCGGTGACGGCGGACGATGTCGTCTTCACGGTTCGGACGGTCCAGGATCCGCAGTTCCCCGGCGCCCTCCTCAACCAGAGCTGGAAGGACATCATCGCCACGGCGGTCGACGCCGGCCACGTTCGCTTTGCCCTTCCCGGCCACAACGCGGGCTTCATCGCAAACCTCGAGCTGCTCGACATCGTCCCCGCGCACCTGCTCGCCGGCAAAACGATGGCCGAGCTCGCCTCCGCCTCGCCCAACCTGAACCCGGTCGGCACCGGGCCTTTTCGAATGGTTGCCCAACTGGGCGACCGGATCCAGCTGGAGCGCAACCCGTTCTCCTGGCGCCGACCCTGGCTGGAGTCGGTCACGATCCGCAGCTTCCCGTCCCAGGCCGCCGCACTGGATGCGCTCGATCGGGGCCAGATCGATGGCCTCGCCAATCTCACGCCCTCGGGCGCCGCCCAGGAGCGGAACAACACGCAGGTGACCGTGCTGACCAGCTCGACCTATCAATACGCGGAGCTGCTCTTCAACCTCAAGTCCGACGAACCGTACTTCCAGGACGTCAGGGTGCGGCAGGCGATCGCGAAGGCGATCGACCGAACGGCGATCATCCGCGACGTCTTGGGAGGGCAGGCCGTTCCCGCCGACTCACCGATCCCGCGGTCGATCGCGTGGGCCTATGACAGCGCGGCTCAGCAGCCACCCTATGATCCGACGGCCGCCGCCAAGCTGCTCGACGACGCCGGCTGGACGATGGTCAACGGCATCCGGACCAAGGGCACGACCAGTCTCAGCTTCGGCCTGACGGTCTCCAGCGACGTCCCGCCATACGAGCGGGTGGCCGAGAAGGTGGCGAGCCAGCTCTCGCAGGTCGGCATCGTCGCCGAGGTCCGACCGGTCACGACCGCCTCGTTGATTCACGACTACCTCAACGCGCGCACGTTCGATATGACCTTGACCGCCTTCGACAACGGACCGGATCCCGATGTCTACTCCTTCTGGCATTCCTCGCAGGCGCATCCGGGCGGCTTCAACTTCGCCGGCATGAAGAAGAACGTCTTCATCGACGGCGACCTGGAGGACGGCCGCAACACCCTCGACCTGACGGCCCGGGCCAAGGCATACGCCACCTTCCAGGAGGATTTCGCCAAGGAGATTCCGGCGGTCTTTCTCTACAGTCCGCGCTACGTGGTGGCCGTCAACCATCGCATCCACGGGACGCGCCTCGACTCGGCCATCGAACCGGAGGAGCGGTACGCATACATCAGCGATTGGTACCGCGAGGTCGGCCGATAAGCCCGTATAAGCCCGCCCCGGCGTGGAAAGGCGGGCGTGAAAGGTGGGGAGGAATGCGGCTGAAAGGACTTGAACCTTCAAGGGCTTGCGCCCACCAGGCCCTGAACCTGGCGTGTTTACCGATTTCACCACAGCCGCGTCGAACTACAGATTCTGCCACAGCCGGCCCGCGGGCGGAACCCCGCGACGTACATGTCCCGGGCCTTTGCTGAGCTGACTGGGCCCGAGCTGGCGACGTTCCGCCGGCGACTCGACACACCCGCGAAGGTGCAGCAGTTCCTCGACGACATTCCGTACAACACCGAGCATCACGGGGAGACGTTTCGGTCGCCACGTCGGGTCCTGCGCGACCGCACGGCCAACTGCATCGAAGGGGCCGTGCTCGCGGCCGCGGCCCTGCGGGTTGGGGGCGACCCGCCGCTGATCATGGACCTCGCCGCCGTGCACGACGAAGACCACGTGATCGCGGTGTATCGGCGCCGCGGGCTCTGGGGCGCGATCGGGACGAGCAAGTTCACCGGCCTGCGCGCCCGCCAGCCGGTCTACCGAACGCTACGCGAACTGGCGATGTCGTATTTCGAGCACTACTTCAATCTCAAGGGCGAATTGACGCTCCGCGGTCACGGTCGGCCCGTCAACCTGGGGCGGTTTGATGGGCTCCACTGGATGACGAGCGAAGCCGATCTCTGGCCCATCGCCGAGCACCTCGAACGGATCCCGCACGTGCCACTCGTCCGCACCGCGACTGCCAGCGTTCTGGGTCGGGTGGACCCGCGCCTCCGGGAAGCCGACTTGCTGCGGCACCCCGCACGCCCTGATTGACATTATCGGTATCACTTGTTAAATTAGCGAAACCATCATTCAAATGGCGCGGCGACGCGGCAGCCACGGCGTGCGATCGGAGGAAGGGATGAGAAAAGGCGCAACGGAACCGGATATCCCCCTGGAGGCCGTCCAGTCACTCCTCACCCGGGTGATCTGGCAGGCGGTGGCGGACCTCAGCGTGGAGAGCTATCGCTCGGAATCCGAGCGATTCTTTGCTGGCGAGACCTTCGTCGAGTACTGCGACATCCTGGGCTGGAACGTCCGTCGCGCGCGGGACAGCCTCGGACGTTTCGTCGACAGCGGCTCGCGGATATCGGGCAACCACCTGCTGACGGCCGCCGAGCTGTCCGCGCAGCGCGCTCCCGCCGTCCCGGCCGTCGCCGTCTAAGCTCGCGCGCGTCGGGGGGTTTGGCGGTCGCCTAGTTTGGCATGGCCGACCCGCTACACTTGGGACACACCCCGATGAACCTCCTCCTCGTCGAGGACGAGCGCAAGCTCTCGACGCTGCTCAAGCAGCTCCTGGAGGACGAGCGCTATGCCGTCGATATCGCGGCTGACGGTGAGCGGGCCCAGGAGCTGGCGGAGACGGCGCGCTATGACGCCATCATCCTCGATCTCATGATTCCCAAGAAGGACGGCATGGAAGTCTGCCGCTGGCTCCGCCAGAACCGCATTCAAACGCCGGTCATCATGCTCACCGCGCGCAACCAGATCCACGACCGCGTCGCCGGCCTCGACGCCGGCGCCGACGATTACTTGCCCAAGCCCTTCGCGTTCGAAGAGCTCCTCGCCAGGTTGCGGGCCCTCATGCGACGGGAGCAAAAGAACGGCCACGCGAACCGGCTGCAGGTGGCCGATCTCGTTCTCGATCTCAAGACGCATCAGGTCCGGCGGGGCGACAACCCAATTGAGCTAACCGCGCGGGAGTTCGCCCTGCTCGAGTTCTTGATGCGACATCCCAACCAGGTGCTGACCCAGGCGCAGATCGCGGAGCGCGTCTGGGACTACAACTTCGAAGGCACCACCAATCGCGTGGCCGTTTATATCTCCTACTTGCGCGACAAGATCGACGAGGGCCGCTCGCCGAAGCTCATCCAAACGGTGTATGGCGTCGGCTACCGGCTGTCGGGATGATGTTCCGGGGCGCGCTGGTGCGCCTCGCCGCGCAGTACTTCGTCCTCCTCGTTCTGATCCTCGGATGCTTTGACCTGATCGTCTACGTGACGGTCTCCCAGGCGCTGCAGGCCAAATCCGACAAAGACCTCCAGTCAGCGGTGACGAAGGCGATGAGCAACGTGACCGTCACCGGTGACACGGTGCAGGCGCTCACCCCCAGTGCCGAGATCTTCGTCCGCGTGCTCGACTTCAAAAGCCAGGAGGTCAGCCAGCCGCGCGCCGAGCTTAAAAAGCTCTTCAACGACCCGAGCCTCTGGGCACCGATCGGCGCCGCCAACGCCGGACACCCCGGCCAGACGCAGGTCTCCAGTGGCAGCGAGCTGTACATGGTCGACACCCGTCCCATCCTGTCGAAGTCGCACAAGGTCATCGGCGTCTTGCAGGTGGCGCAACCGATTTCCTGGGTGGGTGACGCCCTGTCGCGGTTGGTACGACAACTGGTGCTGGCG
>VBFR01000238.1 GCA_005889345.1 Chloroflexota bacterium
GCTGCGTCTCGATCCCAGGCCGATGGAGCTCAACGAGGTGGTCAAGGGGCTGATCGTCCAGGCCACGCCGATGGCCGAGTCGCGCGGCGTCCAGCTGCGCCCGAATCTGAACGGCGGGGTTCGGGTCGACGCCGACCTGGGTCGAGTGCGTCAGCTCCTGCTGATCCTGATCGACAACGCCCTGACCCATACGCCGTCGGGTGGCGAGGTCTCGGTTGGTGTGATCCGTCAGAACGGACGGGCGCACGTCACGGTGACCGATACCGGC
>VBFR01000072.1 GCA_005889345.1 Chloroflexota bacterium
TTCGTCTTCGATCCGCTGATCGGGATCTCGATGGTGCTGATGGCGTTTCTCGGCGGACTCGGGACCCTGAGTGGTCCCGTGATCGGCGCGGTGCTGCTGGAGCCGGCGCAGCTCGAATTTGCCTATCGCCTCGGCGCCAGCCGGCTCTACCTCGTGTTCTACTCCGCGGTGTTCCTGTTGGTGATCCTGCTGCTGCCGCGTGGCATCGTGCCATCGGTCGCTGAGTTCCTCAACCGCCGGCGGGCCCGCACGGTGGTGTCCTGATGAGCCTGCTGGAGATCTCAGCGCTCACCAAGCGCTTCGGCGGCGTGGTCGCGGTCGATGGCTGCTCGCTGTCCGTCGCCGACCGAAGCATCACCGGGCTGATCGGTCCGAACGGCTCCGGGAAGACGACGGTCTTCAACCTGGTAACCGGCTTCATCCCGCGCGACGCCGGTGAGGTGCGATTCAAATCCCGGTCGATCGCGGGTCTCGGCCCGGACCGAATCTACGGCCTGGGCATTGGCCGCACCTTCCAGCTGGCCCGCATCTTCCCCCGGCTGACGGCGCTGGAGAACATGCTCGTGCCGGTGCGGCGCGCCGGCCTTCGCGCAGTGCTTTCGCACGGGCAATGGCGCCATGAACGGGAGCGGGCGATGGAGATGCTGGAATTCGTCGAGATCGCCCACGTCGCCGGCACCGTGGGCGGCGCGCTCTCCTACGGCCAGCGCAAGCTGCTCGAGCTGGCGGCGGTGATGATGGCGGCGCCCGAGCTGGTGCTGCTCGACGAACCGGCGGGCGGCGTCAATCCGGCGCTGCTGGAACGGATCAGCGAGCACATCGGGAAGCTGAACCGGCAGGGGGTGACCTTCCTGCTGGTCGAGCACAACATGAGCTTCGTCATGAACCTCTGTGACGAGGTGATCGTGCTCCACCAGGGGAAGGCGATCGCCAGCGGCAAACCCAAAGCGGTGCGCGAGAACCCGGCGGTGCTCGACGCCTATCTCGGAGCCTGACGCTGCCGGCGCAGTTGGAGCTTCAGGGCGTGACCGCGGGTTACGGCGGGGGCGACATCCTGCACGAGCTCGATCTCTCGGTCGAGGAAGGCGGGATCACCTGCATCGTGGGCCCCAACGGCGCGGGCAAATCGACCGTCCTGCGCGTCGTCAGCGGATTGCTTCGGCCGCGGCTGGGGACCATTCGGTTTCGGGGCGCTGCGATTGCCGGGCTCAGTCCGAGAGCCATCCTGCAGCGCGGCATCGTGCAGGTGCCGCAGGAGCGAAGCCTGTTCCCGACCATGACAGTCTGGGAAAACGTTCGCATGGGCGCGTACACCGTGCATGACAGCGCCGTTATCGAACGCCGCCTGCAGCAGGTCTGCGAGACCTTCTCGATCGTTCGCGAGCGACGGCACGAGCCGGCGGCGTCACTCTCCGGAGGACAGCAGAAGATCGTTGAGTTCGCTCGGGCGTTGATGCTGGAGCCGGCCCTCCTCATCTTGGATGAGCCGTCGATGGGTCTCGATCCGAAGACGCGCACCACGGTCTTCGACACCATCCGGGCCATGAACCAGGCCGGCCGCACGATCCTGCTGGTGGAGCAGAACGCGCGATCGGGCTTGGGTCTCGCCAGCCACGGGGTGGTGATGGAAAGCGGCCGGATCCGGCTCGAAGGGCCGGGCCCAACGGTGCTCAACAATCCCGAGATCGGCCGGCTCTACCTCGGCGCTACAGCATGACGAGCTGGGACATCGTGGTGGTTGGCGCCGGCCACAACGGCTTGGTGACGGCAGCGTACGCCGCCCGGGCCGGCTTCAAGGTCCTGGTCATCGAGGGCGCGAACCGCATCGGTGGTGACACGACCTCCGAGGAGCTCACCCTTCCCGGCTTCATCCACGATCCCTGCGCGACGGCGCACAACCTGATCCAGAGCAATCCGCTGATGCGCGACAACGAGCTGCAGCTCGATCGCTACGGCCTGCGGTATCTGTATCCGGAACCGGTGTTCACCATGCCGTTCCGTGACGGTCGAAGCATCACGATGTGGCGCGACCTGGATCGCACCTGCGCCGAGCTGTCGCGCTTCTCGGACGCGGATGCCCGGGCATATCGAAGGCTCTTGAAGGATTGGCAGGGGTTGGCGCCCATCATCAACGACGAGCGCGAGCACGCGCCGCGTCCGCCGTCAGAGGTGCTCGCCCGCACGCAGGCTGGTCCCCTTGGTGAGCTCGGCGTCCGAATCCGGCAGGCGCGCGCGCTGGACATCATCACCGAGCGCTTCCAGGAGGAGCACGTCCGCGCGTTCTTCGCCTGGATCGCCTTCATGACGCTCCACCCTCTCGATGAGCCAGAAAGCGGAACGCTCGCACTTTCCTTGGTCGGCGGCCGCCAACGCTTCAGCTGGATCCTGCCGGAGGGTGGGTCGATCCGGCTGCCGCTCGCGCTGGCGCGGATCATCGAGGAGAACGGCGGCACCCTCCTGACCTCCAAGCCGGTCACGAGGATCGTCGTCGAGGATGGGCGTGCGACCGGCGTCATCACGGCGGACGGGTCGACCTATCGCGCGTCAAAGGCCGTCGTGTCGTCGACTCATATCCGCCACCTGCCGGAGATCGTGGGAGAGGCGAATCTCGGCCCCGCATATTCCGCCGGCATCGCGCGCTGGAAGCCGAGCATCACGATGTTCGCCGCCCATTACGCGCTCAGCGAGGCGCCTCGATTCAAAACCGAGGCCGGTCCGATGGAGAGCGTGACGATGGGCGGCCTCGAATCGATCGCCTCGCTCGCACGGATGCTCGAGGCCTTTCGCGCCGGACGGCTTGATCTCGACGATCCTGTGGTGCTGGCGCTGACGCCAACCGTGATCGATCCGTCGCGGGCGCCGGCAGGAAAGCACACCTTCAAGCTGATCAGCTTCCTGCCCTACGAGCTGGTTGAAGGCCCGCAGCACTGGAACGATGTCAAGGATGAGGTCGCTGACCGGCTATTCGAATCGGTGGCGGCTCTCACCACGAATCTCTCTCCGGCGATCGTTCTCGGCAGCGCGATCTCCAGCCCGCTCGATCTGGAGCTGCGAAATCCCGCCAACTGGCGCGGATCCTGCCACGGCGGGGCGAGCACGCCCGACCAGAGCGGCTGGTTTCGCCCAGTCGAAGGTTGGTCGAGCTACCGCACGCCAGTCAGCGGCCTCTACCAGACGGGGGCCTGCACGCATCCCGGCGGGTCGGTCTCCGGGCTGCCGGGCCGCAACTGCGCGGTGGTGCTGCTCGCCGATCTCGGCTCGACCTCATTCCCTCCCTCCCTGGCGGGGGAGGGTCAGGGTGGGAGCCTCGTTAGCGAAGGGGCTGCTGGTTGAGGCTCGCGTTCAGGTGGACGGGAATCGGATGCCCGAGCGACTGGGCGGCGTGGCAGCCTCGCTCGGCGTGAGTCACCAGCTTTCGCACATTCGCGGGGGCGGCGGGGCTCACGACCGAGAGCTCGATCACGACCTCCTCGAAGTAAGCGGGGGCATCGTCGACGTCGTATTTCTCGGTGTTCTTAAAGGTCGCCCGGACGTCCGCCGACGCATCCTGGATCGGGACATCGTAGAGCGGCGCGAACCGCGCCAGCTGGGTCAGCAGTCAAAACGCGGTCCCCATCATCAGGTACTGCAACGGGGATGGGCCTTTCTCGGTGCCACCGCGGGCCAGCGGTTCATCGGACTCGACCACGAACTTGCCCATCCGACCTTCGAGGTGGACGTCGTCCAGGATGCGAGCCACCGCCCGCGTGGTGGTGCGGCGCTGCTCCGGGGATTTCGCGCTCAGCTCCTGCCGCAGACGGATGATCTCGCGCATCTGCTTGGGGAGGTTCACTCGGCTCGAGGGGGTTTCGGAATCCGGCATTTGTCGTGGTTCATTATCTATGCTGGATCGATTTCGCAGAGGAGACGATGGCCATGAGCGCACTCGAGACCACGAATAACGTGCAGGTCGCGGCCCACCACTGGCGACCACGCTTCATCGCCAACGGAATCGACGTCAACGACTTCGACGAGACCGTGAAGAACACGACCGACTGGTCGGACTGGGGCCCCAACTGGAAGGCCGTCGGTGAGATGCACGAGGGCCTCGGCCGAGAGGCGGAGGGGAAACGCCGAACGCTCTCGGCCGCCCAGGCCTACCAGCGAGCGGCCTGGTGTTACCACCTTGGAAAGTTCCTCTGGTTCGAAGACGCGCGCCTCCATGCCGAGTTGCGAGACCGCTCGGTCTCGGTTTATCGCCGGGCGCTCCCGCAGCTCGACCCGCCGGCTGTCCGTCTCGAGATTCCGTTCGAAGCACATGTGATTCCGGCGATTTTCCGGCGACCTGTGGGGACGGCCCCACCGCCGCTCGTCCTGCTCGTCCCCGGTCTCGACTCCTCGAAGGAAGAGCTCTATGCCATCGAGGAGGATTTCCTCCGCCGGGGCATGTCGACGCTGACCATGGATGGCCCGGGACAATCGGAAAACTCCGTTGACTTTGCCATCCGGCCCAACTGGGAGACCGTCATCACTCCCGTGCTCGACCACCTGGCACAGCTCGACCTTGGGGTCGATCTCGGCCGCGTCGGTCTGATGGGGATCAGCATGGGTGCGATCTACGGCCCGCGCGCCGCCGCTCACGAAAAACGCCTGCGCGCCGTCGTGGGCCTGGCCGGCCCGTACAACCTGGGCGAATGCTGGGATGCTCTTAATCCGCTGACCCGCGGGGGATACATCTTCTATACGAAGTCCGCCAACGAGGTGGAAGCGCGCCAGAAGGCCTACACCTTGAATCTCGAGGGCGTGCTCGACAAGGTGACCCAGCCGCTGCTGGTGATCCATGGTGGCCGCGACCGGCTGTTCCCTCCCGCCCACGCGGAACGCATTGCGCGCGAGGCGCCCAATGCGACCTTGGTCATCTACCCCGACGGCAACCACGTCTGCAACAACATTTCCTATAAGTACCGGCCCTTGATGGCCGACTGGCTCAAGGAGCAGCTCGCATCCGGACGAACTCGGTAACGCGGCAGGTTGCACTCAGGAACGGTGGAACCGTGATCCTGCCAAAAGACCGCGACCCCCGCTTCATCACCATCCGCCGCGGGGGGACGCTCACGGACTCCGACCATCGGCTCCTGGCTTTGTGGGCTGCCGCGTGCGCAGAGCACGT
>VBFR01000239.1 GCA_005889345.1 Chloroflexota bacterium
AGCCATGTACACAACGGCGCCGAAGAGGTCCTTTACGTCCTGAAGGGGAGCGGGCAGGTCCGCGTAGAGGGGGTCACGCATCACGTCGCACCAGGGCAGGCGGTCTTCATCCCCGAGGGTGCCGAGCACACCTACGTCAACACCGGAGCCGAGTCACTGACGCTGGTTGGCGCCATGGCGCCGCCGATCGATCTCGACGAGATTCACCCGGCCATACCGCGCCTGGACCTGTCCGGGTTGGCATCCGCAAGCCTCAGCGAGAGTGGTGTCGCCCCCAGAATGATGGATGAACGGGAGGTCACGCCGACGCTGATGGGCGAGCGCAGCTTTCGCGTGCTTGTCAGCCCGGACGTCGGCTGCCGCCAGATGACCCAATTCACCGGCGTGATCCCAACCGGGCGGGCCCCCCTGCATGCCCATCCGCACGAAGAGGCGGTCTACATCCTGGCCGGGTCCGGGCGGCTGTGGATCGAGGATCAACCGGTCGGCGACCTGCGGGCCGGCTCGGTGGTCTTCTTCCCCATCGGCGTCCGGCACACACTCGAAAACACCGGCCGCGACGACATGAAGGTCCTCGGCGCCTTCTCGCCGGCGGGCTCGCCCGAAGCCAAGCTCCCGCCGAGCCACTAAAGCCCTACATCCCGAGATAGGCCCGCTGCATCTGCGGGTTCTTGAGCAATGACGCCGCCGTCCCGGCGAGCACGACGCGTCCGCTCTGCAGCACATAGCCACGATTGGCGATGCCGAGCGCCATCGTGGCGTTCTGCTCCACGACGAAAATCGTGATGCCGGTCGCGTTCAGCCGCTGAATGGTCTCGAACTGCTGCTCCACCAGCACCGGAGCGAGGCCCATCGATGGCTCGTCCATGCAAAGAAATCGCGGCCGCGACATCAACGCCCGTGCCATGGCGAGCATCTGTTGTTCCCCACCCGACATCGTTCCGCCTTTCTGGGTGCGCCTCTCGCGCAACCGCGGGAACATCTCGAGCACGCCTTCGAGATCTCTGTCGATCTCGGCGCGATCGTTGCGGATGAAGGCGCCCATCATCAGGTTCTCCAGGACCGTCAACCGCGGAAAGATCCGTCGGGCCTCGGGGACGATCGCGATCCCGCTGGCGACGCGACGCGAGGTGTTCCAGTTGGTGATGTCCTGGCCCTCGTACCAAACCGAGCCTTTGGCTGGCCGCACCGAGCCGATGACGGTCTTCATCGTGGTCGACTTGCCCGAGGCGTTGCCGCCGAGGAGGCAGACGATCTCTCCCGCACGAATCTCGATGCTCAGCTCGCGCAGGGCGGGCACGGCACCATAGCGCACCTCGACGTCCTGCAAGCGCAGGACGACATCCGCAGGCGCCGCCAGATTAGGCGGACGCTGCCCGTCGGCCGAGGTAGGCTTCGACGACTCTGGGATTGCTGTGGACCTCCTTGGGCAAGCCTTCGGCGATCTTCACACCGTGATCCATCACGACGACCCGGTCCGAGATCTCCATCACCAGCGGCATGTGGTGCTCGATCAGGAAAATCGTCAATCCGCGATCGCGCATTGCGCGGATGAGGCCGGCGATTTCAATCCGTTCGTACGGGTTCATGCCCGCCGCGGGTTCGTCCAGCAGGAGTAGCTTCGGCCGGGCGGCGAGCGCACGCGCGATCTCAGTTCGCCGACGGTTCGCGTAGGAGAGCGCGAATGCGGGATCGTCCAGTCGCGGCTTAAGCCGTTCACGGAAGAGCTCGATGGCCGTGTCGACCTCGGCCTGCGCGGCGCGCTCCGCGCGCACCGTCGCGGGCCAGAAGGTCGCCGATCCAAGCATGCCGCTGTGGGTCCAGTGGTGCGTCCCGAGGAGGATGTTCTCGCGCACGGTGAGCTGCGCGAAGACACGGATGTTCTGGAATGTCCGAGCGACACCGAGACGGGTGATGCGATGCGCGGGCTGTCCCACCAGCTCCGTGCGAAGCATCCGAACCGAGCCCGAGGTGGGCTTGAGCACGCCCGAGATGAGGTTGAAGACCGTCGTCTTCCCGGCGCCGTTGGGGCCCACCAGGCTTACGATCTCCCCCTCCCTGACATCGACGTCAAAGCGGTCGACGGCGGTCAACCCGCCGAACCGGCGCGTGAGTCCGCGAATTTCGAGGACCAGTCGGCGGTCGCTCATGCTTTTTGCTCAGGCGTCACGATTTCACCGGTGACGGCCTCGATCTCGGCGGCGTCGGCCCCGCTGACCGCCGGCATCTCTGCCACCTCCTCGGCTGACTCGGCCGTCAGCAGTTCGATTGTGCCGCCTAACGCCTTGCGTGGACGCAGGGACACGGTTCCGAGCAGACCCTCCGGCCGAAAGACCATGACCGCAATCAACACGACGCTGATGATCAGGTACTTGTAGAAGACAAACTGCTGGAGCACATACGGCGGAATTGTGAAAGCAATCGAGCCAATGATCGCGCCCGGAAGGCTGCCGAGGCCACCAAGGATCGCCATGACGAAGACCTGGACGGTCTGCTGCACCGCGAAATTCTCGGGATAGGCATTGAAAACCAAGGCGGCATCAATCATGCCGACGATGCCGGCCATGACCGCACTCGTGCAGAACGCGAGCAGCCGGTATTTGAAGATGTTGACGCCCATGGCGCGGGCGGCCAGTTCGTCTTCGCGAATCGCCACCCAGGCCCGCCCGGTTCGGGTGTTGCGCCAGCGCAGCATGCAGAAGATGCTCAACGCAAGGAAGCCGAGAAAGACCCAGTAGTACATCCGGTAATGCGGTATGTCGCCGAGCAAGGGCAGGCTCGTTGGCAGGCTGAAGGGTGCGACATTGTGGAGGCCATTGGTCCCATTGGTGATGTTCAGACCATCGGGGCCGAACTGGTGCCCCGCGAGGACCGGGGGCCGATCCAGGTCCAGGATGAGGTTCGTCATGATGAGCCCGAACGCCAGGGTGACGATGGCGAGATAGTCGCCCCTCAACCGCAGCGCCGGAACTCCGACAAGCAGCGCAAAGGCGAGCGTCACGACGATCACGACCAGCAGCGCCGCCCACAAGGGAAAGTGCAAGTGGATCTGGTCGCTAGCCACCAGTGCGTAGGCATAGGAACCGATCCCGAAGAACGCAATGAATCCGAGGTTGAGAAGCCCGGCGTAGCCGACCACAAGGTTGAGCGCGACGGCCAGGCAGGCGTACATGGCGCAGGTCGCCAGGATCAACGTCCAGTACTGAGCGCCGATCCAGCTCGAATTGTCTTCAAGGTATTGGAGGATGAGCGGAACGATGGCGGCGCCGAGGAAGAAGGGCACCAGCACCACGGGACGAGTGAGCGTCCGATTCCAGCCAGAAGGTCCCGACTCCCAGAGGCGCTTCAGCGCGTGGCCGGGCTCTCCGTCGAACGCCGCGGGATGGCCACTCATGCGCGGTCGGTCACGGGCTGCCCGAGCAATCCCTGGGGACGGAGCAACAGAACCGCGATCAGCGCCAGGAACACGAACGTGTCCTGGAACTGGGTGCTGATGAAGCCTCCGGAGAGGCTTTCGAGCACTCCAAGCAGCAGGCCCCCGACCATGGCGCCGCGGATATTGCCGATGCCACCGATGACGGCGGCGGTGAACGCCTTGATGCCGAGCCCGTAGCCCATGAAGAAATCGACGCTCGCGTACCGCAATCCAAAGAGCACACCACCCAACCCCGCCAGCGCCGAGGCAAGAAAGAACGTCACCATGATGACGCGATCGACGTCGATGCCCATGAAGGTGGCCGCCTCGCGATCCTGTGCGGTTGCCCGCATCGCGCTTCCGAAGCGCGTGCGGAAAACGAAAAGGTCGAGGGCGATCATCAAAGCCAGCGACCCGGCAAAGAGCACGAGGCCCGTGAGCGGCGTAGCGACGCTGCCCGCCTGGATGATGCCCTGCGACACGAGCGCGTTCGTAGGCACCAGGACCGGCGCCGGACTGACCCAAACGAACACCGCGTTCTCGAGGAGCAGCGAGACGCCGATGGCCGTGATCAGCGGCGCCAGCCGGTTCGCGTTGCGGAGTGGGCGGTAGGCAACGCGTTCGATCGCGACCCCCAGCACGCCGGCGCCGCCCATCGCCACCAGCAGCATGAGGACCACCACGAACCCGCCCGGGATCGCCGCGACCTCGTTGTGGACGAGCGCCGCGGCTGCCCCAGCGGCCAGGAATGCCCCGACCATGAACACGTCGCCGTGCGCAAAATTGAGGAGTTCCAGGATGCCGTAGATCAGTGTGTAGCCAAGCGCCACGAGCGCGTACAGGCTGCCGAGTTCCAGCCCGTTGACCAGCTGCTGCAGGAAGTAGCCCACGGCATCAAAAGGGGACGAGCCGCGCCCGTCCCCTTTCTTCTTACTCCTTTAGCCGGAGACTTGCTTGACGACCACCATCTGGGTGCCCTTCGCCTGATAGACGTAAATCCCGCCGCCCTGGACGTCGCCCTTGGAGTCGAACTTCACGGAGCCGAAGATCGTGTTGAAGGTGGCAGTGCCAAGGTTGCTGAGCACATCGGCGCGAGAGATCTTTCCGTTCTTCACCGGCGAATTCTTGATCGCCTGCAGGAGGACCTGCGCCGCCTCATACGCTGAGCCATAGAACGGCCCGGCCTTGCTGAGGGAATCAGGGCCATACTCGGTCTTGAACTCGGTGACATAGTTCTGCGCAGCCGAAGATGTGAGACCGGCCGGATCGGCGGCGATGTTGGTGGCATACGCTCCCGCGTAGGCGCCCTGGGTGTTGGCGATGATCGAGGCGTCTTCCTCGCCGTCGGTACCAAGGAACTGAATATTGTTGCCAATGGTCAAACTCTGGTGTTTCATTTCATTAACCAGGAAGACCGCCTCCGGACCCTCGTCCGCGAAGTACACCCACTCAGCTCCGGATGCCTTGATCTTCGTGACGATCGTGCTGAAGTCCTTTTGACCCTGCTGAGCGCTCTCGCGCTGCGTCGAGACGTTGTGGTCCTTCAAGTACTTCTCGGTCTGGTCGGCCAACCCGATCGAGTAGTCGGATTTCGCATCCATAACGAAGACCTTTTTCGCGCCCTGATCCATCATGAATTTCGCGTCGGCCGGACCCTGGGCATCATCCCTCGCGTTGACCCGGTGGACGACGCTCCAGCCCGATTCGCTGACCTTGACCGCCGACGCCGACTCGCTGACCAACGGGAGAGGCGGGCTCGCCTGCTGCAGGCCTGGCGCGGTACCGAGCACGACACCGGAGTTCATCGGGCCCACGATGCCAAGCACCGTCGGGTCGGAAATGCCGACCGCCTGGAAATTTTGCGCGACCTGCGCGGTGTGCTGATCGTCCCAGATCAGCAGTGTGACCGGCGTGCCGTTCACCCCACCGGCCTTGTTGAAATCCTTGACCGCCAGCTGGATCGCTTGTAGTGCGCCAGCACCGATCACCGCCTGCGGGCCGGTGAAGGGGCCTTCTGCAGCGATCTGGACCTTATCCGGTTTGGCCGGTGTGCCGCCCGCTGAGCTGCTGCCGCCGCATGCCGCCATCCCCACGCTGGCTATGGCCGCGAGGACGAGAATCCTTGGCTGTGCCATCCTCCCTGTCGACCTCCTCTTCCTTTGTCGAAGACCTAAATTCGGTGCGCTCTTTATACACGCTTGGACCACGGAGAGCAACCGCCAACCTCCGCCTCTAACCCTTTCTAATTCGGGGCGCGGACGAGCAGGTCGGGATGGCGGTCCAGCGCGGCCAGCACCATGTCCACATCTCCATCCGTGTTGTAGTAGTGCAGCGACACCCGAAGTGAGCCGTCGCGGGTCGAGCAGAGGATGCCCTCGCGCGCCAGCGCTTCGACGAGCTTTGGCGCATCGGTTGACCGCACCATCACCAGCGGGCCGCGGTCGGCCGGCTTCTCCGGCGTGAGCAGGGCGAGCCCGCGCCGGAGGGCGCCCTCGATGAAGCGTCCGGCGAGCGCCTGGACATGCTCCTGGATGACGTCGAGCCCGACGCCGGCGAGCAACCGCAGCGCGGCGAGCGAGGCATAGACGTTCGGGACCGGCGGCGAGCCCGTTTCGAAGCGCCGGGCCGAGGCCGCGTAGCGGAGGTGGTGGACGTCGTAGGCGAAGACGTTCTCCTGCCCGAACCAGCCTGAGTCGCTGGGCTCGAAGCGCTCGATCAGCTCCTTGCGCATGTACATGAATGCCACGCCTGGTGAGCCCAGCAGATATTTCAGCGCGCCGGTCACCAGGATATCGAGGTCGAGCGCCTTGACGTCCATCGGCTGCGTCCCCATCGCCTGGTAGGCGTCGATCAAGAGGTGAGCACCCCGTTCGTGCGCCAGCTCGGCCAGGGCGCTGATGTTGTTCTTGAACCCGTTCTTGTAGCAAACCTGGGTCGTCGAAACGAGAGCCGTCTTCTCATCGACCAGCTCTTCGAAGGCGCTCAGCGGCAAGCGGTTCCCGTTCGCTCCTGCGAAGGCGACCTGGGCGCCGCGCCACTGTTGCGCCAGCCAGATATGCCCGACCGTCGGAAAGTCGAAATCGCTGGTCACGATCTTTGGGCGCTCGCTGTACCTCAGCGCGCTCGCCAGCGAATTGAGGGCGGTGGACACCGAGAACGTGACGGCGACCTCCGCCGTCTCGGCATCGATCAGCCGGGCGAATTCGACCCGTAGCTCCTCCATCCGCCCCACCCAGATCTCCCAGGGATTGCCGTGCGTGTGCCAGGACTCGAGGAACTCCTGCATGGCGGCCTCCACCGGCCTCGACAGCGCGCCCTGCGAGCAGCTGCTCAAGTAGATCCTCTGGTCGAAGATGGGGAACTGTTTGCGGAACGCCGCGACGCCGTTCTCCGGGGCGGTTTGGCGCGACACTTCTGGCATTCTAGTGTCGTGCCGCGCGCGATGATCTCTCGCAAGTCGGGCTTGTTCACGGAGTCGGTCATCCGTGAGATGACGCGGCTATGCATCGCCGAGCACGGCGAAAACTGCCTCAACCTGGCACAGGGGTTCCCGGATTTCGCCGCCCCCGCCGAGCTGAAGGAGGCGGCCGTCGACGCGATCCGCAAGGATTTCAACCAGTACGCCACCACCTGGGGAGCCAAGGTGATGCGCGACGCGATCGCGGCCAAGACGCAGCACTTCCGAAAGATGACGGTGGATCCCGAAACGGAGATCACGGTCTGCTGCGGGGTGACCGAGGCGATGCTGTCGACGATCCTCGCGCTCGTCGATCCCGGCGACGAGGTGATCATCTTCGAGCCGTTCTACGAGAACTACGGGCCGGATTGCATCCTCTCGGGGGCGACCCCGGTGGTCGTGCCACTCCTGGCACCGGATTGGCACTTCGACCGCGACCAGTTGCGCGAGGCCTTCAACGCGCGGACACGCGCCATCATCATCAATACGCCGCACAACCCGACCGGCAAGGTGTACAGCCGCGAGGAGCTGACCTTCATCGCCTCACTCTGCCAGGAGTTCGACGTGCTCGCGATCACCGACGAGATCTACGAGCACCTGGTGTACCGCGGCGAACACCTCAGCATCGCGACGGTCGATGGCATGCGAGATCGCACCGTGACGATCAACGGCCTTTCCAAGACGTACAGCGTGACCGGCTGGCGGCTCGCCTATGCGATCGCGCCCGCCGAGATGACTAGCGCGATCCGTAAGGTCCATGACTTCGTCACTGTTGGCGCGCCCCACCCGCTCCAGGTGGCAGCGGCAACCGCGCTGCGCTTTCCGGATCAGTACTATGTCGGGCTGCTCGACGCTTATCGCGAGCGGCGCGGCTTCCTCCTCGAGATCCTGGACGGCGCGGGTTTCAAGGCGTATCCACCCGACGGCGCCTACTACGTGATGACCGACATCAGCGGCTTCGGTGAGGACGACGTCAGCCTCGCCCATCGCATGGTGCGCGACATCGGGCTCGCCACCGTTCCGGGGAGCAGCTTCTATTTGGAGCCGGAGCGCGGCCGTCGGCAGATCCGCTTCTCCTTCCCCAAGAAGATGGACACTCTCCGCCGCGCGGCCGACCGCCTCAAGAAGCTGCGGCGGGTCGCGTAATGTTCCTCGCCTGTCCGAACCGGTGCAGTATCAACCGGTTCGAGCTCTGGAACGCGTCGGTCTTCGTCGACAGCGCGGGACGCTACCTCGACTATAGGGTGGTCGACGCCCCGCTCTACCGTTGCACCGAGTGCGGCAGCCCGGCCGTCGACCTGGGCGAGGTCCCGGGAACGATGGCCGCCGATCGCCTGGCCGAGGAAAGCCCGGCGCGCGAGTACGCCTGTCCCAGCTGCGAAGAGCTGTTCAGCGCGCCAAAGGAGCAGACCATTGTTGTTTGCCCCGCGTGCGGCCAGACCTTTCCCGTGCCGGAGCCAACCTAGGGCGTCAGGTCTTGGTCGTATCAGCGGGACGGCGGCGCAGCCGGTAGAGATGGATGGCGATGCCTACGATCATCAGGCTCGAGGTCAGGAGGTCGCCACCCACATCGTCGAGTTCTGCGTGCTCGATGACCACGCCGAGCAGGTTGCTGAAGAGCGCGAGGCCGGCGATGACCGGCCAGACGGTGACGGGGCGAAAGCGCAGGCCGGGCCAGAACAGCCAGACCAATGCAAGCGCGCCGAGAGTGTAGTCGATGAACTCGTCGATGTGGTGTGTCGGGATGGTTTCGTCGATCACGTCGGGAATCAAGAAGACGGCAATGCCGAGCACCAGGGCGAGCGGAAAGTAGTTCCGGCGTCGATCGCGTAGCTCATTCTGTGAGCGCGTCGCCCGATCCGTTCGAAGCTGAATGATCGCCGCCGCGATCAGGACGATGCCGAGCAGAGACGCCGCGACGACATACGGCAGATCAGCCGACGTGGGGGCAGAAAACATGATCCGAAACTCCCTGACGAATAATCGAACGGGTCGCCGAAAGCTTGCCTCAGAGGTGTCCGGCTGGTTTTCCCACCATTTGACGGACCAGTTGCGGCAAGACCTCGCCGGCTTTGCCGTAGATGACGGCCGCGGCGAGCTCGTCGAATGGTGTTGGCTCAGCATTGACGATGCACAATTCGGCGCCGTGCTGTCGTGCCAACCGTGGAATGCCCGCTGCGGGGTAGACCTGGAGCGAGCTGCCGACGATGAGCACGACGTCGGCCGCCATCGCCAGCGCCTGCGCGTCGCGCAGTGCCGTCATGGGAAGGGCCTCGCCGAAGAGGACGACGGTCGGCTTGAGGAAGTGGCCGCCGCATGCCGGGCAGCTCGGCGGGCAGTGCTCGCGGTTCATCCGGTCCACCTCGTCGCGCGGGAAGCGGGCCTCACAGTCGAGGCAGACAACCGAGTGCGACGAGCCATGGAGCTCGATGACCTCTTTACTCCCTGCCCGCTGATGCAGCCCGTCGGTGTTTTGCGTGATCACCGCCCGCAGGTGGCCCAGCCGCTCCAGCTCGACCAGCGCGCGGTGCGCCGGATTGGGCTCGGCGTCCGCACGCCGATGGTTGAGGCTGTAGGTCCAATACTGCGACGGATCCTTTCGAAACGTCTCGATGTGGGCGACCTTATAGGGATCGAACTTGGTCCAGAGCCCGCCTTCGCCGCGGAAGTGCGGAATGCCGCTCTCTACCGAGACGCCGGCCCCGGTGAACGCGATACCGGAGCGCGCGCGGCGCAAGAGCGCCGCGGCCTGCGCGACCGCCGTCTCGGTTGCGGTCGTCATCGCAGTCCGGCGAAGAGGTCGTCCTCGGGGACGGGCGCGTCGACCGAGCTGCGCACGCGTTCAAACGTCTCCATCGCCCACGCCTTCGGCCCCAGCGCCTCGCTGAGCTTCAGGAACCAGCTGTCCTCCGGGATCTGGGTCCGATGCGCCCGCATCGCTCCCAGCTTCTTGTCGATGAATGGACTGACGTCGAGCCAGGTGGTGACGCGGTCGTCCGAAACGGCGAAGGGCGGCGGCTCCCCGTCAGTCGAGAAACGGTTCTCGACGCCGGCCCGCTCCATCGCCTCAGCCATCTGCTTCATCAGCGATTTTGGGAAGGCGGAATAGTAAAGCTTGCTCGGGCGGAAGGGCTCGCCACCGGGAAATCGCTCCAGGTCGCCGGCGTAGAAGAAGGCGCCAATCGCGACCCGATGGGTCTTGATGTGGTCGGGGTGCGCGTAGCCACCAAACTCGTTCTGGGTAACCAGCACCTGCGGACGCACCCGCCGCACGACCTGGATGAGCCGGCCGATCGCTTCTTCCTCGTCGGCCTGCCAGAAGGTCAACGGCTCACGGTTGCGAGGCAGACCGGCCATGCCAGAATCCTCGTAGCCGAGGAAGACCAGCTCGTTGACGCCGAGGATCTTGACCGCGTTACGCAACTCGCCTTCCCTGATGGTCGCGAGACGGGGCGCCGCCTCCTTGGGGTCCAGGTCCTTGTCGAGAATCTCGCCCACCTCGCCGCGTGTAGCGGTGACGAGCGTGGTCCGCACACCCTCCGCACTGTAGCGTGCGAGCGTTCCGCCCATCCCGATCGATTCGTCGTCGGGGTGTGGCTCGACCGCCAGCAGGCTCAGCTCTTTCTGACTCACTTGCCTTTGCGCGAGCGGACTTCCTGGATCAGCTGGGGGACGATCTTGTGGACATCCCCCACGACTCCGAGGTCCGCCAGCTTGAAGATCGGCGCCTCCGGGTCCTTGTTGATGGCGATGATCGTCCTCGCACCTTTCATACCGACGGTGTGCTGCATGGCGCCCGAGATGCCGAGGGCGATGTAGACCGTCGGCTTGACCGTTTTGCCGGTCTGGCCGATCTGGAACGAGTACGGTTTCCAACCGGCATCGACGACCGCGCGACTGGCGCCAACCGCCGCGCCCAGCTCGGCGGCGAGCTCATCGAGCATCTTGAAATTCTCGGGCGCACCGAGCCCGCGCCCGCCGCTGACGATGATCGCGGCATCCTCGAGCTTGGGCCCGCTCGCCTTCTCCGTTTCACGCCGCAGCACCCGGGCGACCGGTTTGCTGGTGTCGACTGAATCGGTCAGCCTCTGCACCTCGGGCGCACCGGCGGAGCCTGCCGGCGCTGCGGCAACCGCTTTTGGCCGGATCAGGACGATCGTCGGGCCCTTGGTTTTCGGCACGGTCGTCACCAGCAGGCTGCCGCCGAACATCGGGGAGATGATCGCCCAGCCGCCGTCCTTCGCGCTGACGTCCGTCGCGTTGGCGATCAATGCCGTCCCGAGCCTGGCGCTGAGCCGCGACGCCACGTCGCGACCGTCATAGGTCATGCCAAAGATCAGCAGGTCCGGTCGATCCTTCTCGACCAGGCGCTCCAGCAGGTCGACCGCCGGCGTGGCGAGCACGTCGCGAAAGGCGGCGTCTTCATGGACGTAAACCTTCTTCGCGCCGTATTCGCCGAGCGTCGCCGTCGACTTCGACGCACCCGGACCCAGCGCGACGGCGGCGGCGTCTCCGAGTGAGCGGGCTTTTGTGAGCAGCTCGAGGACCACCGGCTTCGGGACACCGTCGACCGTCTCCGCAAAGACCCAGGCGCCGGCCATCAGATGACCTTCAGCGCCTTGAGGAAGTCGGCGACGCGTTTGGCGCCTTCACCCTTGTCCTCTACGACTTCTCCGGCTTTGCGCGTTTCGGCCGGTGTAGCGTCGACGACTTCCTGGGTAAGCGCGGCCTTTCCCGCCTGACCGTCCAGGCCGATCTCGCCCAGCCCCACCTGCTTCACTTCCTTGTTCTTGGCCTGCATGATGCCCCGCAGCGCGGGATAGCGGGCCTCGTTGATGCCGCCGGTGACGGTGACGACGGCTGGCAGCGGGGCCTCGACGACGTCGTAGCCCTCATCGGTCTGGCGGTCGATCTTGGCTTTGCCGTCCGCCACCTCCAGCTTCTTCGCAAAACTCAAGAGGGGCAGCTCGAGGAGCTCGGCGAGTTGCGCCGGCATCGCCCCGGACGAGCCATCCGTGCTTTCCGTGCCGCAGATGATCAGGTCGTAGCTCTGCCCCTTGATCGCGCCCGCAATCGCGCGGGCGGTGCTGATGGCGTCGGAGTTTTCCAGCGCCGGATCGGTGATGAGGATGCCTCGATTCGCGCCCATCGCGAGCGCCCGTCGAATCGCGTCCACCGCCTTGGGGGGGCCCATCGAGATCACTGTGACCTCACCGCCATCTTTTTCGACAAGCTGGAGGCCGGCCTCGACACCGTGCTCGTCGCCGGGATCGAGAACGAGGTCGACGCCCTCCCGGACCAGGCGTTTGGTCTGCGGGTCGAGCTTGCCCGGCGCGTTCGGATCGGGGATCTGCTTGACGCAGACGAGGACATTCATGGCTGGCCTCATCCATTATGGATAAATCGCGCTCGATCGAACAAATGTTTGTACTATGATGGGGAACCCAGCATGCCGAGGACCGAGTACTTCGAGATCGTCGCGAAATCGGCGCTCAACCGCGTCCAGCACATGGGCTTCAACTGGTCCCTCAACCCCTACCAGGGTTGCTTTCACAGCTGCGTGTACTGCTTCGCCCGCGCGCACGCCAAGCTCGCCGACCGGGACCCCGGTGCCGGGTTCAGCGCCCGTGTGGGCGTCAAGGTCAACCTGCCCGATTTGCTTCGTGGCGAGCTGTCCAGGCGCGGCTGGAAGCGCGAGACCGTCGCCTTCGGAACGGCGACCGATCCCTATCAGCCGATCGAGGGCAGCTACCGGCTGACGCGTCGGTGCCTCGAGGCATTCCGCGACTTCAGGACACCGGTTGGCCTGATCACCAAGGGAACGATGGTCATCCGGGACATCGACGTGCTCGTCGAGCTCTCGCGGCAGGCGAAGACCACCGTCTGTTTCAGCATTCCGACCGTCGATGAGACCGTGTGGGCGAAGACCGAGCCGGGGACGCCTCCACCGCAAAAGCGTTTGAAGGTCCTCAAGGCGCTGGTCGACGCCGGCATCGAGGCCGGCGTGGGGATGGCGCCGGTGCTACCGGGACTGTCCGATTCGCCCGGCCAGCTGGAGGCGACCGTCGCGGCCGCGGCGGAAGCCGGCGCCTGCTTCGTTTGGGCGAACATCGTCTACCTGAAGCCAGGGACCAAGGAGCACTTCATGGGGTTCCTGGCCAGGGAGTATCCGCAGCTACTCGCCCGCTACCGCGATCTCTTCCCCGGCGCCTACGCGCCAGCTGCGGCCAAAGCACCCGTGATCGCAGCGGTTGGCGCCTTCAAGCGCCGCCATAACATCGGGGATCGCCGCGCGTGGCGGGCCGAGCCCCCAGCGGAACCGGTCCAGCTCGGCTTAGCCGTGTAGTGGCCGTATTTGACTTCGGCGAGCGCATGTTCTACCGTAGCCGCGAGTGCTCCGCTGGCTGACCCGGCTGTTCGGGCAACGCGAGGAGGCTGATACTGCCCCCGCGGCGCCACCACCACTAGAGACACCACCCGCAGCGATGATCGAGCCGACGCCGAGCGACGCTGTCGCCGTCGCGGAGCCGGTCGAGAACCCACCCGCGCCGCAGCCGGTCGAGGCGCTGACGCTCGTGGAGCTGCCAGACGCGACCGTTGAGGTGGACGCCAAGGAGACTTGCCCGAACTGTGGACGGACCAGCGTCTTCGCCGGACCGCCCGGCCAGCGGTTTTGCACCTATTGCGCGCTTCGCGACGAGCTCTTCGAACGCAGCGCCGCCGCCACCGAGTAACCGTCCTGCCGTGACCTCCTACCCCATCCTCTGGGAGAGCGGCGTCTATCTTCCCGAGCAACAGCTGTGGCTCGACCCCAGGCAGCCTCGACCACGGGCCGTCATCAGTCACGCCCACAGTGACCACGTCGCCGACCATCCGCACGCGTATGCCACTCCCGCAACGCGCCGCCTCGTCACCCACCGGCGACGCAAGCCGTCAGCCGGGACCGTCGAGGCCGTCCCCTACGGGGAGCCGATCGCCCTCAACCGCTGTGTCGTGACCTTCTATCCAGCCGGCCACGTGATGGGCTCGGCACAGACGCTTGTGGAGACCGACTTCGGGCGCATCCTCTATACCGGCGATCTGCGGACCCGAGCCGGTTTCACGAGCACGCCGGCGCAGCCCATACCGGCCGACGTGCTGGTCCTGGAAAGCACCTTTGGCAAGCCGCACTATCGCTTCCCCGACGCGGGCGAGGTGATCGCGGCGATGGTTTCCTGGTGCAAGAGTGTCCTCGACGGCGGGGCGACACCCGTGCTCCTCGGCTATTCCCTGGGGAAGGGACAAGAAATCCTGTCGGCGCTATCGGATGCCGGCCTGACGATCGCGCTTCATCCGTCGTCATTCGGCGTGACGGAAGTGTATCGAGAGCTTGGCTGCGACTTCCCGCCGTACCAACGCCTCGGCGACGCCGGACCTCGTCCCGCGGTCGTCATCATGCCGCCGACCGCGCGTCGCGCAGCGCTTGTCAACGAGCTGGGCGTATTCAAAACCGCGGCGCTGACCGGTTGGGCGATGGACCGCAGTCTCAAGGACCGTCTGGAGGTCGACGCTGTCTTCCCGCTCTCCGACCACGCCGACTTCGAGGAACTCTGTTGTTACGCGCAGACCATCGGCGCGAGCATGACCTACACCGTGCTGGGCTTCGACGAAGAGCTCGCGATGCACCTTCGACGACGCGGCCTGCGCGCGAAACCGCTGGGCGCGACCGACCAGTTGCGCCTCTTCTAAGCCGCCAGCGTTTCTAATCTGCAAGATCGTTTTGGACTAAGCGTTATCCCCACTATGCGCACAATGCGGTGCGCGGTTCGCCGCTCACGCGATAAGGAGGTGACGCATGGCGACCAGGAAGAAGGCCACGAAGAAGGCCAAGAAGTCGACCCGTAAGAGCCGCTAACAAGTGGCAACGAGAGGGGTCCGCAAGGGCCCCTCTCTCGTTTTTCTGGACCCCTCCCCGTCAGACGTGGCCCGTCATGTAGGCCCGGATCGCCAACCCGAACATGAAGAGCGCGGCGAGGCCGTACACCAGAGCCTCACGTCGGCCGTCCCGTCCGGAAAGGTAACTCGCCGCGAGCGGGAGCACGATCACCAGCAGCGGGCCGTACAGCCAGTGGAGGGGGTCGTGCGGACGCGCGCCAGCGAAGAACATTGCGATCCCGATCAGGCCCTGGACGATGAAGAGGCCCTCGGTCAACACAAGCGTCGCGCGGTAGCTGCCGCTGGATGCCAGTTTGCGCAAATACAGGGCCGCGCTCCAGATAACGATGAACCCGGTGATGATCAGCCCGGCCCGGAACAGCCCGCTGTGAACGTAGACCAGGGTGCTCAGGACGCTATTATCGGTCCCTACACTTGCACGCAATGCGACGTGAGGGGCAGCGTTTGATGGTCGTGATGCCCCACCCCGATGACGAATGCTTCGGGTGCGCCTCGACGATCGCGCGCTACAGCGCCGAAGGGGCGGTGGTCAGCCTGGTCACGATGACGCGCGGCGGCGCCGGACTCTGGAACGGCCGAGCGGCCGGCGACCTCCGCCAGCTGACCGACGTGCGGGAACTCGAGCTTCGCGACGCGGCTGCGGAGTTGGGCGTCGCATTCCTGGAAACCTTCGACTACCCGGACGGCGCCCTGGAGAAAGTCGAGGAGGTCGAGGCGGTTCGCGACCGATTCCTGGGCGACATCGTGCGGTGCCTCCGGAGCCACCGGCCGCAGGTGGTCGTCACCTTTGGGCCGGAGGGCACCTACGGTCATCCGGACCACAAGGTCGTCAGCCGCCTGACGGTGCAGGCGTGCACACTCAGCGCCGACCCGTCGTCCTACGAGCTCGAGGCCCTCGCTCTCGGGCTCTCACCCTGGTCGCCGAGCAAGCTCTACTTCCAGACGGCGACCACGCTGACGGCCGAGTCGCTCCAGCTGCCGCCCCAGCCACCGATCACGACCCGCGTTTCGATCAGGGGTTTCCAGAAGGCGAAGCTGCGCGCCTTCGCTCATCACCGGACTCAGACGCAGGAGTGGGAGCCGTTGCAGAAGTTCATCGCGGGCCAGGGTGACGTCGAGGTCTTCTCGTTGGTAGGCGCGGCCCACGACTTCGCTGAAGACGATCTCTTCACGGGGATCAAGAATTAGGGAGGGCTTGACGCGCTCGCCCAGCGCGCCTCCATCGCCCGCCCATCCCGGTCCTCGTGTTTGATGCCGGTGGCGGCCGCGAGTGCCGCCAGCAGCAGAAGCGG
>VBFR01000089.1 GCA_005889345.1 Chloroflexota bacterium
CATCTCGAGCGGCATTCGTCGTGACCTGAAGCCTTACGTTCGCCGGAGCCTGCGACGCGCGCGCTCGTACGCTTCCTCGCGGGCCGCATCGATGCGAGCGGCGTAGTCCTTGTCGCTTTCGCCACGCCGCTGAGGCATTTTCGCCGGCCGCTGCGGATATCGGAAGCGTTCCGAGGTGCGGATGTAGCCGGGGCGCCGCTGATCGATCGTCGCCAGGACCACCTGGGTCGCCTCACGGATGTCCGATCGCGCCATAAGGCCCACATCCTACCCGGCTCTGCGGCTTCCCCTCCCTCCGCTTGTGGGGAGGGCAGGGTGAGGGCCGCGTTCAACGTTACCCATCCAGCCCGATGGCAAGCTCTGGCGAGGCGCTCTCCGTACGGCTCCCCGAACCGCATGACGGCGCTCGCATGCCGAGCGCGATCCGGCGCAGCCTCGTATTGGCCGGTGTCGGCTTGCTCTACCTCGCGATCGCGGTCGGCTTCTTCGCGACGATCTGGTTGACGCCGGGCGGACCTTTTTCGTCCGCGCTCGGCGTCGGCGGAGACCCGCAACTGGCGATCTGGTTCCTACGCTGGCAGGGATTCGCGCTCGCCCACGGGCACAATCTGCTGTTCACCACGTATCTGGACGCGCCCCAGGGCGTCAACCTCATGTGGAACACGACCGCACCCTTGCTCGGCGTCGCCCTGGCGCCGCTGACACTGACCCTGGGCGGCGTCTTCGCCTACAACGTGGCGGAAACGCTCGGTCTCGCCAGCTCGGCGATGGCCGCCTTCGTGATGATCCGGCGTTATGTTCGAGCGACCGACACTATCGGCACCATTGCCGCGCTGATCGGCGGTGCACTTTACGGCTTTTCCCCCTACATGGCCGCGCACGCACTGGGACACCCGCCGGCGGTGACCGTCTTTACGGCGCCGCTGATGCTGCTTCTCTTCGACGACCTGTTCGTCCGCCAGACGCGAAAGGCGATGCGAGCCGGCGTGGCCCTCGGCGTACTGGCGGCGGTGCAGCTGCTGCTCTGGGAAGAGCTGTTGCTGGCGGAGGCGGTGATCGGCGTGGTGGGGATCGCGGTGCTCCTCTCCTTCCGCGCCGTCACGCGGCCGAACGAGCCGTTGACGAGAGTCGTCCGCCAACGCTGGGCGTACGCCGCGCGCGGGCTTGCGGTCGCATTCGCCACGTTCCTCGTGCTTGCCGCTGTCCCACTGAGCGTCCAGTTCTTTGGTTCGCAGACGGTTCACGGGGCGGTCTGGGCACCGAACCAATTCGTCACCGACCTGCTTGCGTTCATCGTTCCCACGCCGCTGCAGGCGGCCGCGCCGGCATTCGCCGCCCGCATCAGCGAGCACTTCAGCGCCACCATCTACGAGTGGAGCGGCTACGTTGGCATCCCGCTGATCGCGCTGCTCGCCTACGCCGTCCGCGACCTGTGCCGCCGGGGCCTGACCCGGCAGGCCGGACTGGTTGGGATCTTTGCCGTGATGGGTGTCTTTGTCGCCCTGCTGTCCATGGGGCCCGTGATCAACGTCGCCGGCCGCACGTTGCCGCTCCCGGTCGCCCTGATCCCGCTCGCCATTGTTTTCGTCGTCCGGCGGCGCGTTGCCCACCCGGGCGTGCGGAGGGCGGCCCGCATCATGCTGTGGACATTCCTGGCGATCTGGGGCGCGACGATCTTCGTCCCGATCGTGAGCGACGTCATCCCAGCCCGCCTGATGCTTTTCGTCTTCCTCTTCGCCGCACTCGTTCTGGCGATCTGGCTCGATCACGCCCTTCGGAAAGCGCGCACGGCTGGCCGTTCCCTCGCCGTTCGCGCGCTACCGCTGGCCTTAGCCGGGCTCGCGCTCGTGCCCCTTATCCCGCGGCAGCCCTTCCCCACAATGCCCCTTGCGGTCCCAAGCTTCTTTAGCACGCCCGCGCTCGTCGACCAGGTACCGTCGGGCAGCGTCGCGCTGGTGGCGCCGTTTGCCTATGACTGGCGGCTCGCCGTGCCCATGCTCTGGCAGTCGGAGGCGGGGATGCGGTTCCGGATGCCGGAGGGCTTCGCCTGGATCCCGGGGCCTTCGTATGTGCCGCACCGCAGCGCACTCGGCGATGCCATGGCGGGCATCGCGAAGAGTGGGTCGGCGCCCGCGATGACGTCAGAAGCCCGTCGCGGCTACTCGCACGACCTGCTGGCCTGGCAGGTCCAGACGGTGATGGTCGGGCCCATGGCCAATCAGGACCAGATGGTGCGCTTCTTCACTGATCTCCTCGGCCGTCCGCCGAGTCAGGAGGGCGGCGTCTTCGTCTGGTTCGGTCTGTAGAGGCTACAGTCGAGCAGCCGGCTGTCACATTTCGGCGGCCCGGTCGTTATGGGTAGCGACGACGGGAGCGTGAACTGAATCAAGAGGACCGCAACTGGTTCGAACCGCTGGTCGAGACGCTCACTCCAGCGGCGTTGAGGTTTGCCTACATGCAGGTACGAAATCTCGAGCTGGCGCAGGACATCGTGCAGGAAGCATTTGCCAGGGTCTGGGCCTCGGCTCGGACCCCGCAACCGGCGCCAGAGTTCAAGCGCTTCCTATATCGGG
Source organism: Chloroflexota bacterium (assembly GCA_005889345.1). Taxonomy (GTDB): domain Bacteria; phylum Chloroflexota; class Dormibacteria; order CF-121; family CF-121; genus CF-13. The sequence continues at coordinate 2,574 of VBFR01000089.1, forward strand.
CGATCACCAACCTGGTGATCGACCACCATCGGCACGAGCAGCGTATGCCGGCGCTGGTCGCCCACGAGCGGGGATCCGTCGAGGGCGACGAGTTCGAGCGCTGGCTCTCAAAGGAGATGATGATGACGGCGCTGCAGCGGCTTTCGTTGCGGCACCGGCAGCTCATCTACCTTCGCTATTTCGAAGGTCAACCGATGGCCGAGTGCGCCCGCCTGCTCGGGTTGCATCCCGTCTCGGTGCGGGTCATGGTCAAACGGGCGCTCGCGCGCCTGCGGCGCGAACTGCTCTCCCTCGACCCCGTCCCGGAGGTGGCCCCCCATGCCCCGTAACCAGGAGTTGGAGACGCGACTCCGCGAGGTCGCGGACGAGTTTGACCGCGGCTTTCCGGCGACGCCCCAGCTCAACCGCATGATCCTGCTCCGCGTTGACCGCCAGCCCCAAACCGGTCGCCGGTCCGGTCGGCGTCTGGTCGCCGAGCTTGCGTTGACCGGGCTCCTTCTCGTCGGTGGGGTGGCTCTCGCCGTTACCATGGCTCACACTCGCAGCCTCCCGACTGCCCCCTTGCAACCGGCTGCCTCCGTCAAGCCCTCCGCGACGCCAGCACCGCAGGCATCCCTGCCCGACGAGGACCTGAGGGCCGCCGGCTTGACGAACGTGGCGGCACTCGTCATGCCGGAGGATCAGCAGGGCCAGATCGGCGTTCAAACCATCAGGCTGATCGGGTCCTATGCAGACCCGGCCCGAACCGTGCTCTTCTTCCGCTACGCGCCCAATGTCGGCACCCCCAGGGTCCGGGTCAGCGACGCCCAGGGACCTCTCAACGCCGGTGGCTCCGGCAACGGCGGCATCGCCGGTGATTACGTCACGGCTGTCGATGCCGGGGCGCGCGTCTCAGAGGATGGCCTGGGACACCTCGCCGTCATCTTCAGCCTCATGCCAGGCCCGAATGCGGTGCCACCACCCCCAGGCGAATGGCGATTCTCTCTCGCAGTCAAGCTCCAGCCGGCAACGGCCTTGCCGGCGCCGACTCCCTTCGCGTTGGGCAAATGGAACGTGACGGTCGAAAAACTCGAAGCCACCCCGGCCGTCATTCATTTTCAGGCGATGCTTGCCGGCGCCACACCTGATGCGATCCAGATGTCGACCCTGGATCTCGTCGACGCCTCCGGTCGTTCGCTTCGCGAGATGGGAGGAGAAGCCAGCCTGACGGCGCCGAAGACGCAATCGAATGCGAGCACGGACAACAACACGCGCGTCGATTACCAGTGGATGAGGCCGGCGGCCGGAGGTACGTACCAACTCCGCATTCAGGGTCCGGGCGGGACGCGGACCATCGTCCTCACGGTCGCCCCGATCTAGCGAAACGATCGTCGCGTTAACGCGTTGCACCGGCGGATGAAAGCTGGTCCGCGAGGTCTCGTCCTGGCCGGCGGGCTTTTCATGATCGTCGCGGCGACGATCTTTGCGCTCGTGGGATACAGCCCGAGCCGAACGGCGGGGACGGTTTCCGGCACCCCGTCACCGACGAGCGCCCTGGGGAGCCCAACTCCGGCGGCCACCTCGCCGGCTCCGACCGTGGCCCCGAAGGCGACGCTGTCGGCCACGCCGTTCGCCGACTGCTCGATGCCCCCCGGGGCCCGCGCGACCACGACCGAGCCCCTGGCTGACAACTTTCACATGGTTGTGGAAGTACCGGATGGCTGGACGCGCAAGCCGGTTGGAGCCACGGAAACGAAGTTACTACTGCTCGGCGCTCCCAGCCGATACAAGAATCTGCCCACAACCATCGACGTCCTGTCCCTCATCGGCTACTTTGCGAACCAATCGCCACGCGACCTTGCGTCCATGTTCTACGGTCCCTCTGTGCATCCGGACGTCCCATCGATCGACCTGGTTGGCACAGTCAGCGATTGCCAGGTTCAGAGCGTTGCGGCCGCGGCGTTTCAGTATGTGCAGGGCGACCGGAGCGGCTACCTCGTGCTTTTTTTGCACGACAACTACCTCTACGGAGTTCGCGTTGAGGGCCTGGGGGGCGTCGATCCTCTCGCAATCCGCGACGCCAAGCAAGTCCTCGGCAGCATTACGTGGACGGTGACCACGCCGCCCGCGCGTTAAGACTTCGCCCGGGCCCGGCCAGCACCGACGATCGCGCCAAGCAGGAGG
>VBFR01000090.1 GCA_005889345.1 Chloroflexota bacterium
ATGTCCGGTGGCGAGCAGCAGCGCGTCGCGATCGCCCGATCGCTGATCAACCGGCCGTCGCTGGTGTTGGGCGATGAGCCGACCGGCGAGGTGGATAGCGAGACCAGCCAGCAGATCGTGGCGCTGATGCGGCGCATGAACCGCGAGCACGGGGTGACCTTCGTCCTGGTGACCCACGACATGGACGTTGCCGCCCAGACCGACCGAGTCGTTCGGCTCAAGGACGGGAAGGTGCTCTCTGATGTGAAGGCGACCGGCGATCAGAAGTTCCTGACCGGCGCGGACCTCCAGGGAGCGATCGCCTAGTCTAAGTCGACATGAGCCTGACTCCGCGCTGGATCAAGCTGGGCCGCCTCTTCATGGTGGCCTGGCTTGTCTTTTTTATCTACCCGGTCGCCGCCCTGCTCACGGACCGGTTTGATCGCGACGCTGAGGTTGCTGGCATCGCGCTGCTTGTGGCCCTGGCACTGATCTGGGGATGGTTCTGGCTCCGCGTCGTCGCTGGACCCGATCAGCGCTTCGCCTTGCCCGCCGTTGTTGCGGCCACGATTGTGCTGGTCGTGTTTACCCTCCGAACCCCTCCCCAGTACGGAAGCCTCTTTCTCTATGCGCTGATCATGGCGGGAGCCGCTTGCAACTGGCGAATCGGATTGCCGGCGGTGCTGGCGCTCTCGGTCCTGTCGGGCACGGTCGAACTGGCTCGCGGTGAGTCGGTGACGAACGCCACCGGTCAATTCCTCAATGAGCTGCTGGTTGGTCTTACGGCCGTCGCGGGCCAGCTCCTGATCCAGGCCAACCGACAGTTGTCATCGGCCCGGGAGCAGATCGGCCGCCTCGCGGTGGGGGAGGAACGGCTACGGTTCGCGCGCGACCTTCACGACTTGCTCGGGCACAGCCTTTCAGTCATCGCGCTGAAGAGCGAGCTGGCTGGACGCCTGATGAAGACCACCCCAGGTCTGGCGGCCCACGAGGTCGAAGACATCGAGAAGGTCGCTCGCGACGCGCTGCGCGACGTCCGTGAGGCGGTCGCCGGCTACCGCCAGCCAACGCTCGCCGCGGAACTCGCCGGTGCTCACGAGGCCCTGGCCGCTGCCGCCATCGAGTTTCATGTCGATCAGGAACACGGTCCGCTGCCCCCCGCCGTTGAGGCGGTCCTCGCCTGGACCGTTCGGGAGGGTGTGACCAATGTGATGCGGCACAGCCAGGCCAAGCGTTGTGCGATCCGCATTTCTAGCCGCGACGGCAATATCACCGTCGAGGTCGTCGACAACGGCCGGGGTGGCACGCCGGAAAGCGGCAGTGGACTGGACGGACTCCAGGAGCGTGTGGTGGAGCGCGGCGGCAGACTAACCGCCGAGCCCTTGCCGCACGAGGGATTCCGGCTCCGGGTGACGTTGCCATTGGCGCAGGCGAATGCGCCGGCCGACCGCGTCCCGGCATGATTCGCGTTCTCATCGCCGAAGACCAGGGAATGGTGCGGGGCGCGCTCAAGGCGCTGCTCGCGATGGAGGGCGATATCGAGATCGTCGCTGAGACGGATCGCGCCGACGAGGTCCTCGACCTCGCCTTGCAGACGAAGCCCGACGTGGCTCTGCTCGACATCGAGATGCCGGGCGGTGACGGCATCACGGCCGCCGGCCAGTTGCGCCGGGAAGTTCCCTCGTGCCGGGCGCTGATTCTCACGACCTTCGGGCGCCCTGGCTTCTTGCGGCGCGCGATGGAGAGTGGCGCGTCGGGATTCATGCTGAAGGACGCGCCCGCCCACGAGCTGGCCCTGGCAATCCGGCGGACGATGGCCGGCGAGCGCGTCGTCGACCCCGGACTGGCCGCCGCCGCGTTGAGCTCGGGAATCAGCCCGCTATCGGAGCGCGAACGCGAGGTGCTGGTTGCTGGTCAGAACGGCGCGAGCATCGCGGAGATCGCGAAGGTACTGTTCCTCTCAGAGGGAACCGTGCGCAACTACCTGTCGTCGGCAATTCAAAAGCTGGATGTCAACAATCGCACCGAGGCGGCGCGGGTAGCCGAGGACCAAGGATGGTTGTAACCATCGAAAGAGGAGGGCGGAGATGATCGTCGTAACAACCGAAGAGGTGACGGGGCATCGGATCGTGGAGATGAAGGGGCAAGTCTTCGGGCTGGTCGTGCGCAGCCGCGGGCTTGGTGGCAACATCGTCGCCACGCTCCGGTCGATCGGTGGCGGTGAGATCGTCGAGTACACCGAACTGCTCGAGGACGCTCGCCGGCATGCCATCGACCGGATGGTCCAGAACGCAACGGCGATGGGGGCGAATGCAGTGGTCCGGATGCAGTACGACTCGTCGGAGATCGGCACCACCATGAGCGAGATCGTGGCCTACGGCACGGCGGCCGTCGTGGAGCCGCTCAAGAGCTGAGGCGATGTTGCGAAAAGCGATCCTCGCCTACGGCGTGCTGGCCGTCATCGGCGCCATCGCCCTCGCGCTCGCCGGCGTCGTGGCAGGGTTGGCCCTGTACCTGTTCGTGAACGGCGCCGTCGTGCTCGCGGCGGTCCTCTTCGAGCGTGGGCGCTACCGTCCCGCTGTCACGCCCGGTGGTCCCTGGCAGGAAACAGGCGAACGCTTCGTCGATCCGACGACGGGTCAGCTGATGAAGGTCAGGTACAATCCCCAGACTGGAGCTCGGGACTATGTCCCGGTAGAGGTCCATCCTCAAGCATGAGATCAGCCATCGTTTTCCTCCTGGCGTTGCTGGCGCTCGCGGTCGGCGCGATCACTGTGATGGCTTCGCCAATCTACAAGCTCGCCGCAGCCGGGCCGACCCCAGGCCCTTTGTTGGCAATCGGCCACCCGTCGCCGACTCCGAGTCCAACACCAACGCCGACCCCCACACCCGCGCCGACACTCACTGCGGTGACCTTCAATGTGCCGGTGTATAAGCAGCTGCGGAACCTGGACTGTGAGACGGCCGCGCTCCAGATGGCGCTTGGAGCTCTTGGAATCAACTACACGCAGAATCAACTGATCGCTATGCAGCCCGCACCGGACACCCGCCAACCGGTCATGGGGAGGCTCTCGAATGGACAGAAGATCGTCGTGCAATGGGGCAATCCCTACAAGACGTTCGTCGGCAACATCGACGGCGCCGACCTCATCCCGACGGGTTATGGCATCTACTACCCGCCGTTACTGGCACTTGTGCAGGCGCACGGCGTGCCGAACGCCGAGGGAGGCGAAGGAGCAGCCAACGGCTGGACGCCTGCGCGGATTTATGCCGAGCTGGCGGCCGGACATCCCGTCATGGCCTGGACGGAGACCGGTTGGGATCGGCCCTACGTCGGGTCCTGGACAACGTTCGACGAGAAGATCCAGATTCGATATTCGCTAATCGAACACGTCGTGACGTTGAGCGGCGTATCAGCGACGCAGGTTCGGGTGAACGACCCCTGGCACAGCGGCTCCCAGTACTGGTTCAGCAAGGCGGACTTCGAGCGCTCCTGGGCCGACTTCAACAACATGGCCATCGTCTTCAAGTAGCGGCTCCGTCACCGCGCTTCCCTGCACTGCCGCCTGCGTGCGGACGGGCAGGCCGACCAGCTTGATGAATCCCACCGCCGCCTGGTGATCGAACTCATCGCCCGAAGAGTAGGTGGCGAGCTGCGGCCGGTAGAGCGAGTACGGTGACGACCGGCCGATCACCTGCGCGCTTCCCTTGTGAAGCTTGAGGCGAACCGTGCCGCTAACGGCGCCCTGAGTGCTCTTGACGTAGGTATCGAGGTCGCGCCGGTGGCTGGTGAACCACCTGCCCTGGTAAACGAGACGCGCGTATTCGGCCGCGACGGACGCTTTGAAACGGCCAACCTCAGCGTCGAGCACCATGTCTTCGAGAGCCCGATGCGCCGCGTGCAGGATGACGGCCGCCGGCGCTTCGTATACCTCGCGTGATTTGATCCCGACGAAGCGGTCCTCGATCATGTCGATCCGGCCGACCCCGTGGAGACCGCCCAGCCGGTTGAGCTCCGCAACCAGGGGCACCGGGGCGAGCCGAGCGTCATCGATCCCGGTGGGCACGCCGTGCTCGAAGCTGAGCTCGACGAGCGCGGCGCTGGCGGGGGCGGTGTCCACCGACGACGTCCAGAGAAATGCGTCCTCGGGGGGTTTGAGGAGAGCATCCTCGAGGACCCCGGCTTCGATGGAGCGCCCCCAGAGATTCTCATCGATACTGTACGGCGATTGAGGCTTTACCTCAATGGGCAATCCGCGGGCGCGGGCGTAGCCGATCTCCTGCTCCCGCGTCATCGACATGCCGTCGCGGAGTGGCGCCAGCACCTTGAGATGGGGGGCAAGGGCGCCGACGGCTACGTCGAACCGGACCTGGTCGTTTCCCTTACCGGTGGAGCCGTGGGCAACCCAGGTCGCTCCGTCACGGATCGCCACCTCGACCAGGAGCTGGGCAATCAATGGCCTGCCGAGCGCGGTGGCCAGCGGGTACTGACCCTGGTAGAGCGCGCTTGCCTGCAGCGCCGGCCAGCAGAAGCGCTCGATGAAGGGTCGACGGGCATCAAGCACGATAGCCTGGACGGCACCCGAGACGAGCGCTCGGTTTCGAATGGCATCGAGATCGGGCTGACTTCCCAGAT
>VBFR01000033.1 GCA_005889345.1 Chloroflexota bacterium
TGTCTCTTGAACAGGGCGTAGAACCGCCGCTCCTGGGGTACCAGGCTCAACCTCATAACGGCACCTCCGCTAGTGTGGACGTCCCCTGACAACCTTAAAGGAAGGAACCGGAACGGCAATTGTTAACCATTCCCTGGGCGTCTGCTAGATTCGGCCGGGATGGCCCGCTTCTGGCGTCGGCGACCCGCGGACCACGGGCAGGCTTCAAAGCCCACACCCCAGACGCCCAACGATATTGCCCAGCTGCGCCCAACGCCAGCCGGCATCATCGAACATCTTGAGGACGGCATTCTAATGTTGAGCGGGACTCAGGTCCGCTGGCTTAATCCCGCAGCGCGGAGGATGTTCGCTGCCAACGAGGATCCAGTCGGTCGTCCGCTCATCGAGGTTGTCCGAGACCATCGCATCGACGCGCTCGCACTCCGGGCCCGCGAGTCGGGGCTCGAACAGGCGGCGGAGGTGGAACTGCCGGCTACGGCCCGGATCGTTCAGGTTCGCGCGGTGCCCCTCCAGGACGGTGACATCGTCGTCCTGGCGCGGGATATCTCGCGGCTCAGATATCTAGAGACGGTTCGGCAGCAATTCGTAGCCAATCTCTCCCACGAGATGAGGACGCCACTGGCTGGCCTCGACCTCGCGGCCCAGACGCTCTCCTCCCAGCTTCCGGCCGAGGGAGATACGCGGCTGTTTATCGACCGCATCAGCCAAGAGGCGCAGCGGCTTGCCGATATTCTTTTCAACCTGAATCAGCTCGCGGCCCTCGATGCGGAGGAAATCTCCGTGGAACGAACCCCGTTCTCGGTGGGTGACCTGGTCGGGTCGCTCATCGATCGTTACCAGGCGAGGGCGGCCGCTGGCAAGCTGATTCTGCGTGCCGAAGTCACGGCTGATGGCCTCATGGCGCTCGGCGACCGGGCGAAGACGGATCAGGCGCTGCAGAACATCGTCGACAACGCCCTTAAGTTCACCCGCGCTGGAGAGGTGCTTGTAAGGGCCAGCGTCGACCGCAACCGGGTGGAGATCTCAATACTCGACACCGGTCCCGGAATTCCTGCCCGTGATCTCTCCCGCATCTTCGAACGCTTCTACAAAGTCGACCGTTCGAGAGGCGGCCTGCCGGGTAGCGGGCTGGGCCTCTCGATTGCCCGCCACCTGGTTGAGCTTCAGGGCGGAACGATCGTCGCCGAGAGCAGCGGCGGCTCCGGAACAACTGTTCGCGTGCGACTTCCGCGGCAGCCGTTAACCCTGCCTTAACCCGGCACGCACCAAGCGATAACGACGCGTACCTAGCATTGGCGGCATGAAGTCCGTCCTCGTTGCACTTTCCGCCGGTGTGGCTCTTGTGCTCACGGCGTGTGGAGGCAGTCCCACAGGTGGCAATCCGTCTACAGGGGGCCCCGGAGTACCAACGCCACCTGCGGCCTCGCTGACCGGTGCGGGCGCCACTTTTCCCAAGCCGTACTATGACGCCGCCAATTTTGCCTACAACAAGAAGTTCAGCCAGGTCAACATCAACTACGGAGGCGGCGGCTCCGGCGCCGGCATCTCGCAGTTGACGAAGAAGACGGTGGACTACGGTGCCAGCGACGTCCCCCTGTCGGCCAAAGAAGCCGCCGCCATGGGCGGCAGCGATAAGGTCATCCAGATCGCCAGCACGCTCGGCACGGTATCGCTCGCTTACAACCTCGACAGCGTGGCCGACGGCCATCTCAAACTCACGCCGGACACCATCGCGGGCATCTTCCTCGGCAGGATCACGAAATGGAACGACGCGGCGCTGGCGGCCGACAACAGTGGCGTCAGCTTGCCGAATCAGGACATTCACGTTATCCACCGCTCGGACGGGAGCGGCACGAGCTACATCTTCACCGACTACCTTTCCAGCGTCAGCCCCGACTGGAAGGCCAAGACCGGAGGACCCGGCAAATCGATCACCTGGCCGACCGGCGACGGCGCCCAGGGGAACGCGGGCGTCGCCACCCGGATCACCCAGACCCCCGGGGCGATCGGCTACGTCGAGCTCGCCTACGTCCTGCAGACCAAGATGAAGCAGGCCGCGCTGAAGAACCGCGACGGCAATTACGTCATCCCGAGCGCGGCGGGTGCGACCGCCGCCGCCACAGCTTTCATCGGGAGCTCGCCGAGCCAGTTTTCGATTGTCAACGCGTCCGGCAAGGACAGCGCCCCGATCAGTGGCTACAGCTGGATCATCCTGTACAAAGACCAGGCTGACAAGACGAAGGGCACGGCGCTCGTCGACTACCTCTATTGGCTCACCACCGCCGAGGGCCAGTCGTACGCCATCACTCTCCACTACGCGGCCCTTCCCAGCAGCATGGCGTCGTACGATCTCCTCGCGCTGAAAGACGTGACGTCCGGAGGGAGCGCCCTCCTCAGCGTTTCGTAATCACGACCGAATGAGCAAGGGGTCCGGTGACCGGATCTTCCGGGCGATTGCCTACAGCGCCGCGGCCCTCATCCTGCTGATCGCGGTCGTCTTCGTCATTGCGCTGTTCATCCCCGCGCTCCCGGCCATCACGAAGTTCGGCCTCGGCTTCTTTGTCAGCCGGACGTGGGATCCGGTGCGAATCCAGTTCGGCGCCCTGCCCGCGATCTATGGCACCCTGGTCACCTCGGCGATCGGCTTGCTGATCGCCTTCCCCATCGGACTGGGCGCCGCCCTCTTCCTGGCGGAGGATGCCCGCCTACGCTTCCTCCGCGGCCCGCTGTCCTTCGCGATCGAGCTGCTGGCCGGCATCCCCAGTGTCGTCATCGGCCTGTGGGCGTTCTTCGTCCTGACACCCTTGATGCGTGACAGCGTCGACCCTTTCCTCAAGCACACGCTCGGCTTTCTGCCGTTTTTCCAGGGCAGCGCCAGCGGCTACGGGTTCCTCACGGCCGGCGTCGTCCTGGCGATCATGGTGCTCCCCATCATGATCGCCCTCTCCCGCGACGTCATTCGGGCGGTGCCGCGGTCACTGCGCGAGGCGAGCCTCGCGCTCGGCGCGACCAACGCCGAAACAATCTGGTCAGTCATTCTGCCCTACGCCCGCGTGGGAATCACGGGAGCGGTTCTCCTCTCGCTTGGGCGAGCGCTCGGTGAAACGATCGCGGTCACCATGGTGATCGGCAACCGTCCTCAGATCACGAGCTCCCTGTTCGCCTCGGGATATACACTGCCGAGCGTCATCGCCAACGAATTCACTGAAGCGGTTGGCGACGTCTATCTCGGCGCGCTCTTCTATCTCGGCGTGGTCCTCGTCCTCATCACAATCGCGGTCAACGTCATTGCCCGGCTCCTGGTGTGGCGCTTTACCAGGGGGGAGACCGTGTCGGCATGAGCCTGCCGCTGATCCGCACCCTGGTCGATCGGCTGGTCGCCGGGTTGATCGTGCTCTGCGTCAGCGTCGCCGCCGTCCCCGTCCTGGTGCTGTTCCTCTTCGTTCTCATCAACGGCCTGCCCGGAATGCTGACCCCGGGCTTCTTCACCGATCCGCCCCACCCCCAGGGCGTTCCCGGTGGCGGCGTCCTCAACGCCATCATCGGCACGCTGGAGATCGTCGGCATCGGCTCGCTGCTGGCGGTGCCGGTCGGGGCCCTGATCGGCATCTTCCTCTCGGAGTACGGCCGCAACCAGATCGGAAACACGGTCCGCTTCATCAGCGACGTCTTCACCGGCCTGCCGTCGATCGCCTTCGGCATCTTCGGCTACACCGTCGTGGTGCTGACCACCCATCACTTTTCCGCGCTCTCCGCGTCGGTGGCGCTGGCGGTGCTGATGCTGCCCGTGATCCTGCGGGCGACCGAGACCGCGCTCGTGCTCGTCCCCAATTCCCTGCGCGAAGCCGGCCTGGCGCTCGGCGCGCCGCGCTGGCGGGTGACTCTGGAGATCGTCGTCCCGGCGGCACTCGGCGGCATCGTCACTGGAGCGCTCCTGGCGATGGCGCGCGCGGCGGGCGAGACCGCTCCGCTCCTCTTCACCGCGTTCGGCAACGACATCGTCCAGACGAATCCCCTGCAACCGATGGGCGCGCTTTCGCTGACGATCTTCCGGAACGCCCTCGTGCCCTATCCCAATTTGCAGCAGCAGGCGTGGGCCGCGGCCCTGCTGCTCGTCACGCTCGTCGCCGCCACCAACATCCTGGCCCGCATCTACGTCCGGCGGATTCAGCGCTAGGCCCGGCCAATGGGAGAATGACCGCAACCGCAAGCATGCAGACTAAGGTCGCGCCCTCTCCCGCGCGGGATGCTGACGCCGAGATCAAGCTCGACGCCCGCCAGGTCAACTTCTGGTATGGCGATTTCCAGGCGCTTCAGGACGCCTCGCTGGCGGTCCAGGCGCGCAAGATCACGGCGCTGATTGGCCCCTCCGGCTGCGGCAAGACCACGTTTCTGCGGATCTTCAACCGCATGCACGATCTCGTCCCCGGCACACGGGCCAGCGGAGAGGTGCTGCTCGACGGCCACAACGTGCTCTCGCCCGACACCGACGTCATCAACCTGCGTCGGCAGGTGGGCATGCTCTTTCAACGAGCCAACCCCTTTCCGAAGTCGATCTATGACAACGTGGCCTACGGTCCGCACATCCTCGGCTGGTCGAAAGCCCAGATCGACCAGGTGGTCGAGGAGAGCTTGAAGGACACCGCGCTATGGGACGAGGTCAAGGACCGGCTGCGCCGCTCGGCGCTCAACCTCTCGGGCGGGCAGCAGCAGCGGCTCTGCCTGGCCCGCGCGCTCGCTGTGAGGCCCGAGGTCATCTTGATGGACGAGCCGGCCTCGGCGCTGGATCCGATCGCCACGTTGCGCATCGAGGAACTCATGCAACAACTCAAGAAGCGGTATACGATCGTGATCGTGACGCACAACATGCAACAAGCCTCACGCGTTTCCGACTTCACGGCGTTCATGCTGATGAACCAGAAACGGGCGGGCGAGGTGATCGAGTTCGGCCCGACCGACGATATCTTCAACCGCCCCAAGG
>VBFR01000034.1 GCA_005889345.1 Chloroflexota bacterium
CCAGCGCCAGCTCGAGGTTGACCATCGCCATGTCACGGCGCGGGTCGAGCTTGCTGTCGACGTGCTGAACGTTCGGATCGCTGAAGGAGCGGACCACCATGGCCAGCGCGTCGAGATCGCGGATAGTCGAGAGAAACTGGTTGCCCATTCCCTCGCCACGGCTGGCGCCGGCCACCAGCCCCGCGACGTCGACGAACTTCATCATGGTCGGCGTGACTTTCTTTGGCTTGTACATCTCCGCCAGCACGTCGAGCCGCTTGTCCGGCACTTCGACCATCGCGGTGTTCGGCTCGACCGTGCTGAAGGCGTAGGAGGCGACACCGGCGCCCGCCCTCGTCAGCGCATTGAACAGCGTCGTCTTACCGACGTTGGGCAAACCGACGATACCGACGCCGAGCGTCATTGCTCCCGGATATTAGTAGCTCAGGTAATCGTCGACCTCCATCGGCTCGGGCCGGAATCCGCGGTCGGGCGCGAGGTAGCCAAGCTCTTCGGTCGTCTCGTCGTAGTAGGTCGGGTCGTCCGGGTCATAGGGATGCGGTTCGGGGATCGTCATGGTGTGCTCTCCTCAGGCGGTGACCGGCTCCGCGGCCGGCTGACCGTTTTCGACGGGATTCTCGGGCTTCGGACTCAGCATTTTCATCTGGTCCATCACCACCTCGGTCGTGTAGCGGCGCAGTCCGTCCTTGCCGTCCCACTCGTGGCTGCGCAACCGACCCTCGGCATAGATCAACTTGCCCCGGGTCAAGAATTCCTGGCAGATCGACGCCAGCCGGTCGAAGGCCACCAGCGAGTGATACTGGACGTCCTCCTGCCGGTTTCCGTCATCGTCCTTCGAGTAGCTGTTGGTGGCAAGTCGCAGTTTGGCGATGGTCAGCCCCTTGGGACTGACCACGATCTCGGGGTCGCGAGTCAAGCGGCCTACCAAAATCACGCGATTGACCATCTAGTTCTCCCTTCCAAAATTCACGGCCCCCACCCTGCCCTCCCCCGCAAGCGGGGAGGGTTCTTAAGCGCCTCCCCGGAGGGGAGGGATAAGTGTCGTCCGCTAGCCACCACCTCCCTTTAGCTTCTTGAGAAGCGGGAGCGGATCGACCGGCACGCCTGCGATGCGCACCTCGAAATGCAGGTGCGGTCCGGTACTGTTGCCGGTCGACCCCATGAGGGCGATCGCTTGTCCCGCGGCAACGACGTCGCCCGGTTGCACGAGCGGCCAGTCGAGGTGGCCGTAGAGCGTGCTCAGCTGAGGATCTCGGATGAGGATGATGTAGAGGCCGTAACCACCGCGCTCGCGTCGCACGGTGACGGTGCCGGCGGTGGCAGCGTAGATCGGCGTGCCGAGCGGTGCGGCCAGGTCAACGCCGCTGTGGAAGTGATGGCCGGCGCATTGTGCCGACCAGGGCTCGATCTCGAGCGTGGTGCAGCCGAAGGGCTGAGTGATCGCTGGGTGCATGACCGGCGGCAGGAGAACGCCCGCGCCGGCCTGCCCGGCCTGAACCACCATGCCCGCGATCACCAAGGGCGCCATCAGGCAGGCGACGCCGGCGGTGAGCAGCGGCCGGCGCCAGGACCAGGCGAAGGCGGCGAGTCGCGCCGAGGTCAGCACGGTCATGCGCTCGAGGTCCGTGTCGTCGGGATCGCCATGCCGGCTTTGACGGCCCGCTTGGCCAACCCCTCGGCGACGTGCTGTGCCTTCGACTCGAAATGCGAGGACGCGTTCATCAGCCCCGGCACCTTGATCAGCAGGTAGAGCACGGCCACCCCGTAGAGCGCCTCAAGCGGCCGTGCGCCGATTTGATCGGCAAAGACGCTGGCGAAGCGCAACACCACGACCTGCCCAAACTGCATGAACACGGTGAGCAGAAACAGGCGGAGCCATGACTGCGCGTATCGCTTGGTTTCCGGAAGGATCATGCAGATAGCTGCCAGTGGCGCGACGGCGAGGAGCACCACCAACAACGCGAAGCGCACGACATAGGTAAAGGCGACGATCACCAGCATCACGGCGATCGCCAGCCGTACGATGATCTCGAAGAGCGGCAGGCCGAAGCCATTCGTCAGCGCAAACGCCCAGGGCATCCGTGGGGACCCTCCCGGGAACGGTTGCGTCCAGATCGCGTGGACCAAGGCATTGTTCAAATCGATGGCCATCTGGCCGAAGAGCAGCGCGAAGTGAGCCATGGCGATCGCGGCCATCGCCCGCGGCAGCGTGACCTTCAAGGTGTAGTGGGCGCGAAAGCTGCGTTCCCACTGGCTGCGCAGGAATGCCCAGGTGAAGACCAGCACCAGAAGCACGTCGGCGATGGCCAGCGTCAGGTGGAACATCGCCTGCAGTGAAGGCTCCTCCGTGAGCGGACGCGGCGTCAGCGTCGAAAGATCGTGGGTGCTGAGCAGGTAAGTCTCGACGTTTCCGGCAATCGAGTCGCGGACGTCGTTGATCAGGTTGTTGAAGAAGCCGGTGATGAGGGCGGAGAAGATCTCTAGCAGGTTTCAAGCCGGCTAGTGAGTGACCGAATCAACGAGGACGCGGACCAGCAGGCCGGCCATCTCAACGCCGATGGTCCCGAAAACAATCCGGCCGATCCATCGCTTGGCCTCCATCACGCTACGAGGCTCGATCGCGATCATCTTCCAGATGAAGGCGCAGACGAAGGCCAGCGCGCCAATGCTGCCGGTCAATCCCTGGGCGTAGCTGGTCCACACCTCGATCAGGTGTTTGAGCTGATCCATCAGCGGCTTTGCCGAAAGCGCTCGCTGACCTGGGCTTCGACGTATCGCTCGATCGCCGTCATGAGGCGCCGCAGGACGTCCCACTGCTCGATAACGAGGTCATGGTCCTGCCGCCCAAATTTGCGAAAGAGTTCCGGCCCAAGCGCGGGGGCGGTGGCGGCCGGCGCTGAGGGGCGCCGGGGCGAGACTACGGGCGTGACAACGCTGGGAAGGACGTCCGCTTGCCTGCTCGGCAGCACGAGAGGCGGCGGGCGAAAGGCGATCCGGTGTGGCTGCATCGCCATGTGAATCCCGATTCCGGTGAAGGCGGCGAGCACGGTGACCTCGCCACCGATCAAGGCGAGCTTCCACGATGGGCGCATGGGCGACTCCTCGAGCGGATTGGCAGCCGGCAACGCTGCCATCCTTACACATATCTGTATATTTGTCAAGACGAATAGACTATCGCCCTGCCAGCAATGCCCTCCATCCGCCGGAGCGCCGTGTCGCCCTGACCAGGAACGCCGTAAACGCGGGCCACCAGAGGCAGTCGTTGGTCAGGATGGCGAGACCGAACTGCAACGGCAATGTGTGGGCGTGAAGGGCCCACAGGAACCCCAGCGGCCCCAGCAACTTGCCAAGCAGCGCGATCGCCGCGAGGTGACGATGCCGTACCGGGTCGCGGGCGACCCACCAGTAGGCCGGCGCGTACACAAGAACCATCATGCCGAGCGCCTGCCAGCTGGCAATCTCGCTTGTCAGCGGCATGCCGATCAGCCGGAAGAGCGATACCGGCCAGACGATGACCAGCAGGCCCCAGGCGAGGTTGTACGCCGCCGCCGCGTAAAACCACGGACGGTACCTTTGAAGCGAGACGCCTTCAGACCTGTTGGGTCTTTTGGCATTGAGCGCTTCACGCCGAACAGCGAAGGTTCCGTTGTAGCCGAAGATCGCGCCCAAGAACCGATGGCTGACGACGAGATCGACCGCGATCGTATCCGACACGGCTCGTTCGGTTGCCCTGACGGCGACCTGGAAGACGCCTGGTATCGGTAGCCGCAACCGCCCGGCGCGCATCCGCAAGCGGCCCGTTGTGATCTCGATGGCGTCGCCGGCCAGCACACGAACGCGCCAAGGTACCTCGATGAGGCCACGTGGACCAATTCGCTCCACAAGACCGGACTCAGGCAGATATCTCATCGTCGCGTCGAATCGCCGCGACTTCACAAAGGCGAAGGTGCGTCGCCATGTCGCGCCTTCGTCAACCCTGGCGATCGTCATCGAGGCCGGAACATCGCAGCCCGATTCTGGAAAGAGGATGTCGAATCGAGCCAGCAACGAGAACAAGGGTTGTAGCCAGACGTGGCGGTGCCAGATCTGGTGCATGGTTCCGACGAGGCGGACGCGATGACGGCGGTCGGCGCCCAGGAATTGATCGGCCAGCGGTGTGGCCAGGCGATGGCGGTAGCGGCCAAGGACTGGGGCGAATGGTGAGGAGAGGCCGACTTGCGTTTCGGCCTGATCGTCGTCAGCGGCGCCGGAGCGTTTCCTCGAGGGCCTCATGGAGCCCACCCACTCGAAACCGGTAACCATACCCCAAGGCCTTTGCCGGCTCGGCGTGGCGGCCATGCAAGAGGAGCTGCGCCTCTTTGCCGAGCACGAGCCTCAGTACAAACGATGGGACCGGAATCAGGGCGGGACGATGGAGCACGCGACCAATCTCCTTCGCGAGATCCCGCTGGCGCCGGATATCGGGCGCCACCCCGTTCAGCGGTCCACTCACCCGCCGGTCTTCGAGCGCGAGCCGGTAAAGCCCAACG
>VBFR01000035.1 GCA_005889345.1 Chloroflexota bacterium
CGGACATCCGCCAACGTTTTCTCAACTTCTTCAAAGAGCGGGACCACAAGGTGTTACCGAGCTCCTCCCTGATCCCGTTCGGCGATCCTACGACGCTGTTCACCATCGCCGGCATGGTTCAGTTCAAACCGTACTTCTTAGGTCAGGCGAAGCCGCCATACCCGCGGGCGACAACCTGCCAGAAGGTCTTTCGCTCGGTGGACATCGACATCGTCGGCCACGACGGCCACCACCTGACGTTTTTCGAGATGCTGGGCAATTTCTCCTTCGGCGACTATTTCAAGGAGAAAGCGATCCCCTACGCCTGGGAGTTCTTGACGAACGACCTGAAGCTCGAAAAAGAGCGGCTGTGGGCCGGCATCCACAACGATGACGACGAGAGTTTCGCGATCTGGAAGAAAACCGGCATCCCGCCGGAGCGGATCCGGCGCTTTGGTGACGAGTACAACTTCTGGGCGGCCGGTCCGACTGGCCCATGCGGACCAGACTCCGAAATCCACTACGACTGGGGCGAGGAGTACAGCTGCGGCCGGCCGGACTGCGGGCCGAACTGCGAGCACTGCGATCGCTTTCTCGAGGTCTGGAACCTGGTCTTCATCACGTGGAACCGAGACGAGTCGGGCGTACGCACGCCGCTCCCCAAGAAAGGCATCGACACCGGCATGAGCCTCGAGCGGCTCACCTCAGTCGTCAACCAGAAGCGCTCGCTCTTCGACACGGATCCATTTCAGCCGCTGATCCAGCACTACGCCGAGGAAGCGGGCAAACCCTATGGAAGCAATCCGGAGACAGACGTCTCCTACCGGGTGCTCGCCGACCATGCCCGCGGCACCACCATGTTGCTGGCCGACGGGGTCGTCCCCGCCAATGATGGCCGCGGCTATGTCCTGCGGCGCCTGATCCGGCGCGCCATGGTCCACGCGCGGCGATTGGGGCCGGCCGTTCACCTGTCGTCGGGCGTGTCGATCGTCGCCCGCCTCTTAGGACCGATTTACCCCGAGGTCAAAACGCAGGCTGACCGGATTGCCGAAACCGTGCGATCGGAAGAGGAGCGCTTCGGCGTCGCCCTGCGCCAGGGAATGGAGCGCCTGCAGCCGCTGCTGGAGCGCGGAACGCTTAACCCTCAGGACGTGTTCTACCTGCATGACACGCTCGGCTTTCCCATTGAGCTCACCGCCGAGCTTGCCAAGGAGCGCGGGGTCGCCGTCGATCTCGAAGCGGTCAGCGCGCTGATGCAGAGCCAGCGTGATCGCAGCCGGGTCGCCACGAGCGGTTTCACCGCCCCGCTGGCTGGCCGGGCGAGCCGGTTCGTCGGCTACGACCGGCTGGAAGCAGACTCCGTCGTGAGCGAAGTCTTTCCGGTCGCCGGCGAATCGGAGCGGGCCGACGTCTTCCTCGAGGAAACGCCCTTCTATGCGGAGCGCGGCGGGCAGACGGCCGACGTCGGAGTCCTTCGCTGGAACGGGTCGACGGCTCGTGTTATCGACGTTCAGCCACAGGGCGAGGCTATCCGGCATCGTGTGGAGTTACGCCCGGACCGTCTCAAGGCGGGCGACCGGATTCACGCGGCGGTGGATGCTCCTCGACGCCAAGCGATCGCTGCGCATCATTCGGCCACGCACCTCCTGCACCGCGCGTTGCGCGATGTGCTGGGCGAGGAGGCGGTCCAGGCCGGTTCCTCGGTTCAGCCGGACAACGCCACCTTCGACTTCCGCTTCCCTCGCGCACTGACCCCAGAGGAAGTCGATCGCGTCTCCGCGCTACTGAACGAGAAGATCCGCGCCAACCTTATCCGCCGTGTCGAAGAGCTTCCGCTCGATGAGGCCATCGCGACGGGGGCCGTAGCCCTGTTCGACGAGAAGTACGGCGACCGCGTTCGCGTCGTCTCCTTTGGCGACTGGGCCCGGGAACTCTGCGGTGGCACGCACGTCGAACGAAGCGGTGAGATCGGCATAGCGTTGTTATCCAGCGACCGCAGCATCGGCGCCGGCGTTCGTCGCATCGAGATACGGGCCGGCGCGGCGGCCGAGGAACGGGTTCGAAAGGACGAACGCGTCCTGCGGGAACTCGGTGACGCCCTGCGGACCGCGCCTTCGGAGCTGGCCTCCCGTGTCGCGGCCCTCCAAGCGGAGGTCAAACGGCTCGAGAAAGAGGCCGCTAACCTTCGCCAGCGGCTGGCCGCCGGAGGGAATGCTCAGCTGGAAGAGGCTGAGGTGGCAGGCGTCCGCTTGATGCTGCAGCGGGTCGACGAGCAGGAAAAGGATCTCCTTCCGTACGCCGACCATATTCTCAACCGCGCCAATGGGAACGGCGTGGCGATTGTCATTGGCGGTCGCAATTTCGCCGTCAAGGTCGCGGGCCCGCTGGCCGATCGCCTCCCCGCGAACGACCTCATCCAGGCCTTCCGCCAGGTGGCGGGGGGAAAGGGCGGCGGGCGTGGGGCGGCCGGGCAGGGCGGGGGGATCGATCCCAATCGCATCGATGACGCGTTCAAGTCGGTGCAGGACTACGTGAGGAAACAGTTGAAGCCCCCACCCCGACCCTCTCCCGCAGGCGGGGGAGAGGGTAAACAATGATCAAGATCAAGGACCGCATCAAGCGCTTGCGGCGCGGCGCCGATTACGAGAACTACTACACGGCGCTCGACATCGGGACCGAGTACATCAAGGCCCTGGTCGTCAAGCGCGAAGGCCGCAATGGCATGGTGCTAGGGGTCTCGCGCCAGCGACAGGAGTACGCGGACATGCAGGCGGGCGTTCCCTCCGACATCCAGGGGATCATCGACAGCTGCGACCGCGCGATGTCGCAAGCGGAGGACATGTGCGACACCATCCCCGGTCAGGCCGTGATCGGCATCGCCGGCGAGCTCGTCAAAGGCTTCAGCACATCTGTGACGGTGCCGCGGTCGGATCCCAACCTCAAGATCAATGAGAGCGAGTTGCTGCAGACGCTGCAACTGGTGCAGAAGCGCGCGCTTCGCGAGGCCGGCCACTCGATGAGCCTCGAGCTCGGGGTACCGGACATCAATGTCAAGTTGATCAACTCCGCCATCACCAGCGTGCGCATCGACGGTTTCGCTGTCAACAACCCGATCGACTTCCAGGGCAAGCAGATGGTGATCACGGTGTTCAACACCTTCGCGCCACTGACCCACGTGGGCGCGCTGCAGACGATTGCCTCCGAGCTCGACCTCGAGCTGATCGCGACCGTCGCTGAGCCGTACGCGATGGCGCGCTGCGCCGCCACCGACGAGGTCTATGACTTCGGTGGGATCTTCATCGACATCGGCGGCGGCACGACCGATATTGCTTTGATCCGCAACGGCGGCATCGAGGGGACCCGGATGTTTCCCCTTGGCGGCCGCGTCTTCACCAAAAAACTGGCCTCACGCTTCGGGATCTCATTCAATGACGCCGAGGCGGTCAAGCTTCGCCATTCCAAGGGGGAGCTCCCGCCCGATCAAGTAGAGAAGATCCATGCGGTGCTGGCCAGAGACGCCGAGGTGCTGGTCGAGGGGGTGGCGATCACGCTTCAGGAAATGGCAAAGGGGGATCGCCTGCCGACCGCCATCTACCTGGCGGGCGGGGGCAGTGCCCTCCCCGAGGTCAAAGATCAGCTCAAGGCCTTCTCCTGGGGGGACAAACTCCCGTTCGCCCGGACCCCGACGATCAACCTGCTCCGCCCCGTGGATATCCGAGGCATTTACGATTCGACGGGACTGCTCCTCGACCAGCAAGACATCACGCCGATGGGGTTGGCCTTCCACGCCATTCAGCAGCAATCCGAGGACCAGGCGCCCCTCTTCGGGCTCATGCGCAAGGTCCTCAAGGCCATGAAAGTCTGAGCACCAACTCAGAAAACCTGACACCGTAACAACTCGACAATCAGTGACGTTTCCGGTATGAAAGGCAGCGACGTGTTAAAACTGTGAAGACTCTGGCCAAGCTGCTCTACGTCGAAGCTGACGAGGAGATCACCGACCTGGTCGATCGCCTGCGTGATCTCAGCCTCGAAGATGAGGTCACCTTTGTCGTCCCGGAGCGGGCGCGGGCACTTCAGAGCGCCATGAGCTTCCGCCTCCTGAAGCGCTACGCCGACAGCTACGGCAAGCGGGTCAACCTGGTGAGCGGCGACCCGCGCCTCCAGGCGATGTCCCTGGAGGCCGGTTTTACGGCCTATCCCAACCTGGCTTCGTATGACCGCGGCACCGAGGTACACAGCCCTGAATTGGTGGATGCGCCCGTCCTGAGCGCCCCAGCGGCGCCTGCCGCCGCCGTGACTGCCCCTCAGAGCAGCCAGGCCAGCGCGCCCCAACGTGGCGTTGCCACGCTTGAGCGTCCCCGGGAGGCGTCCGTCATGTCGGCCCCGCCGAAACGGCAAGCTCCAGGGCCACGGAAGCTCGTCCCATCAGGTCCGCCCCTCGGAAGCTACCGGCCCTACCTGATCGGGGCTGCGGTGCTGCTCGTTGTTGGGTTGCTGGTCGGCATTCTGTACCTCCCGACGGCGACGGCAACGGTGTTTGTTCAAGGGACGCCTCTCACGGCAGATGTGACCCTGTTGGGGGCTCCGGGTGTCGCGGCGGGATCACCTGACCACTTCGCGACCCAGGCGATCCACGCCGAGGAGTCGCAGAACTTGCCCGGCACACCGACGGGTCAGAAGCAGATTGACGCCGCAAAAGCCACCGGACAAGTGACATTCAGAGCATCGTGTTCGGGGTTCATATGCTCCGTCCCGATACGGTCAGGTACTGACGTGAGCACCGGGAGCGGCAAGCATTACGTAACGACGAAGTCAGTGACGGTTCAGTCAACGTTGGTGTCCCAGGGCTCTGTCGACGCCCCGGTTGCGGCTGTCCAAGCGGGTCTGGCTGGCAACACTGAGGTGGACACGATTCGGTACATCAACAACAACAATCCGGATGATTTGCTCTCGGTCAACAACGGCCAAGCGATAACCGGCGGCGCGGATGCGCGAACCGCTACGGTCATCCAGCAGTCGGACGTCGACGGCA
>VBFR01000240.1:0-487 GCA_005889345.1 Chloroflexota bacterium
CACGAGCCGCCTAAACTCTCACAGCATAGGACTGGGTCGATGGGTACAGTCCGATGCAGCGCCTACCATCGTTAGGCTCGACGTGGCCGAGTACATTTAAGTCCAACAACCAGCTGCGCCCCTGCGTGTGAGGCGGAGATGTTCAGAATATCGGTAAGCGCGTGCGCAGGTAGAGTTTGAGCTCTTCCACCCTATGCGCGTCCTCTACGTTTATGCGCGCCGGAGCCGATCTGGTGACCTCTATAATCTCGAACGCAATTCCTGGAACCGTTGGACGGTGAGTGGATCGTTTGGCATTGCCAGTGTTGCTGCCTTGGCATCCTTTTGCGCGTCTACCGCGATACCACGGAAGAAGAAAGATGGAATGGCGCCAGTTACGGCGCCGATGATCGGGCCGATCAGAGCCCACGCCTTTGTCGCTCCGTCCATACCGTCCTTTGCGTAAACCGTATAGAACACCAGTCCGATGAAAGCAAGAAACCCTAGT
>VBFR01000240.1:496-15606 GCA_005889345.1 Chloroflexota bacterium
TCTTCGATGCCGCGGCGCGCTGGGTGAGTCGCCAAGCTGCCATTGAGACAGGCTGCAGAAGCATCTCCGCTTTTCGGCAAGGTGAGGAACTAGCCGTCGGGAGCCAAGGGGGGAGCAGCCCGCCGCCGGTTGCCGTCACGGTTGCCGTCAGGCTGTTCCGAGGCTACACGCTTGATGGGCGGTAAATTGACAGCGCGGTACTGATTTCCGAATACGAAATGTGGCGGAGGGAGTGGGATTCGAACCCACGAGGCCTTGCACCCTAGCGGTTTTCAAGACCGTCAGCATCTGCTCAGGGGTGCCTGACTAGAGCAGGGTGACGGTGATCGACGCGCTGGTGACGGCCAGTGCTGCGTTCAAGGTATCCGTGACCGTGATGGTCTGGCTCCCAACGGTGGCCAGCTTGACTGGGAAGGTGTGGCTTCCCGCATCGATGCCGCTGAAGGTGTAGTCCGAAGGCAGGTCACCGAGCGTCTGGGCCACCAGATCGCTGGACGTGAAATGGATCGTTCCACGGTAGCCGGTGGCCACGTTCCCGAACCGGTCCGTCAAGGTGACGGTGGCATCGAACGGTTGGTTGACCTTGACGCTCGTGGGGACGAGGATGCCAACGGTCGCGGCGCTCGCTGCCGTGATCTGGACCGTCTGGGTGCCCGTAAGCGAAGAGTTCGTCGTATCGCGGCTGGTGACCGCCTGCGTGCCCGCGGTTTTGAGCGTCACCGAGAACCGGTGGACGCCCGCGTCGCCGCTGCTGAACGTATAGCTCGCCGGCAGCGCGGCCTGCACATCGCTGCTGCTGAATCGCACGGTGCCGGTGTACCCGCTGGCCACGTTCCCGTAGGGATCGTAGAGCGCGACGGTCGCCGTCTGGCCCGTGCCGGCAATCGTATTGCTCAGCCCGTTGAGGGTCAGGCTCGCCGCCGCCGCCGGGCTGATGGCCAGCGTCTGGCTCGCGGTCAGCGAACCGTTGCTGGTATCGGTCGCCCTGACGGTCTGACTGCCCGCCTTCTTCAACGTGACCGGGAACCGGTGCACGCCCGCGTCGCCGCTGCTGAACGTGTAGTTCGCCGGCAGCACGGCCAGCACATCGCTGCTGCTGAATCTGACGGTGCCGGTGTACCCGCTGGCCACGTTCCCGTAGGGATCGTAGAGCGCGACGGTCGCCGTCTGGCCCGTGCCCGCAATCGCATTGCTCAGCCCGCTCAGGACCAGGCTCGCCGCCGCCGCCGGGCTGATGGCCAGCGTCTGTGTGGCGGTCAGCGAACCGTTGCTGGTATCGGTCGCCGTCACGCCCTGACTGCCAGCCTTCTTTAACGTGACCGCGAACTGGTGGACGCCCGCGTCCGCGCCGGTGTAGCTGTAATCCGCCGGAAGCGAGGCCAGGGCGTCGGTGCTGCTGAGGTGCACCGTACCCGCGTAGCCGGTCGCCACATTCCCATAGGGGTCGAAGAGCGTGATGGTTGCCGTCTGGGGCGCACCCGCCGTGGCAGCGCTCAGCCCACTCAGGCTCAGCGTCGCGGCCGGCGCCGGACTGATGGTCAGCGCCTGGGTGGCGCTGAGCGAGCTGGTGCTGGTATCCGTCGCGGTCACGCTCTGGCTACCGGCTCTCGTCAGCGTGACCGGGAACTGGTGCACGCCCGCGTCGGCGCCGGTGAACGTGTAGTCTGCCGGCACTGCCGCGGTGGCGTCGCTGCTGCTGAAGTGCACGGTCCCGGTATATCCGGTTGCCACCGTGCCATCGGCGGCGAAGGCGGTCACGGTCGCCGTCTGGACCGTTCCGGCCGTGGTACTGCTCAGCCCGCTCAGGCCCAGTGTCGCGGGCGGCGCCGAGCTGATGGTAACCGTCTGGCTGCCGGTGAGCGCGCCGTTACCGGTGTCCGCCGCGCGGACGGTCTGGCCGCCGGCTGTCTTCAGCGTCACCGAGAACTGGTGCACGCCCGCGTCCGTGCTGGTGAAGGTATAGTCGGCCGGCAGTACCGCCAGGGCGTCCGTGCTGCTGAAGTGCACGGTTCCCGTGTAGCCGGTTGCGACCGTGCCATTGGCATTCAAGAGGGTCACGGTCGCGGTCTGGACGGTGCCGGCAACCGCGCTGCTCAGGCCGCTCAGGCTCAGGGAGGCGGCCGGCGCCGGACTGATGGTAACCGTCTGGCTGCCGGTGAGCGCGCTGTTACTGATGTCCGCCGCGCTGACGGTCTGGCCGCCTGCTGTCTTGAGCGTCACCGGGAACTGGTGCACGCCCGCGTCCGTGCTGGTGAACGTGTAGTCCGGCGGCAGTGACGCGAGGGCGTCGGTGCTGGTGAAGTGTACGGTCCCGGTATATCCGGTCGACACCGTGCCATCGGCATTCAAGAGGGTCACGGTCGCCGTCTGGGTGGTGCCGGCAACCGTGCTGCTGAGGCCGCTCAGGCTCAAGGTACCGGCCGAAGCGGCGCTGACGGTGATGGTCTTACTGCCGGTAATCGACGCCGTACCGATGTCCGTCGCCGTGACACTCTGGCTACCCGCCGTCTTCAGCGTCACCGGGAACTGATGCACCCCGGCGTCCGCACTCGTGAACGTGTAGTCCGCGGGCAGCACGGCCGACGCGTCCGTGCTGGTGAAGTGGACCGTCCCCGTATACGTCGCGGCCGGGTTGCCCTGGGCGTTGAGGGCCGTCGCGGTCAGATTGAAGGGCTGGCCGGCGGTCACACTGGGGCTCGCCACGGTCAGGCCGAGTTTCTGGGCGACCGGCGCGCCGTTGACGAAGGCATTGAGCACGTTGGCGGTCGTCTGCTGGATGCCGGGGTTCATCGCGTTATCGCCCGGCTTGAAGTTCTCCAGCCCCAGGCTCCATGAGATCGTGCCCGCCGCAAACACCCAGGCGCCGCTGGCGGCCTGGTAGATCGACGAGTTCGCGTAGTCGGCCACGCCGCCGGAGTCGGTGAACGGTGAATGCGAAAGGAGGGTCTGGTTCGTGGTATTCGGGCCGGGGAAATCGGGTGACATGAGGCGATCCATCTCGTAGCCGACGATGCCGGGTACCGACGTGCCGTCGCTAAAGCCGGTCCCCGCGTAGACCCAGTGCGAGCTGTTCGTCACGACGTAGGGCACGGTGGTTCCGAAGGGGATATCCGATGTGAACTGGACGCCCTCGAGGGTCTGCTCAGGAATATTGACGGGTGGCCGGCGGAACATCGTCGTCGTGGTCGGTCCGAACACCGGATCGGTGCCCGCGCTCTTGTAGCAGACGACCACGCGATTGGCCACCCCGGCCGAGGAGGACTCGAACCGGATCTGCCAGAAGGCGGCGTCCGCCCCGAAGAACCCGAGGTTCACGCCCGCGCTCAGCGCGTTCTGGGCGGCGTTGAACATCGGCATCGACCAGTATTCATCGTGCGCGCTCGAGATGAAGCCCTTGCTGTTCAGGAGCAGGCCGCCATTTGCGTGCGTGTCTACGGCGGTTTCGTAGGTCACGTCATAGCCATTGCGCTCGAGCCAGCGGACCAGGTAGACGTCCCAGTAGAGGAACTGTCCGGCGCCGTCCGCCGTGTACGGTCGATCGAATGAAACCTTTACCGCTTGCGGCCCCCCCGACACGGTGTTCGGCCCAGCACTGTTGAAGCCGTAGAGGCTTTTTCCGATCCCGCTCCCGTCCTGGTTCCTGGGATAGTTGTTGTAGGCCTGGTAGGTCGTGACGGGCTCCTGGAAGAGGAAGGCCGCTGGGCGTCCATCCTTGACCACGAACGTCACATAGTTCTGATAGCCCTGCGCATTGGTCAGAAGGGCGAGGTACACACCGCTGGTCCAGGTGCTGGGAACGGTCAGGGTATAGCCTGGGCTCCAGTTGCAGACGATCATTCCGGTGTTGGCATCCACGACCGGGCAGGCCGGCTGGGGAACGCCGTTGAGCGCTCCGACATGCAGCATCAACCGGCTGCCGAGCCCGCCGTACCAGCCGATTCGATAGACGTCGATCGCATACGTCTGCGCCGGATTGACGGTCACGTAGAGGTCGATGCTCTGGTTCTGGCTGACGCTGGTCGCCGAGGCGTAGCCCTTGATCTGGCCGGTGACGTCATCGGCCTGGGGCCCGCTGATCCGCCAGGCGCTGCTTCCGGACTGCTGGTTTTCCGCCACGATCGGGTTACTGGCGGCCTGCGCCGGCCGGGACTGTTGCGGCGCTGCCGAAACGAACAGGCCCAGCGCGACCAGGACCGCGATCAGGAGCCTGGAACGGGCGACCTTCCGACCCATGTTCAGCGAGTGTATGGCCGGTTTAGACCGGTGAAAATGAGACAAGTCGCCCCGGTCCTGGGGCAGCCGCCCCGGCCGGAGGTGGGCGGGCGTGAACCGGCGCTAGGCGACCACATCGGCGGCGCGCTCGAAGGATTGCGCGATGGCGTCGCCGACGTACTCGACGTCGCGATCCCGTAGCTCCGGATACACGGGGAGTGACAGGATGCTCGCGGCCGCCGCGTCGGTTTCCCGCAGGGCCTGCGCGTCCGCTCGCGACACGTACGCGGCAAAGGCCGGCTGCCGGTGCAGCGGGATCGGATAGTGGATGCCGGTCTGGATGCCGCGCGCCTCGAGTGTCTGCCGCAGCGCGTCGCGGTCCTGCGTCCTGATCACGAACTGGTGGTAGACCGGCTGGCTCGATGACGGCACCGAGACCGGCGTGACGTCCTCCAGGCCCGCCAGCAGCGCCCGGTACATGGCGGCGATCTCCCGGCGCCTCGCGTTCCAGCGGTCGAGCTGACGAAGCTTGATGCGGAGCACCGCCCCCTGGAGGCTGTCCATCCGGCTGTTGCGGCCGACGAAGGCGTGCTCATACTTGCCCACCCGGCCGTGGTCGCGCATCTGGCGCATTCGCCCGGCGAGGTCGGGATCGGAGGTGATCACCGCGCCGGCGTCGCCGCAGGCGCCCAGGTTCTTTCCGGGGTAAAAGCTGAAGCATCCGGCATCGGCGGAGGCGCCCGCCTTCACCCCGCGGCTCAGCGCGCCCTGTGCCTGGGCCGCATCCTCGATCACCTTGAGCCCGTGCCGGCGGGCGATCGCCATCACGGCCCGCATGTCGACGCAGCTGCCGTAGAGGTGGACCGGGATGATCGCCCGGGTCCGGTTCGTGATGGCGGCCTCCAGCCTGGTCACGTCCATCAGCAGCGATTCCGGGTCGACGTCGACAAAGCGCGGGAGCGCGCCACAGCGTGCGATCGCTTCGGCGGTGGCGGCGAAGGTGTGCGAGACCGTGATCACCTCATCGCCGGGGCCGACGCCGAGAGCCCACAGCGCCAGCTCCAGGGCATCGGTGCCGTTGCCGCAGGCGACCGCCTGGCTCGCGCCGCAGTAGGCGGCGAACTCTCCTTCGAAGTGGCGCACCTCCTGCCCCTGGACGAAGTCCGAAGAGGCGAAGATGCGGTCGATCGCGGCCTGGATTTCGGGTCGAAGCTGCGCGTGCTGCGCCTCGAGGTCGGCAAGCGGGATCATGCGTTAGCCGGCCTGGCTGGCATAGACGAGTCCCTCCGTGTCACGTAATTCACTGGCCCGGCAGAGCGGCCGGGCTGGATTGCCAACGACGACCACGTCCGCTGCGACATCGCGGGTGACGACCGCGCCGGCGCCGACCACGGCGCCCCTGCCGATGACGACGCCAGGCAAGAGCGTGGCGTTGGCGCCGATCCTGGCGAAGCGGCAGATCCGGACGCCCTCGAGGTGGGCCTTGGCGTGGCGGCTCGCGGGAAAGCGCGCATTGGTGAGCACGACCCGGGGCCCGAGCCAGCAATCATCCTCGAGGATCGAGTGCTCGGGGACAAAGCATTGCGAGTGCAGCCGAACCCGGTTCCCGATGCGCACCGAGAATTCGATCACCGATCCAGTGCCGATCGAACAGTCATCGCCGATCTCGGTGTACTCGCGGATCAGCACGCCGTGGCCGGTTTGCACCCGGGCGCCGATCCGCGCTCCCGCGTAGATCACGGTATGCGATCGGATGACACCGTCCGGGCCGATCTCGAGCGGGTCCGCGCCTGCCGCCCGTCCCCTGGCCGGCTGGCCGAGCACGCAGAAATCGTGGACCTCGGTCCCGCTGCCGAGGGCGACGTTAGGAAACAAGGGAGAGCTGTGTGTGGTCAAGCTTCATGGCCCTGGTGAGACGCTCGAGGATGGAAACGACCTCCAGCCCCTTGCGGCCGTCGGTCAGCGGCGCCCGGCCCTCGTGGATGCTGTCGGCGAATTCGTCCATCTCGACGGCGAGCGGTTCACGCATGTCGACGTGCGGCAGCCAGACGTCGCCGGCGCGAACGATCAGGCGGTGCTGGGCGTAGGTTTCGAAGCTCCCCATCCCCTGGTCGAGGTTCTCGACATCGATCCCTTTATCAAAGATCTGGATCCGGGCATCGGTGGAGACGTCGTCGAAGAGGAGCATCTTCCGGCTGCCCACGACGGTGACCTGGCGGACTTTGCTCGGATCCAGCCAGCTGACCTGGATGTGGCCGGCGACGTTGCCGCTGTAGGTGAGATGGGCGAAGACGACGTCGGCGATGTCCCGCTGCAGGAACGCCTGGCCGACGGCCGCCACGCGCTCCACCGGCCGGTCGATCCAGTAGTTCAGGATGGAGATGTCGTGCGGCGCCAGGTTCCAGAGCGCGTCGACGTCCTGGCGGACGATGCCGAGCTGCACCCGCCGGCTGAAGGCGTAGTAGATGTCCCCCAGCGCGCCGGACTCGATGATCGATTTCACCTGCCGCACGGCGCCGTTGTACATGAAGGTGTGCCCGACCATGACGATCAGGCGCTTGTGCTCGGCGCGGTTGCAGACCTGCTCCGCCTCCGCCGTGGAACGGGCCAGCGGCTTTTCGATGAAGACGTGCTTGCCGGCCTCGAGCACCTTCAGCGCGACGGCGGCGTGTGACGCCACGGGCGTGGCGACGACCACGGCATCCACGGAGGGGTCAGACAGCGCCTGTTCCGGATCGGTCGCGGTGCGCGCCGAGGGGGCGAGCCGGCCCGCGCGCTCGAGGGCGGCGGGATTGAGGTCGCTGACCCAGCTCAGCCGTAACTTCCGGTTCTGCGCGAGGACCCGGCAGAGGTTTTGGCCCCAGTAGCCACACCCCAGCAACGCGACGTTGATCATGCCCGCTTCGCCCCTACTGGTATCCCGGTGACGCGTAGCCGATGCCGGCGACGCCGGCCGGCACGAAGTCACCGCCCGGTGGCGGGCCGTTCTGAACGCCGCCCGTGATCGACGTCAGCTGCGGCCAGGTGGCCACCCCGTTGCTGTAGCTCGCCGGGCAGCCGGTCCAGGCCGCGTACGGATCGGGCCAGACCGCGTTGTACGCCAGGCTGCCGTCCGGCTCCGTGGCGTAGTCGTTGGTCAGCGTCATGGGATAGGTTCCGCACCATGAGGTTGGGCTGCCCGCGACCCACCAGGCGTACTGATCCGCCGTCCCCTGGACACACTCCGGGTGAGGGTTCTGGAGCACGTTGATATTGACGTTGCGATAGTCGGCCGAGGCCGGCGACGTAAGGGCCGGGGGGATCTGCATGCCCTGGAAATCCGTCGTGCCGGTCAGATGATCGACCTCGATCACCGTCCCGGTGGCGCCATAGGGCTGGAACACATCCGCGTGCGCCGGGTTGCCGTTGGCGCTGCAGCCGTCCACACCCTCGACCCGGACGTTCTGGATGATGAGCTTCGACAGCGCCGCCGTATTCACATCGATCCCGTCACCCGTGTACTGCGAGTGGCTCAAGTCGGGATTCTTGATCAGGACGCCCTCGATGTAGACCGTGCCGGTCGAGTAGGGGCGCATGCTGATGTTGATGCCGTGGCAGGGCCCCTGATCCGTGGTGCAGGGCGTGGTCAGGTCGATCTCGCCACCGATGATGATGACGTTGTGCCCGGCGTCGATGTCGATCCCGCCCACCAGGGGAACGTCGGGCAGCTGCAGGATGTAGTCCTTCGCGCTGTCGAGGATGAGCACCTGGTGGCTTCCCGTATTGGCCAGTGGCAAGATGACGCAGGCGTGAGTGGCGTCACCGCACGGCGGCGGTGACCAGGTCAACGCTGGACCGGCCGAGCCGACGGCGCTACCGGGAGCGGCCGCGGCAAGAACGAGCGCCACGCCGGTCAACAGCACAGGCGTGAGCCGGACGCGTTTCGTCATCCGGTTTCGAATCTAGGGCGCCCTCCATTGCGGGTCTATCGGCATCCGTGCCCCGGGGCCGGGACACCGGTCCCAACGGGCTATGACAAGGGCGCTCACCCGGTGTGAGCGTCGCGCCTTAGCGGGCAAGTCCGGCCATTTTCTGTCGCGCCGGACCACGCCTACGATCGGTTCGTGGCCCCAGCCGAGAGGATGAACGCCCGCGTCCGCGCGGGTTTCGCGAGCGCGACCTTCCTCCTCGGCCTGCTCGGCGTTACCGGTCCCGCCACCGCCACACCGGCGGTCGCGGCCGACAACCCGGTGGTCGTCGAGAACCAGCAGACCGGCACCAGCGCCTGGCAGCTGGGGTCGCTGGTCGCCACCGACGCCGGCGGACAGATCAAGGGCTATGCCTCCGCCACCAGCGTCACCCAGGGCAGCAGCCTCAACGTTTATGTCTCGGTCAATCCGGCGCAAACGTTCACGATCGACGTGTACCGCATCGGCTGGTACGGCGGGCTGGGCGGACGGCTTCGTCTCCACGACGGTCCCATCACCGGCGCCACGCAGTCGGCCTGCCCAGCCGATGCGACCACCGGCGCGATCGCCTGCAACTGGACGTCGAGCTACACCCTGGCGGTCGGCACCGACTGGACGTCCGGCGTCTACCTCGCCGTCCTCACCAATGCGGCGGGCTATCAGAACGACGTGCAGTTCGTGGTCCGCGACGGCCGTGCAGCCGCCTATCTCTACCAGGTGGCCGTCAACACCTACCAGGCCTTCAACAACTATCCCAACGACAAGGCCACCGGCAAGAGCCTGTTCTCCTTCAACAGCTACGGCGCGAGCACGGTGTCCGGCGGCCCGCAGGCGGTGAAGGTGTCATTCGATCGGCCCTACGCCGACGACGGGAGCGGCGGGATCTTCGGGGAGACCAACTTCATCCGCTGGGCCGAGAAATCGGGCTACGACATCACCTACGCGACCGACGTCGACACCCATGCCAACGGGCCGGAACTGCTCAACCACAAGGCGTTCCTGACCGCCGGCCACGATGAGTTCTGGTCCAAGGAAATGTACGACGCGGCGCAGAACGCCCGCGACGGCGGCGTGAACCTGGGGTTCTTCAATGCCAACGACATCTTCTGGCAGGTGCGCTTCGAGGCGTCCGCCGCGGGGGTGGCGAACCGCGTGATGGTGTGCTACCGGTACGCCAGCATCGATCCGGTGTTTGGGCCGACGACCACCGTGATGTGGCGCGCGGCACCGGTGAATCGCCCCGAGCAACTGCTGATGGGCGTGCAGTACACCTCCGAGGCAAACTGGGGCACGACCGTTCCCTACGTGGTGACCAACAGTTCGAACTGGGCCTACAACGGCACCGGCGTCAAGGACGGCGATGCGGTGCCGGGCGTCGTCGGCTACCAGATGGACCGCTACATGCCCGATGTCCCGGCGCCGGCATGGACCAGTCAGACGCTGCTGTCGCAATCGCCGTTCACCAACAGCGGCGGGGCGGCTGACTACGCCAACTCCTCCATCTACCAGGCCCCCAGCGGTGCCTTCGTCTTCGCCGCGGGCACCTCGTCGTGGGGTGGGGCGCTCGACAACTTCGGTCTCAGCACGCCGACCGATGCCAGGATCCAGCAAACGACGGCGAACATCCTCACCGGCTTTTTGACCTCGCAGATCGTCAAAGACCTGAAGGTCACGGCGCCGGCAACGGCGACCGCCGGCCAGGCGTTCTCGGTGACGGTTGTCGCCGAGAATGTCCAGGGCACTCCGGTCACCTCCTACGGCGGTACGGTCCACTTCACCAGCAGCGACGCCGGCGCCACGGTGCCGGCCGACGCGCGGCTGATCAACGGCCAGGGCACGTTCTCGGTCACGCTGATCACGGCCGGAGCGCAGACGCTCACCGTATCCGACGCCGCCAATGGCTTCTCGACCACGGCCACGGCGACCGTCATGGCGGCGCCCGCCAGCAAGCTGACGCTGAGCACGCCATCGGGCTCGCAGACGGCGGGCCAGAGCTTTGTGGTCGCGCTCAAGGCTCTCGACCCCTACGGAAATATCGACACGAACTACGCGGGAAAGGTGCACTTCACCAGCACCGACCGCTCAACCTCAGCCTCCCTGCCACCCGACTCGACCTTGACGAGTGGCCAGGGTAACGTCTCGGCCACGCTTACGACCGCCGGGTCGCAGACGATCACGGGCACCGATACCGCTACCGTTTCGATCACCGGGACGCTGACGGTGCAGGTCACGCCCGGCGCCGCCGCGGCGGTTCGGATCACGGCGCCGGCCGCGGCCAAGGTCAATGAGCCATTCATGATCACGGTCACCGTCGCCGATCGCTTCGGAAACACCGCGACCGGCTACCGCGGGACCGTCCACTTCAGCTCCAGCGACGTGCTGGCCTCAACGCTCGGCAAGCTGCCGGCCGACTACGCGTTCACCGCCGCCGACGCCGGGACGCACAACTTCGGGGCCGCGCTCATGACGCCGCCGAGCCAGACGATCACCGTCGCGGATACCGTCAACGCGAGCCTCACTGCGACGACTCCTTCGATCGCGGTCTCGGCGGTATAGCGGGGAGAAGGAGCCAGCCATGCGCAGCAGACGTCGGCTCGCCGGTCTCCTTCCAGTCGTGTTCCTCCTCGGCCTGGCGGCCTCCCCTGTGACGCTCCCCGCCGCGGCAGCGACCAACCCGATCGTCGCCGAGAACCAGCAGCCCGGCACAACCGCCTGGCAACTGGCGCTGACGGCCGACGACACGAACCAGCAGATCAAGGGGTACGCCTCGACGACCAGCGTCGCGCAGGGCGGCGGCATCACCTTCTACGTCAGCGTCAATCCGGTCCAGAGCTACACGATCGACGTCTATCGCATCGGCTGGTACGGCGGGGCCGGCGGCCGGCTGCGCCTGCACGTCGGTCCCCTGGCCGGCGTCCAGCAGGCCGTTTGTCCGACCGATGCCAGCACCGGAATGATCGCCTGCAGCTGGTCGCCGGCCTACACGACGACGATCCCCAGCGATTGGACGAGTGGGGCGTACATGGCGGTGCTCACCAACGCTGCGGGATACCAGAACTACATCCAGTTCGTCGTGCGCGACGGCCGGCCGGCCCCCTACCTGTTCCAGCAAGCGGTCACGACCTACCAGGCCTACAACAACTACCCCGACGACAACCTCACCGGCAAGAGTCTCTACACCATCAATAGCAACGGCGCCATCACGGTTTCCGGCGAGACGCGCGCGGTCAAAGTTTCGTTTGATCGCCCCTATGCAGACGACGGCTCGGCCGAGTTCCTCATGTGGGACGTCAACTTCATCCGCTGGATCGAGCGATCCGGCTACGACGTCACCTACACCACCGACGTCGATACGCACGCCAATGGCGCCGAGCTGCTCAACCACCGGGGATTCATCTCGGGCGGGCACGATGAGTACTGGAGCAAGGAGATGGTCGACGCGGCCAGCGCCGCCCGCGATGCGGGCGTCAACCTGGCCTTCTTTGGCGCCAACGCCATCTTCCGGCAGATTCGGTTCGAAGCGTCCGCCTCCGGGACCGCGAACCGCGTCGAGGTCTGCTACAAGAGCGCCGCCACGGACCCCGTCTTTGGACCAACCACGACGGTCAGCTTCAGGGATGCGCCGGTCAACCGTCCCGAGCAGACGCTGATGGGCATTCAGTTCACCAGTGGGATGAACTGGGGTACGAGCGTGCCCTATGTCGTCAACAACAGCTCCAGCTGGGTGTATGCCGGAACAGGATTCAAGGACGGCGATTCAGTCCCAGGCCTTGTGGGTTACGAGGCGGACCGGCTGATGTCTCAATATGCAACCGCCCCCACGACGAACCAGACGCTGCTTTCCCGCTCGCCCTTTATGGATGACGGGACGCCCCCCAATCCGGATTACGCCAACTCCTCGATCTACCGCGCGGCCAGCGGCGCCTGGGTCTTCGATGCCGGCAGCATTTACTGGAGCCTGGGCCTCGACAGCTATGGCCAGACCACGCCCGTGACCGACGCCCGCATCCAGAAGACCACGGCGAACATCCTTGATGCCTTCACCTCGTCGCCGATCGTCCACGACCTCAAGGTCACGGCGCCGTCCAGCGTCACGGCGGGTGTGGCGTTCTCGGTGACGGTGGTTGCCGAGAATGACCAGGGCGTCCCGGTCGCCGGCTATGGCGGCACGGTTCATTTCGCGACCTCGGACACCTCATCGGGTGTCGTGCTCCCGGCCGACGCCAAGCTGACCAGCGGCCAGGGTACGTTCTCCGTCACCCTGATCAAGGCCGGGGCGCAGACGCTGGTGGTATCCGACGCCGCCAACAGCCTCTCCACAACCGTGAGCACCGTAGTGACGGCGCAGGCGGCGAGCCGCCTCGCGATGGTCACCAGTGCCAGCCCCACGGCGGGAACCAGCTTCACCTTCAGCGTGACGGCGCAGGATCCCTACGGCAACACCGACGCGAACTATGCCGGCACCGTGCACTTCACCAGCACCGACACGTCGGCCGGCGTCTCGCTTCCGCCCGACTCGACGCTGACCAATGGTCAGCGAACGTTCTCCGCCACCCTGATCAGGGTCGGGTCGCAGACCATCACCGGGACCGACGTGGGCAACGCATCCGTCACGGGCAGCCTCACCGTTCGGGTCGCGCCCGGGGCGGCGGCCACGGTGACGGTCAGCACCCCCGCGACGGTCAAGGCCAACCAGCCCTTCGTCCTGACGGTCACGCTACGCGATCGCTATGGCAACCTCGCCACCACCTACGCCGGCACCGTGCATTTCACCAGCAGCGACATGCTGGCCATGCCGGCCAACCAGCTGCCCGCCGACTACGCGTTCAGCGCGGCGGACGGCGGCAGCCATAGCTTCGCCGCCGCACTGGTCACGCCCGGAACGCAGACCATCACGGCGAGCGATACCAGCAACACCGCTCTGACGGGCACCAGCCCACCGATCACGGTCACCCTGCTCTAAACCGTGGCGCCCTCTTCAAGGGACAGAAGCCCAACCGGCCCGGGACCTGCGTGCCGCGTGGTCCGGCGTCGCCCGTGGCGCGGCGCGAGCCCGCAGTGCACATTGGCATGGTGACTCTCATCGAGCCAACGCGCTCGAAGCCCGACCGTCGCGGCCGCGCTCTCGGCCTTTGGGTGGGCGTCGCGATCGTCGCGGCGCTTTTTTTGGCGCTCACGCCGGCGCAGCCGGCGCGCGCGGCCACCACCGATGATTGGCCGACCTATCTGCACGATCCCGGCCGGAGCGCGACGACGTCGGACACCACCCTCGGCCCGTCAAACGCGGCCGGGATGGCCCGCTCGTGGTTGTTTTCCACCGGCAGCGTGGTCGCGGCGTCGGCAACCGTGGTTGCCGGGACGGCCTACGTCGGGTCGTGGGATGGCTATGAGTACGCGATCGATGCCGGGACCGGTGTTCAGAAGTGGCGGACGTTCCTGGGCATCACCACCGGCAATGCCACCTGCCTCCCCCAGACCGCCGGCATCACATCGGCGGCGACCGTGGAGGGCGGCGTCGTCTACGTCGGCGGCGGCGATTCCTACTGGTACGCGCTCGACGCCGCCACCGGGTCCGTGCTGTGGAGAGTCTTCACCGGCGACAACAGTGCGACCGGTGGCCACTACAACTGGTCGAGCCCGCTGCTATCCAACGGCTTTGCCTACATCGGCGTCGCGAGCTTCGGTGACTGTCCGCTGGTCCAGGGTCAGCTGCTGCAGGTCAGCCTGAGCACGCATCAGGTCGTCAATACCTTCAATGTCGTTCCCAACGGACAGGTGGGCGGCGGTGTCTGGACCTCGCCCGCCCTGGACCCAGCCTCGAACACGGTCTACATCACGACGGGAAGCGTTGGGGACCCCAGCCAGACATTGAGCGGAGCGATGCTGGCGCTGGATGCCACGACCCTCGCGCTGAAGGGATCATGGGGGGTTCCCCGTCCCAGTCCGACCTCGGGCTTCGATGCTGACTGGGGGACGTCGCCCATCGTTTTCAATGACGCCACCGGCCGGCAACTGGTGGCCGCAACCAACAAGGACGGCATTACCTACGCCTTCGATCGCAACAATGTCAGCGCCGGCCCGGTCTGGCAGCAGCAGATCGCCGTGGGGGGCGATTGCCCGACCTGCGGCGAGGGGAGCGTCTCGTCGGGGGCGTTTGGCAACGGCTTGCTGTACATGGCCGGCGGAAACACGACGATCAACGGCGTGGCGGCGGCGGGCTCGGTCCGCGCCCTCAATCCAAGCACCGGGGCGATCATCTGGGAGCATGCCGATGCCGCGCCGGTCATCGCGGCGCTGGCCTACGGAAATGGGCTCGTCTTCGCCGGGGCCGGCCCGACCTTCGAAGTCCTCGACGCGGCGTCTGGCACGCAGCTCTGGAGCTACGCAACGCGCGGCGACATCTACGGAGCCCCGAGCATCGCGAACGGCATCGTGTACGCCGGCTCAACCGACCGCGCGGTCTATGCCTTTGGACTGGCGGTCTGCCCCGCCGGTTGGACCTGTGCCGACATCGGCAATCCCGCTCCGCAGGGTGGGCAGACGGTCAGTAACGGCACCTGGGTCCTGGCGGGAGGCGGCACGGACATCTGGGATACCTCGGACCAGTTCCATTACGTCTGGCAATCCGTCCCCGCCGACGCGACCCTGAGCGCCCGGTTCCAAACGCAGACCAACACCGATCAGTGGGCGAAGGCGGGCGTGATGCTGCGCCAGAGCACCGATCCGGCCTCCGCCTACTACGCGTTCGAGGTCACGCCCGTGAACGGTCTGGTCGTCCAGTACCGGGCGACGGCGGGCGCGAGCGCGGTGCAGACGGCGAACCCGTGGGGGACCGTGCCCGCGTACCTTGCCGTGGGCCGCTCCGGTAACACGTTCACCGCCTACAGTTCGAGCGATGGCCAGGCGTGGGTGGCGGTGGCCGGCTCGACGGTGACCCTGAGCACGAGCGGC
>VBFR01000241.1 GCA_005889345.1 Chloroflexota bacterium
CGCTGATCGCGCGGGCGCGGCAGGCAGTCGCCGATGGCTATGGCGAGATCGTGCTCACCGGCGTGGACCTGGGCGCCTTCGGGCGCGACCGGGGCCAGGCCTTCGCGCCCTTTGTTGCGCGTCTCCTGGAGGCGATCGCCCCCGCACGGCTTCGGCTCAGCTCGATCAATGCCAACGATTTCACGCCGGAGCTGATCGAGCTGACCACGGCGCCGCGATTCTGTCGCCATCTTCACCTGCCATTGCAGTCCGGCAGCGACCGCGTGCTGAAGCGCATGGGTCGCCTCTACCGGCGGCGCGACTATCTCGAGCTGGTCAGCGCCCTGCGAAGGCAATCCCCCGACATCGCCCTGACTACCGACGTGATCGTCGGATTCCCGGGCGAGACCGACACCGATTTCGCCGAGACACAGGCGGTAGCCGCTGATGCAGGGCTGACCGGCATGCACGTCTTCCGCTACTCGCCGCGCGCCGGGACCGCGGCGCCGCGCCTCGGCCTGCCGGTTGATGACCCGGTCAGCCGCGAGCGAAGCCACCGCTTACAGGCCCAGGCCGATGTGCAGCGCCAGGCCTACGAGACGCGCTTCATTGGTCGTGACCTGGAGGCGATCTGGGACCGGCGGCTGCCTACTCGAATGCGCGGTCTGACCGACAACTACATTACGGTCTACGCGCCCGAGCGAGGCCAGACGCTGGGTACCCTCGCCCATGTTCGTCCACTGACGCGCAGCGCCGACGGCCTGCTCTGCGCGTAAGCTTGGCCGGTGGCTGAGGAGTGCCTCTTCTGCAAGATCTTTGCGCGCGAGATTCCGGCAAAGGAAGTCTTCCGCGATGAAGAGATCGTCGCCTTTGACGATATCCGCCCGGTCGCCCCGACCCACGTGCTGGTGATTCCGAAGGAGCACATTCCCGGCATCCACGACCTCACGCCCGCGCACGCCACGATGCTTGCCCGCATGGTCCAGGTCGCCAACCGTGTCGCCGACGAGCGCAAGATCGATCGCGACGGCTACCGCCTGGTGTTCAACAAGGGGCCGCAGGCGGGGCAGACGGTCTACCACATGCACCTTCACCTGCTGGGTGGCCGTGGCATGGGTTGGCCGCCGGGATAGATTTCGGCCGGACTCCCCCACTTGTAAATCTTTTGCGACAGGGCTGTCACAACGGCATAGTTGAACCGCCACGCGCGAAATAAGCGCCGTAATCGGGCGGCGTTAGGGTGGGCTGCAGATGCGCTTCCCATCGTGGCGTGCTACCCAGCCACAGGATCCAGCGGACCGGGCAAAGCTGCAGGAGCGGCTTACTAGGCTGACGACGCCGCCGGTTCAGGACGCCGTCGCGGCTCTCCCGGTGGTAGCGGCGCCAATCAGCCCCGCCAGGGCAAAGCTGCAGGAACTGACAGGCGCCGGGACCGCGACCCATGCGGATGCGCCGATCACACCCGTGCCGACCGAGCCGACACTCCCCGTAGCGGACCCCGTCCCCGCTACTCCGGCGGTGACGCCGGAACCCGTCCTCGCGGCTGCCCCGATCAGCGCCGCGGTGGAACCCGTGGTCGCCCTGGTCCCCTACAGCGCGCCGGTCACCGTCGTTGCCGCCGCGCCGATCATCGCCGGACCAAGCCCCCGCGGCGAAGCCGATCGTCGCCGGCGGCGAAAGTTTGGATTCCTCCTCTTCTTCGCCGGCCTGATCGTGGTTTTCTTCCTGGTGCGCGCGATTCCCAGCGACTGGGAGATCGGGCCCTTCCGGATCGACGCCAACGGGAGCGCAGGCGACTCGGCCAGCCTCTATTTCTCGGACGATCCGCATGCGCCGTTCTGGCTATTGGTCCCCACCTTCAATCTGCCGCCGCGGTTCTTCGCGGCGCGGCCGAACAGCACCGCTCGACCGATCGTGGCCCTGGCGCCATCGCCGACCCCCTCGTCGTCCGCAAGCAACAAACCTTCGGCGAGCCCGAGCGGCTCGGCATCCCCGAGCGCCAGCCCGTCCGCGTCACCCTCGGCCAGTCCGAGCGCCTCGCCCAGCCCGACGCCAACCCCCACAGGGACCCCAACCCCAACGCCCACACCCACGCCGACGCCAACTCCGACGCCTACGCCTACGCCCACTCCGACACCAACACCCACGCCGACACCAACACCCACGCCTACGCCTACACCCACTCCGACACCAACACCCACGCCGACGCCGACACCGACGCCCACGCCGACACCCATCGGACCCTTTGCGATTGCCTCCGCCGGTGACTCCGCATCGATCAACGTCAACTCATCAACCAAGTGCAAGCTCGGCACCGTGACCTCGAACGGCACCTTCCGGATGCAGGCCGGCGGGCCGGGTGGCACGGTGAAGTACACCTGGATTTACAAGGACACGGACGTGAACGGCAATACCATCGTCACGACGCACTCAGGTTCCGTGGTCGTCGCCGCTGGGGACACCGCGCCGCACTCGATCACTGACACCTACGGTCCGCCCAACTCAGCAGGAACGATGCAACTTGTCTTCACCTCCCCCTCGTACGCATCGCAGCAGCTGCAGCAGTCGTGGACCTGCCGCCAGTAGCCGTCGTATCGGGCTAGGCAGCGGCCGCCGACTGGTAGAGCACGATCTTTCCTGGACCCGACCGCTTGGCCGCAAGCAGGGCTTCGTCGGCGCGGCCGAGCAGCAGCTCGGGCGTGCTGCCGTCCTCAGGAAAAACGGCGATGCCGATACCGAAGGAGACCTGGACGTCGGTCCCGCGCAGCGTTTGTCCCATCGATCGGTAGATCTCCTGAATGCGGGTAGCAACGATGTGAGCGCCCTCACCGTCCGCATCCGAGAGGAGCAGCACGAATTCGTCGCCACCGAATCGGTAGGGCTCGTCGCCGACGCGGACCGCGAAACGGAGCAGGTTGGCGACTTCTTTGAGCAATTCGTTGCCGACACCGTGACCCAGATGATCATTGACTTGCTTGAACCCGTCGACGTCCATCATCATCACCGCCATCCGCCGGCCCGTCCGCGCCGCCGGGCCCAACCAGGTCGGAAGCTGTTCCTGCAGCGCGCGTAGGTTGCGTAGGCCTGTGAGCCCATCGACACGACTCATCCGCATCAGCCGGCGCCGTTCCTGCTCCCAGTTGCTCGTCAGCAGCGCCGCGTATCCATACATCAGCAGGTGGGTGAGCCCGTTGATGATCAGCGCCGTTCCCGTAACCCCGGTGACGCCAACACTGACAATGGCGACGGCTGCCGCGACCGCGAGCGCTACCGATCGCGGCAGCAGCATTGCGCCGCTCAGCACGATCAAGAAGTAGACCAAACGCAGATCGAAATCGCCGCCGACCGATCGTTCGAGGTAGGCGACGGCAGCCACGGCGGCCAGCAAAAGGATCAGGCCCAGGACGCGGCGGACACCGAGCACGTTGCGCGTCGCCGGCTCCGCGATTTTCATGCGATCGTTACCTAGGCAGTAACGGGCTTTCGCGGATGTAATTGCAGCGGTCAGTCCGGGGTTGGGCGGCCCTGGGTCGCAGCACGCACGATCCAGAAAACGAGCAATGCCACGATGCCGACGCCGAGGGCCGCCAGCGGATGCGCGCAGCCGACGATCGCCCAGGGCAGCGCCAGGGCGAGGCCGCTGAGCGCCTCGCGAAGCGGGACACCGCGGCCGATCGGTGTGTCGCACGAGCGACAGCGGCCGCGCTGCACGAGGTAGCTGATCACGGGGACCAGCTCATCGGGCGTCAGGCGATGCTGGCAAGTGCGGCAGTGCGACGGCGGCCAGAGCACGGATTCGCCCCGCGGCAGGCGATCGAGAACCACCTCGAAGAAGCTACCCAGCGCCATCCCAAGCGGAAGCAAGAAGGCTGCGCCCAACAGGTTGCACAGGATGTCAAGCAATCAACCACGCCTCCGAGCCAACCCACCGAGGGTCATCCCTTGATCATCGACGCCTACCTCCAGATCCTGCTCGAGCAAAGCGCGTCCGACCTGATCCTCACGGCAGGCGCCCCGCCGACCATGCGCAAGGACGGCGCCCTCGTGCCGATCGGGCCTGACCCGCTCCGTCCCGACCAGATCGAGCAAATGGCCCAGGAGGTGCTCTCCCCCGAGCGCTGGGCAAGCTTCCAATCGCGGGGCGACCTCGATTTCTCCTTCAACTGGAAAGGCCACGCGCGATTTCGGATCAACGCGTTCAAACAGCGGGGCTCGGTCGGCCTGGCATTGCGCCTGATTCCCTACCAGATTCCGAACTTTGACCAGCTCGGCGTGCCCACCGTGGTTCGGGGCCTGACGCGTCTCGGCCAGGGCCTGATCCTGGTGACGGGTCCGACCGGTTCCG
Source organism: Chloroflexota bacterium (assembly GCA_005889345.1). GTDB lineage: Bacteria > Chloroflexota > Dormibacteria > CF-121 > CF-121 > CF-13. The sequence goes on from VBFR01000241.1 coordinate 4,325, forward strand.
GCAAGTCCTCCACCCTGGCGGCGATGGTCAACGACATCGTGGCCACGCGTCCCTGCCACGTGATCACGATCGAGGATCCGATCGAATACGTATACCGGCACCAGCGAAGTATTGTCGAGCAACGCGAGGTCGGCGCCGATGTCGCCTCCTTCGCCGATGCGCTTCGCGCCGCCCTGCGCCAGACGCCGGACGTTCTCCTGGTTGGCGAGATGCGCGACCTCGAGACCATCTCGGCCGCGATCACGATCGCCGAAACGGGTCACCTGGTACTCGCCACCCTGCACACCAACGACACCACCCAGGCCGTCGACCGAATGGTCGATGTTTTCCCCGGCGACCAGCAGCAGCAGGTCCGCGTGCAACTCTCCAATACGCTGGCGGCGGTGATCTACCAGCAACTCCTGCCGCGCCGGGACGGGCCGGGCCGGATCGCCGCTTTCGAAGTTCTGCTCAACACCCTCGCCGTCCAGAACCTGATCAAGGAAGGCAAGACGCGCCAGTTGCGAAACGTGCTGGAGACCAGCGCCAAGGATGGCATGAACACGATGGAGCGCAGCCTGAGCGAGCTGATCCGGGCCGGCCTGGTCGATTTCGGCGCCGCCGCCGCGCGCGCCCAGCACCCCGAAGAGCTCCGCCGGCTGGCGGCATAGGGCGACGGCCGGCTCGCAAGCGGCGCAGGTTCGAGCCGGTTGACGCGTTTGCTCCAGTTGAAGAGGTCATGAAGCCGGCGCTTTCCACGAGTGAGGCGGCGCGCTGGCTGGGGATCAGCAAATCGACGCTGATCCGGGCGGTGAACCGCGGCGCGATCCAGCCGGCGTTCCGCACCCCGGGCCGCCATCTCCGTTTCACCCCTGAGGTGCTGCACGAGATCCGGCGCCAGCTGGAAGCACCGGTCCGCGAGGTCGCGTGAGCGCAGTCGAACGCCAACCCGAGGGCCGCTTCGGACTTCGCCAGGAGAAGCGGCTCGGTGAGCTGCTGCTCGAAAACGGCCTACTGACCCCCGCGCAGCTGGAGGATGCGCTGGCCGCGCAGCGGCGCCAACACCGGCCGCTGGGCCAGGTGCTGCTCAGCCAGGGCCTGGTCGACGAGAAGGCGCTTGCCGCCGTCCTCAGCGTGCACTTCAACGTGCCCCAGGTCGACTTCGCCCGCTCGCGCATCGACAAGGACGCGCTGGCGCTGATCCCCGAGGCCTATGCCCGAGAGCACACCATCCTCCCCATTCGCCTCGACAAAGATGTGCTCGAAGTCGCCACCGTCGACCCCGGCGACCTGGCGCTCCTCGCCGAGCTCAAGGTGCTCACCCGCAAACGCATCAAACCGCTGCTCGGCGTGCGCTCGGAGATCGACCGCGCGATCACCCAGTCCTACAAGCTACGCACCGGCGTCGATCAAAACGTCCGTTCCTTCCAGGAGTCACTGCAGCCGAAGCCGGTGCTTCGCCGGCTGGCCGACGTCAAGCAGGACGCGCCCGTCGTCCAGATCGTCGACTTGATCATCGCGCAGGCTGCCGAGGAACGGGCCTCGGACATCCACATCGAGCCGCAACAGGATCACCTGCGGGTCCGCTTTCGGATCGACGGCGTACTGCACGACGCCACCAGGCTTCCGGCGACCCTGGCGGCACCGATTTCGTCGCGGGTCAAGCTGCTTGCCAACCTCGACATCGTCGACCGGCGCCACAGCCAGGACGGGCAGATCCAGACCACCGTGGACGGGAGGCCACTCGACATCCGGGTGGGCACCATCGAAACCATCTGGGGCGAAAAGGTCGTGCTGCGGCTGCTGGAGCGGTCGCGCTCCATCCTTCGCCTCGACACGCTGGGTTTTTCAGCGGCCGCGCTGCAGACATTTCGCGGGTTGATCAAGTCGCCCTACGGCATGATCCTCGTGACCGGCCCGACGGGAAGCGGCAAGACGACGACGCTCTACGCTGCCCTCAACGAGCTCAACAGCGTGGCGCAGAACATCATGACGATCGAGGATCCTGTCGAGTACACGTTCGAAGGCGTCAACCAGATCCAGATCAACCGCCTCGCCGGCATCACGTTTGCGAACGGGCTCCGCGCCATCCTGCGCCAGGACCCGGACGCCATCCTGGTGGGCGAGATCCGTGACAAGGAAACCGCCGAGATTTCGGTGCAGTCCGCGCTCACCGGGCACTTCGTCCTGTCATCGCTGCATGCCACCGATGCGGTGGGTGCGATCTACCGCTTCCTCGAGATGGGCATCGAGTCGTTCATGGTGACTTCGGCCGTCAGCGGCGTGCTGGCGCAGCGACTCGTCCGCCGGATCTGTCCGGAGTGCACGACGGCGTACGAGCCGCCGCCAGAAGAGCGCGAGTTCTATCGGCAGGTCGGCGGCCACGGCATAGTCTTCCAGCGGGGAACGGGCTGCTCCCTCTGCGCGCACACCGGGTTCTACGGGCGGATCGGCGTCTTCGAGGTATTGCGGATGAGCGACGCCGTCAAGCGGCTTCTGATCCGGGATGCTCCCCCGGAGGCCCTGCGGCAACGCGCCATCACCGAGGGCATGACCACACTCCGGTCGGCCGGGTTGACCAAAATCGATGAGGGGCTGACCACGATCGCCGAGGTGATGCGCTCGGTGCATCTAAGCGAGGACATGGATGCCTAGTTACGCCTACCGGGCCTACACCGAGACCGGTCAGCGGCGCGATGGCCGGATCGATGCCGCCGGGACCGCCGCCGCCGAGCAGGCGCTCTGGCTGGAAGGGCTCAAGATCGTCGAAATCCATCCGGCGCCGCCCAAGAAGACGATGGCGGACTACTTCCCCAGCCTTTTCCACATCTCCCAGGCCGACATCATCCTCTTCACCCGCCAGCTGGCGACCTTCGTCGGGGCCGGCGTGCCGATGAGCCGGGCCTTGGGCGTCATCGCCGAGGAAACGGCGTCGCCGCTCTTCAAGCGGGTGATTCTCGCCGTGCTCGCCGATCTCGAGCGTGGACAGAACCTCTCCGACGCCCTGGTCAAGCATCCCAAGGTCTTTCCGGCTCTCTACATCGACCTGGTGCGCGTTGCGGAGCTGACCGGTAACCTCGAATCCACCCTCACCCAGCTGGCCGGGTACCTGCGGCGCGACTTGAGCACCCTTCGGCGGGTGCGCACCGCCATGGTCTATCCCGCCGTCATCCTGGTCGTCGCGGCCGGCGTGGTCCTCATCCTGGTCTTCTTTGCGTTGCCGGCGTTCACGCGCATCTTCGCTGAGTTCAAGGTCGAGCTGCCGTTGCCGACTCGGATCCTGATCGGCGTCGTCGACACCATCCGCAACTGGGCGCTCGTCATCGGCGGTGCCATCGTTGCGCTCGCCGGCGGCATCGTGGTGACCTTGCGAACCGAGCGCGGCATCTACCTTAAAGATCAACTGTCAGTCAAGGCGCCGATCCTCGGTCCGATCATCCTCGCGGCGGTGCTGAACCGTTTCGCTCGAACGCTGGCCATGGTCCTCAAGGCCGGTGTGCCGTTGGGCCAGACGTTCGATGCCGTCATCGCGAGCACTGGCAACACCGTGTTCCAGCGAGGCCTGACGACGGTTCGCGACCAGATGACCAGCGGCGAAGGATTCGCCGGGCCACTGATCCGGACCCACTTGTTCCCGCCGATGCTGACCCAGATGGTGCGGGTCGGCGAGGAAACGGGAACGCTCGACACCTACCTGGAGCAGGCGGCCGACTTCTACGAGGAAGAGCTGGACTTTCGCATCCGCACCATGACGTCGCTCATCGAGCCGGTGATGACCGTGGCAGTGGGACTGGTCGTTGGCTTCATTGCGGTGTCCCTGATCTCCGCGATGTACGGACTGGTGGGAGCGATCAAGTGAGGCGTCGACGGGGCTTTACCCTCATCGAAACGACCGTGGCCATCGCCCTGCTGGCGGTCATCATCGTCGCGATTCTCGGCGCCTTCTCCGCCATCACCATTGCCGCCCGGCGGCATCAACAGGAAACCGTGCTCGACCTCGTCACCCGCCAGGACGCGGAGTACATCAAGAGCCAGGCTTACTCCGCCACGCCGGCGGCGACACCTTACGGCAACATCGTCGTCGCCGGATATGGCTTCTCCTACCAAACGCTCTACTACGACCCAGTCTTAACGACCTTCGCTGCCGGCAATGCCGACAACGGCCTGCAGGAATTGGTGCTGACCGTCACCGGACCGAACAACGCGAAACAGACCCTCCAGTTCCTCAAGGTGCAGCCATGAGACGGTCCCAGCGGGGCTTCACGCTGGTCGAGATGATGGTCGGACTCGCGATCCTCAGCATCGTCGGGGTCGCGATGGCGGGGACCTTCCTCGTCGCCTCGCGCGCCGTATCGAACGAGGCTCGCGCGATTTCGGCCGATGAGGCGGTCAGCGGCGCCAGTGTCTGGCTCACTCGCGACCTCAACAGCGCGGCGGCCTTGCCCGCGCTACCTACGACCATCAACGTCGCCAATACGCTGACACTGACATACGGATCGGCACCCGTCGTCGTCGTCGTCTACAGCGTCAACACCAACAATGACCTGGTCCGCACGGTCAACGGCGTGAACACCACCGCGTCCCGCGGCATCACCAGCGTCACCGTCACGGCGGCCGGCTGCTATGCCACCGTCACCATTCAACCGTCGGCGACCGGCGCGACGGCCACGACGTTCAACGTCAGCAACCGCCCCGGAGGTTGCTGGTAATGCCGCGCCGTTTGACGGGTCAGCGCGGCCAGGGACTGCTGCTCATCCTCGTCTTCGTCGCAGCCTTCTTGCTCGTCGTCTGGGCGGCCCTGACACTGGCGAGCGGTGCTTTCCTCAACCTCAACGGGGTTCGCACGGATACGAGAGAGACCTATGCCCTCGACGCGGGCCTGGCCTACGCCATCGAGACCAACGACTCGGCAGCCAAGGGCACCGGATGCAATCCGACGCTTCCGACGACCTTTCTTCTCAACTACGTATCGAGCACGATCACCGTGACCGTGACGACGGCAGCGGCCGTCGGCTGCAAGACGAACAAGCCGATTTACACAGTCTTCGTCCAGGCCACCGGGACCAACCGCACGCTGACGGCCCAGATCTCGTCCTCCAATGGCGGCAAGAAGGCCAGCTGGGCGATCAACTGGGAATCGTTCCAGTGACCGCCCGGCTCGGCCTGGATCTTGGCGCCCGAGAGTTGAGGCTGCTCCAGGCCGACGGCCGGCGCCTCACCCATCACGCCGAGGTGTTGCTTCCCGATGGGGCGATGGAGGATGGGATCCCGACGCCCCTGCTGACGACGACGGTGCGCAGCGCCCTCGATGCCGGCGGGTTCACCGCCATCCGCACCCGGGTGGCGATCGCCGAGACCGGGACCGCCTTTCGCGATTTCCGGCTGCCACGGCTGGCCGGCAGCGAGCTCAACCGCGCCGTCGCGTTCGAAGGCCGCCGCCTGGTGCCGATGGAGGCGACCGACGTCTACTTCGCGTGGCACGCAAGCCGCGACTCGAAGGGCTACGCCATCTACCTGGTCGCGGCGCGGCGAGCCATGATCGACGCGGTGGTCGCGGCCGTCGAGTCCGCCGGCCTGCAGGTCGACCGGATGGATCTCAAGCCGCTGGCGCTGGCGCGCGGCATGGGGGTGTCCGACGGCATGCTCCTCGAATGGGGCGCGGCGGAGGCAACGCTGGTCCTCATGGTGCGCGGCCGCCCGCGGTTCTTTCGAACTTTCACGCTCGATGCCGCACCGGAAGACGCCGATGCCCAGCTCGACGAGCTGTCGCTCTCGCTCAACGCCCTCGTCAAGTTCATGCGGGGAGCCACGTCTGATGTGTCCATCACGCCCGCCACGTCGCTCGCGCTGGGAGGGCGCTTCGCCTTTATGGACGACGGCCTGCAGCGAGCTCGGCAGCGCTTCGAGTTCAACGTCGTCCTTCCCCTGCCGGTCTTCAAAACGCCCGCGGATTTCCCCTGGCAGGCCCACCTGGCCGGCATCGGGTTGATTCGCCAGGGCCACTGGAAGAACCGCCTCAGTCCGTCACAGGGAGGTGACACGCGTGTCGCGGCCTGATCGCGGACCCGACGTCGCGGTCGACTTCGCGCCGCCACATAAGGGCAGCCGCGTCCGGCCGCTGGCAGCGCTCGCTCTCGTCGTGCTGGCCGTCGCCGCCGTAGCGGTCGCCGTCACGCAGCTGCTACTCCGCTGAGGGAACCTTTACGAATCTCGCAAGAATCCGTCCCTAATCTCGACAGTGAACTAGGAGGTAATCGCCAACCATGCTTCTTGCACTACTCAAAGATGCGCGCCGCCGCTCACAGCGCAGCCAGGGGGGCTTCACCCTCGTCGAGCTGCTCGTGGTCATCGCGATCCTGGGCATCCTGGCGGCAATCGTTCTCTTCAACATCTCCGGTGTCAACGCCAGCGCCGCCTGCAACGCGATGAAGACCGACGGCGCCACCATCCAGGGCGCCGCCGACATCTACTACACCAACAACCTGAAGTACCCGGACAGCGTCGCCGACGTCGCTGTGCCACCGGGACCTGCCAACGGTGACGGCGTCAACGTCGGCGAGCTGATCACCGCCAACCTCTTGCACCAGGCGCCGCCCGCCACGGAAGCGTTCACCTACGTCGTCAAAGCCGGATACGGCTCCGGAACCGTCCAGGGCAACCTGGTCCCCGCGTCCGCGACCTGCAAGTACAACCCGTAGTCGGAAACGCTTCTGAACCGTGATCGGCCGGCCTGCGGGCCGGCCGGTTCTTTTTTAGGAGGCTCAGGCCGCGTCGCGCCCTTAGGCGATCTTGGCTTGGTCGCCCTCGACGACGCCGGCAATCCGCTGCGGCAGGGATGATGTCGCGAAGGCGGCGACCAACCGGGGGTCCCATTGCTTTCCGGAGCCGGCGGCGAGGATCTCGAGGGTCTCGGCGACCGATTTCTTCGGCCGGTAGGGGCGGTCGGTGATCATGGCATGGAAGGCGTCGGCCACCGCCACGATGCGCGCCATCATGGGGATAGCCGGCCCCTGCAGCTTGTCGGGGTAACCGGCGCCATCCCAGCGTTCGTGGTGATGGCGAATGGCCGGCGCCAGCACGGTCGCCGGGCGGAACGGTCCCGCGATCTCGGCGCCCAGGACCGTGTGCTGCTTGATCTGGGCGAACTCCTCCGGCGTCAAACTCCCCTGCTTGTTGAGAAGCTCCTCCGGGAGGCCAATCTGCCCGATGTCGTGCAGCAGCCCCGCGTGGAATGCGACTTCCTGGTCTTCGGCGTCGAGCCCGATCAGCCGCGCCAGCGCCTGGGCGGTCAGCGCCACGCGGTCATCGAAGGGCGCCTTCGATTCCGTCGGGTTTTCCCGCTTCACGAGCTCGCGCAGGCTCGCCTGGGTGCTGACCAGGTCCTTTCGCAATTCCTTGAGCCGCAGCAACGCGCGCACGCGCACCTGCAGGTCGCGAAGCGCGATCGGCTTGACGATCAGGTCATCGCCACCCGCTTCGACCATCTTGGCGCGCTCTGGCCGCGGGTCGAAGCCGGTCATCATCAGCACCGGGATTTCGGCCGTCGCGGGATCGGACTTCAGCCGCTTGCAGGCATCGTGGCCGTTCATCACCGGCATCTCGATATCCATCAGGATCAGGTCCGGCTTGAGCTTGCGGGCGACCCGGATCGCCTCTTCGCCGTTGTTGGCGGCTTCCGTCCAGAAGCCGAGGTTGGAGAGTTGCCCGGAGAGCAGGTCGCGATTGGCACTGCTGTCGTCCGTGACGAGGATGGTTCGACGCTCGGGCATCGGCCCGGATGGGAGGGCGTCCACTGGCAATAAGACGTAGGAAGCAAGACCTTCCTTCGTTGCAGGGAGCAGTGAAGCGTCGCGTCACACAACCGGCGATGCCGCTCGCCATGAAGCTGCCCAACCTCCTCTCGGTCGAGGAGGTCGCGGCGGCGATTCACCGGCATCCCGAAGTCGTTCGACGCCAGGCACGCGATGGCCGGCTGCCCGGCGAGAAGATCGGCCGGGTTTGGTTCTTTCGCCCTGAGCGATTGGTCGAGGCCGGCTTCAGTCAGTTCCTGCCGCAGATGGCCGGTGACAGCAACCCCGTCCGGCCCGCGGAACCGTCGGTCAGCCCCCTCGTCAAGGCGTTGGGTGAGGCGGGGCTGCAGGCGCTGCAGCATCTCGATCGGTCCGGTATCTTCGCGGCGGTCGCAACGCGCCTGGCCGACGTGGGGCTATCCACGAGTTTTTTCGATGCAACGCCCGATGGGAAAGGGCTGACCGTCGCGTACTTCCACGCGCTGCACGCGCCCGCCGAGGTCGCGAGGCTCACCGGCCATGAAGAGTCCGGCAGCTTCATCCCCTTCGAACGCATCCCGGTGCTCCACCGGGCCTGCTCCACGCTGAAACCGCAGTACATCGGGGACCACGACGAACTGGTCGGGCGGGTCGCGACGGTCCTGCGTCCCGAGGCGTCCGCGAACGCCCGAAAGCTGAGCGAGCTGCTGCAGATGTCTGCCGTGATTTCCGCACCGCTGGTGGTGGGTGACCAGGCAATCGGCGCGATCACCGTGATCGGTGCCGGGCTGCGCGAGTCTGACCTGCCGGCGATGATGGCGTTCGCCAACCAGACGGCGGCGGCGATCGAAACGGCGCGCCTCCTCCAGGAATCTCGGGAGATGGAAGAAGCCATGGTGCTGACCCTGGCCGGCGCGATCGAGCTGCGCGAGGCGCTCCGAAGTCGCGCCTACGACCACGCCGTGCTAGCGGAGCGACTTGCGGAGCGCCTCGGCTTCGACCTGGCCCGCCGGCGACGCGTGCGCTATGCGGCGCTACTCCAGGACCTCGGCAAGATCAACCTACCCGACAGCATCCTGCGAAAGCGCGGCCGGCTGGACGCGGAGGAGCGGGCCCTCATGATGACGCACCCGGTGGTCGCGGCGGACGTCCTGCAACGCTTCAAGCCCCTCACCGACCTGGCGCCCATCGTCCGCGCTCACCACGAGTGGTTCAACGGCGAGGGTTATCCCGATGGGTTGAAGGCCGAGGCGATCCCGATCGAGACGCGGATCATCTCGGTCGTCAATGCCTTCTTCAACGTCACCTTCGATCTGCCGACGAAAACGGAGCAGACCGTAGCCGAGGGTCTCGAGGAGTTGACACGATTCGCCGGGATCAACCTCGATCCGAACATAACCGAGGCGCTGGTGGCCATGTGCCGCGAGGCGGCCTCCAGCGGGACGCCATGGTACGAGCAGCTCATGGCCGAGTTGTTTGCCTCACATTCGGCCCCGACCGGCGTCAAAGACATCCTCAGTGTGGCCGACTCGCGCGAACTCCGCATCATCTATCGGATCGCGCAGGAGACCACGGCGGTCCTCGACCTTGACACGCTGTTGAGCCGCATCGTCACCATCATCCGGGACGTGATGGGCTACTACATGGTCTCCATCCTGCTACCGGTTAACGATGCGAGCGAGCTGCGAGTGGGCGCCCACAGCGGCTACGCGGTGAACATCACCGGGCTCACCATCGCGGTCGGCGAAGGCATCACCGGCTGGGTCTACAAGAACGCGGTCCCGCACATCGTGCCCGACGTCCACGCAGACCCGCGCTATATCGGACTCGACGACCAGGCCCGCTCGGAGCTCGCCTTTCCATTGATGAGCCGGGGTCGAGTCGTCGGCGTGCTCAATGCCGAGAGCCAGCATGCCGACGCCTTTTCGGAAGCGGACGTCGCCCTGATGTCAGCGGTGGGCTCCCAGCTCGCCTCCTGCCTCGAGGTGGCCCAGCTGCACGACACGCTCAAGCGCGAGGCCAGCCACGATCCGCTGACCCGCCTCAACAACCGCCGCCATTTTCTCGAGCGGATCCAGCACGAGATCACGCGTGCCGCGGCGACTGGCGAGACCTTCTCGATCGTCTTCCTGGACGTTGACGAGTTGAAACGCATCAACGACACCTACGGCCACCTCGCGGGCGACGCACTGCTCCGCGAAGTGTCGAACGCGTTGATGGACGCGGTCCGCGGTGAGGACGTCGTCGCCCGTTACGGCGGGGATGAATTCGTGGTGCTCCTGCCGGCAACACCCGCGGCGGCGGCGGCGAGCGTAGCGCAGCGCATCTCTGATGGCATCACCCGCCACCGCTTCATGGCGGGCCGCGAGCTGCTGCAGATCCCCGGGGTCAGCCTCGGCCTGGCGAACTTCCCGCAGGACGGCAAGACCGCGGAGGATCTGCTGGCGTCGGCGGACGCGACCCTGTACCGGCAGAAGCGCCGGATCAGCTGATGCTGTCTGACCTGCTATATGTCCTCGTGGCATACGGCCCCTGGTTCATCATCCCCGCCGTTCCCCTTGGCCTCGCCACCGCGGTTACTGTCGTACGAGTGCACGAGCCGGGCCGGCTGCTCACGATCGCGATCCTGACCAGCCTCGTAGGGACGCTGAGCGTCGCTGAAACGTTGCTCGGCGGCTATGACGTTCTTGCTGGACGCTTTTGGCTTGCCGTTGAGTGCACCGAGTTAGATGTGGTCGCCGTCGTGCTCGGCCTCATCGCGTTGCGGCGGCTGGCCGCACCCATATGGGTGACACTCGCTGCATTGACCGCAATCTTCGCGATCGCGGCTACCCTGATTGTGGTCACAGGAGTACATCGAACCATCGCCGACCATCTCGTTTTCGGCGCCCCCTGGATCACGGACTCTCCCTTTTTCCCGAATTTTAGGAACTCGGCGCGGGTTGACGTTGTCACCATCCTTACGCCAGCTCTGGGCATGATCTGGTTTTGGCCCACGTGGTTCGTTTGGATTTGCCGAGTTGGGGTCAGTCGTCCTTTCCTTTACGCGCTGACTGTGGTCACGGTCGGCGTACCCGTGATCGGCGTGGTCACCTGGATTCTGCTGCCAGGGTTTACGAACCGGCCGAACGGGCATCCGTATCCCTTGGCGCAGATCCTGCTCCACGAGGCGGTCATTCTGCTCACCTGGGGACTCGCGATCGCCGCATGGCGGCAGCGGCCCACGACGCCGGCCCCACGGATGCCGGCTGCACCAGCGCTCGGGTAAAAGGGGCTTAGCTACCCGAAAACGAGCTGCAGGTCGTAGAGCTCGCGGGGCACCCGCCGGGTTTCCGCGATCACGTCCCGCAGCGGCACCACCGCGATCTGCCCATCGCGCCGGATCGGGATCACCCCCGCCTTGCGATCGGCCAGCAGGTCGGTGGCCGCAACCCCCAGTCGGGTCGCCCAGATCCGGTCCACCGGGGACGGCGAGCCGCCGCGCTGCAGGTGACCAAGCACCGTGACCCGTGTCTCGAAACCGGTTGCCTGTTCGATCCGGGTGCTGAGCGCATCGCCCACGCCCTGCTTGGCGAGCTGAACGTGACCGAAGGCGTCCCGCTTCTCGGACGCGGCTGCCACCGCCATCGCCGGCTCGAGCGCCCGCATCTTCATGCCCTCTGCGACAACGATGATGCTGAAATCCTTGCCTTCACCGCGGCGGTGATGCAGGTGCT
>VBFR01000036.1 GCA_005889345.1 Chloroflexota bacterium
CGCGGTTGTCCTGTTCGGCGTGGGCGCCTACAAGGCGCTAACCCTCGTCGGCGACTGGCGGATCAGCGGCCTGCAGATGACGGTCATCGGCATGGTCTCCGCCGCAGCGGGATACGGGATCGGGCGCCTGCTGCACGTAAGCGGCGCCTGACAGCCGGCACGAAGCCTCCGCGCCGGCCGCGAGGGTCACCGAAACGTAACGAGTTCGCTATTGCGAACGATTCGCAATAAGATATACTCGGTGCTCGAATGGCGACGGCGCGCGCGGTATTTCGAAGCTGGCGGATGACATCCATGAGCTCCGTCTCATGGCGCGTGACCGGTCTCTTTGGGAGTGTCGCCCTGCTGCACGTGATTGGCTGGGGGATGATGCTGCTACTGGTCGCGCCGAGGTACCCCGTCATGCTCGGACTCGGCGGCCTCGCCTACGCGTTCGGCCTCCGGCACGCGTTCGACGCCGACCACATCTCGGCCATCGATAACACCACCCGCAAGCTGCTCCAGGAGGGCAAGAAGCCCCTGGGGGTTGGATTCTTCTTCTCGCTTGGTCATTCGACGGTCGTCTTCCTGATCGCAGTGGCGCTGGGCTTTGCCACCCAATTCGTGGTCAGCAGCGTGATCAGCGCCAACGGCCAGCTGAAGAGCCTGGGCGGACTGATCGGCACGGGCGTCTCGGGTGTCTTTCTGCTGCTGATCGGCATCGTGAACCTGATCATCCTGCTGGACATCCTCAAGCTGTTCCGCCGGATGCGAGCCGGCGAGTACGACCGGGATGCGCTCGAGCACGAACTCGTCGCCGGTGGGCTGCTCACCAGGGTCTTTGGCCGCTTATTCAAACTGATCACGCACAGCTGGCAGATGTACCTGGTGGGCTTCCTCTTCGGGCTGGGCTTCGATACCGCGTCGGAGATTTCTTTTCTGGCCATCTCCGCGGGCGCCGCAGCTCAGCACATCCCAATCTATGCGCTGATCTCGCTGCCGTTGATCTTCGCCGCCGGCATGTCGCTGATGGACACGGCTGACGGTGCCTTCATGTCGCAGGCGTATTCGTGGGCTTTCTCCAACCCGGTGCGGAAGGTTTTCTACAACCTCACCGTCACCGCGCTTTCCGTCTTTGTCGCGCTCTTCGTCGGCCTTTTCGAGCTGAGCCAGTTGCTCATCCAGCAGCTGAATCTTCGCGGCGGTGCGTGGGACGCGATCGGTGGCATGGACCTCGGCGTGATGGGCTTCGTCATCGTCGGCGCCTTCGTCGTCACCTGGGCCGGCGCGCTTCTGATCTATCGGGGCCTCCATATCGAGGACCGCTGGTCCTCGGCGCTACGTCACTAGGCAGCAGCGCCACGCGGTAGGCTGCCATCGTGATCATCCAGGCCATCGTCAACGCACTGGCCTCCGCTTTCGACATGCTCTGGGAGGTCCTCTGGCCACTGGCGCTGGGGTTCATCCTGTCCGCGATCGTTCAGACCCTCGTCTCACGCAACGCCGTTGCCCGCACCCTCGGCTCAGATTCCCCACGCAGCCTGGGCTTCGCCACGCTCCTTGGGGCCGCATCGTCGTCCTGTTCCTATGCCGCCGTTGCGATCGCCCGGTCGCTTTTTCTCAAGGGCGCCAGCTTCCCCGCGGCCATGGTGTTCGAGTTCGCCTCGACCAACCTGGTCTTCGAGCTCGGCCTGATCTTGCTGATCCTGCTGGGCTGGCCGTTCCTGGGGGCTGAATTCGCGGGCGGCGTGCTGATGATCCTGATCCTCGCGCTGCTCTTTCGCTGGACCCTGCGTCCGCAACTCGTCGATGAGGCGCAGCAACACGCGGCGCGTGGCCTGCGGGGGCGGATGGAAGGCCACGCCGCGATGGACATGGCGATCACCGAGGGACCGTTCTTGCGGCGCCTATTCAGCGCCCGCGCCTTCACGGCGATCAGTCACAACTTCTGGATGGACGTCACCTCGGTCTGGACCGACATCGGGCTCGGCCTGTTGATCGCCGGGGCGCTCGCCGTGTGGGTGCCCGCGTCGTTCTGGCAGGCATTCTTTTTGACAGGCCATCCGGTCCTCTCGGAGATCTGGGGACCGCTGATCGGTCCGGTGATCTCCTTGCTGAGCTTTGTCTGCTCGGTGGGCAACGTGCCCCTCGCAGCCGTTTTGTGGAACGGCGGGATCAGCTTTGGCGGCGTGATCGCGTTTATCTTCGCCGACCTGATCATCATCCCCATCCTGAATATTTATCGCAAGTACTACGGCCGTCGCGTGGCGCTGTACTTGCTTGGCGTCTCGTACGCGGCGATGGCGCTCGCCGGCCTTTTGATCGGCCTGCTCTTCAAGCTGCTCGGCATCGTTCCGGCGCACCGCGCGGTGATCGCGCTGCAGACCGCCCCGACGCTGAACTACACGAGCGTTCTGAACGTGATTTTTCTGCTCGTGATGGCGCTGCTGGGCTGGCGATTTCTGCGGACCGGCGGGCTCGAGATGCTTCGCATGATGGACGGGACGTCCGTCAGCTCGGCGGCTGATGCCGCGCCGCATCACCACGAGCATCACTGATCCCAAGCGCTCGGGCCAGGACCCGGTCCATGCCGGAGTGCGTCGCCAGGATGGCGCCGCGCGCCTTGAGCCGCTGACGGAGCTCGGTCTCCAGATGTCCGCTGACGGCGATGACAACCGGTGCGGGCTTTCGTCCCTTGAGGTGATCGATCAGCTCGAGCTGCTTTTCTGGTCTCAGGGTGGCCTGCAGGACGACCACCTCGTCGCGCGTCCAGGTCCGGTTGCGGGCCTGCGTCGGGGTGACCGCCTGGACCTGGACGCCTAACCGCCGCGCGGCGGACCGCAGACGTTGCCCGAACAGCAGTTCGTCCTCGACGAGCAACAGCGTGCGGGCCACATTTTGCAGAATACCGCCCGATCGGGCAGACCAGTCTTTAAGCCATCGCCAAAAGCGCCTTGGCGCTTGCTATAATCGCGCCCGGGAAAGTTGGGTCGAAGGCTACGGATCGCTCCGGCGAAACCTCTGAGATCCAAAGACAAAACAAAGGAGATTCGCCGTGAGCTTCAGCGACAAGACTTTGACGTGCCGTGACTGTGGTCTCAACTTCATCTTCACCGTCGGTGAGCAGCAGTTCTATGCCGCGAAGGGATTCCAGCACGAACCGTCCCGCTGTCCCGACTGCCGGTCGATCAACCGCAACGTGCGGGGCACCGGTCGCGCCAAGGAGCTTCACGAGGTCGTCTGCGCCGAGTGCGGTAAGCCCGCCCAGGTGCCATTCACGCCCACGATGGGCCGCCCGGTTTACTGTAGCGACTGCTTCGACAAGGTCCGCGCGACGAGGCGGTAACATCGGCCGCGTCGAAGCGTAACGGCGCCGGCCGTCTGTAACGGCGCACGTAACGTTCCAAGCGCAGCATCGATTTGTGGGTAATGCCGCCAATCCCGCCTTCCGCCTGCTCGGTGATCCCGAGGATCACGCAGGCGCGCGAGTCCGCCGCGTCGGCGGTCTGACGATCTGGGCGGAAACGCTTGCCTTTCACACCACCGCGGCCCGTGAATTCGTCGACGTGACGGAGCAGGTCGCTGCGGTCGTGCGCCGTTCGAAGGTCTCGCAAGGGTGGGTCTCGGTGTTCTCCAAGCACACCACGGCCGCAGTCGTGCTCAATGAGAACGAGCCGTTGCTTCTCAAGGACATGGGGGCGCTGCTGGAGCGGCTCTCCGCGACGGGCGCCACCTACGAGCACAACGACCTCAGCCGGCGCACCGGGGAGATGGACCCCGAGGAGTGCGCCAACGGTCACTCGCACTGCCAGCACCTGCTGATCGGCGCCAGCGAGAACATCCCGGTCTTAGACGGCCGCCCCGACCTGGGCCGCTGGCAGCGCATCTTCCTGCTCGAGCTGGACCGCCCGCGTGACCGTCAGCTGGTCGTCCAGGTCTTCGGCGCCTGACGCGGTAACCTAGAAGTTCAGGCAGGTGTCCGCAGCTCCCTACAAGGAGGCAACCATGCTCGAGAAGTTCACCTGGTATAAGCAATCCGCCTATAAGTGGAAGGGCGAGGGGCTCACCGTGTACATCGACCCCTGGGGGCTGAAAGCCCAGGAGGAGCCCGCGGACGTCATCTTCATCACGCACGCGCACTCGGATCACTTCGAGCCGACGGACATCGAGAAGATCAGGAAAAAGACGACGCAGTTCGTGGCGCCCCGGGACGTCGCGGACAAGCTCACGGGCAACGTGAAGGCGATCAAGCCGGGTGAGTCGCTGGACGTCGCCGGGATCAAGTTTCAGACGGTGCCCGCGTACAGCACGGTGGAGCATCGGCTTCAAACCCACCCGAAGAGCAACAACTGGGTGGGATACATTCTCAGCCTCGAGGGCCAGCGCTACTGGTTCTCGGGTGATGGTGACCCGAATCCGGACATCGAGCAGGTCAAGACGGACGTGGCGTTGATCTGCGTCGGTGGCGACCCCTACGTGATGAGTGCCTCCGAGGCGGCCGGCGTGGTAAAGAAGATCAAGCCGCAGCTCGCCGTCCCCAACCATTACGGATTCGTAGTGGGTGTGGCGTCGGACGGAGAGGCGTTTGCGAAGGAAGCGGCGCCGATCAAAGTCCAGATCATGAAGCCCGTCAACGCCTTCGAACGAACGGGAGTCGCGGCGCACTAAGAAGCCTGGGAACTTTCCGGGGCCGTCGGCGTCTGAGTACTGACGCTTACGACGGAACAGGAGGTTCCACATGGTCAATAAACTCGTCCCCGCGGCGGCGGCGACCCTGGCG
>VBFR01000184.1 GCA_005889345.1 Chloroflexota bacterium
TGGTGTTGGGGAGGAATTTCGGATGCTGATGGGGCGGCGCGAGCGGATCGTTCAACGCCGGAATCGGCTGGGTCGCGGCCTCGGGCGCACCGAGGCGAACGAGTCCACTGGCCGGAAGGGCGGTCGCCATCAGCGCCAGGCCGATGGCAATCAGCAATCCCGCTATCAGATTTCGTCGCATCGCTCCCATCATAGTCAGGCGAAAGCGGGAGCCTGTCAAGAAACGCGGCAGGGCGCCGGTCCGTGCCCGGCGCCCTGCCGTCGAACGGTCTACTTAGGCGGCTTTGCGAGTGGCCTGGCGGATGTAGGCCTCGCGAACGGCCTTGGGGAACGACCAGCGCGGCTTCTTGGAAGCCGGGCGAGCCTTCAGCATGATCGACTCGCCGGTGAAGGGGTTGGTGCCTTTCCCTGCCTTGCGAGCCTTGACGTCACGCGACGCGAGCGCGCCGATCTCGGGGAAGCGCACGCGCATGCCCCGGGCGCCGGCCGCGACCGCCGCCTCGAAGGCGTCCTTGACGGCCCAGTTGAGGTCCGACTTCTTGACCTTGTGACCTTTCTCGGTGAGATTCTCGTGCACCAGGCTGACGAACGTCGACGCTGTCCATTTTTGGGTTTTCGCCATCGTGTCCTCCGTTTTTGTAATCCGCTGGGCCAGTGCCCTGTCGTGGGTTGCAAACGGGCCGACGGCCGAAAACGTGCGTTATTCCGGCCAAATTGCCAGAAAATGTGCCAGGATGCCTGCTCTGCACTTTGACGGCCGCCTGGAATCGGACCAGGGGGCCTGCTTCATCCGCGTCCCGCCGGAGGTCGTAATGGCGCTCGGCGATCGGAAGCGCTTGCCGCTCAAGGTGACCATCAATGGCTATCCCTACCGAACCACCGTCGCGGTCTACGGCGGGAAGTCCTACCTGGGGGTACGACGCGAGATCCGCGAGGCGGCCGGCGTCGCAGCCGGGGACCAACTGGCGGTGGTGCTCGAAATCGACGCCGAGCTGCGGACGGTGGACCTGCCCGACGCGCTACGGTCCGCGCTCGAGGCGGACGCCGCATCGGCCGCTGCCTTCGAGAAGCTTTCGTACACGCGCAAGAAGGAGTTCATCCAGTGGGTGACCGGCGCGAAACGCCTGGAGACCCAGCGGCGGCGGATGGAGCAGGCGATGGCGATGCTGCGCGGCCGGCGGTGGCGCTGAAGGGTCAGGCGGCCTTGCGCTGCCGTAGCGAGTAGGCGATCCGGTTGTCGAGCTGCCACTCTTCCTCGAGCGCCAGGATGTTCAGGAGCAGCTCTTCGTGGATGTCCTCGAGCTCGCGGCGCCGCTCGATTCCCTCCGCATCCAGCGGCTGTGGGACGAGCGCCTCGAACTGCTCGGAGGCATCCATTGCTGAATCACATCCTTCTAGCCTCCGTTCTAGCGCGACAGCATTAAGGTCGGCTGTGCGGTCGGCGGATCGTGCGATCTGCCGCAGCACTGTGGCGCGCCCGTCACCGGCTTGTCTTACTCTGAGGGTCGCGCCGCCGCCGGTGCCTTGAGCGCCTGCTCGCGGATCACCTTCTTGTCGAATTTCCCAACGCTGGTCTTGGGGATGTCATCGACAAATCGCACTTCGTCCGGCAGCCACCATTTCGCCACCAGCGGCGTCAGGTACTGGATGATCTCGTCCTTTAAGACCGTGCCTTTGAATTCGGGTTTGGCCACGACGTAGGCGACGGGCCGCTCCTGCCACTTGGGGTGCGGCAGGCCGATGACAGCCGCCTCCAGCACCTTGGGGTGCCCCATGATGGCCGATTCCAGCTCCACCGAGGAGATCCATTCGCCGCCCGATTTGACCAGGTCCTTGGTCCGGTCCACGATCTGGACATAACCCTCCGCATCGACATTGGCGACGTCGCCGGTGCGCAGCCAGCCGTCCCTGGTGAAGCGTTCCGCGTCGACGCCGCGATAGTAGCTGGCGGTGACCCACGGCCCGCGCACCTGGATCTCACCAACGCTCTTGCCATCCCACGCGACCGGCTCGCCGGTCTCCACGTTGGCGAGGCGCAGCTCGACACCGGCGATCGGGAATCCGGCCTTCAGCCGAACGTGCTTGCGATCGCCCTCCGGCGTATAGCTCTTCATGCCGGCGACGGCCGCCACGGGCGAGGTCTCGGTCATGCCCCATCCCTGGTTGACATCGATGCCGTGCGCCGTCAGGCCGTCGTAGAGCCCCGCCGATAAGGCGGAGCCGCCGACGAACAGCCGCAGACCGTTCAAAGTGGTGCCGGTTTTGTCCAGGTGTTGGAGCAAGGCGATCCAGACGCTGGGCACGCCGGCGGTAAAGGTGACGCCTTCCTCTCGAAAGAGGTCGATCAAGCTGACCGGGTCGAGGAAGCGATCCGGGAAGACGAGCTTGGAGCCGAGCATCGTCGCTCCATACGCAAGACCCCAGGCATTCGCGTGGAACATCGGCACGACGGGGAGAATGCTGTCCGACTCAGCCAGCCCGATGCCGCCGCCGATCGCGATGCCGTAGGAGTGCAGGACCGACGAGCGATGACTGTAGACGACACCCTTCGGCTTTCCCGTCGTGCCAGACGTGTAGCACATAGCCGCGGCGTCGCGCTCGTCGAGCTCCGGCCAGTCATAGGCCGTCGGGCGGCTGCCGATCAGCTCCTCGTACGACACCGCCGGCGTGAGCTGCCCGTCCGGCGAGGGACCATCCGCCATGACGACGAACTGCTTGACACCCTTCAGGTTCTTCGCGACTCGCTGCAGGGCCGGCACGATCGAGGCGTCGACGAAGATCACCTTGTCCTGCGCGTCGGAGATCACAAACTCGAGGTGTTCGGGGAACAGCCGCGGGTTCAAGGTATGCAGCACCGCACCCGAGCAGGGCACCGCGAAATACAGCTCCAGGTGACGGTAGTTGTTCCAGGCGAGTGTGCCGACCCTGTCGCCTGGGCCGATCCCGAGCTCCCGGAGAGCGTGCGCCAGCTGGGCCACCCGCCGTCCGAAGTCGGCGTAGGTGTAGCGGTGGCGGCCGCCCTCTCGCCGGGTCACGATCTCCTTCCTGGGAAACAGGGTGGTGGACCGCCAGAGGAAGTGCTGGAGCGTCAGGGGAAAGTCGGGCATTGTGCTGCGCATCGGGTGACCCCTCCTTCGGCCGGTTTTGGCCGTCGCAATACCACCCATGATATGCTTGCTCGCGGGCGGAGTCAGCCCGGTCATGGCACGCCCCGGGAAGGCAGTTCGGCCGGGGATAACTTTGCGAAGGAGCTAGCGACAGACGTGGCGCAGAACGGAACGATCAAGCGGCTGGTGATGGATCGCGGATTCGGATTCTTGAGCGGCGAGGACGGCAAGGAGTACTTCTTCCACCGGTCGTCCGTCGAGGGCTCGTTCGAGGGGTTGCAAGAGGGGCAAAAGGTCAGCTTCGACGTCGAAGCATCAGCTCCCAAGGGGCCGCGGGCCTCTCGGGTGCGCGTCGCCTAACGACTCACAAACCCAGAATCCACAAGGCCCGGGCGTTTGCCCAGGCCTTTTTTGTTTAGAGCGGCTTGCTGGCGCGGATGAACGCGCTGGCGATCTTTCCGGAGCCGTCCGGCAAACCAGCCTCGCCGGGCCCAAAGCTGTTGGTGATTTCGATCTCGACGCCGTCGAATCCCGCGCCGCTCACGGCGGCGCGGTAGGCGTCGACCGGAATGGTGCCGGCCACGCAGCCGGCCCAGGCGTCCATCGCCGTCTTGACCCGCGCCGGCAGCGGCTCGAGTTCGACCATGTCGGAGACGGCGAGCCGTCCGCCCGGCTTAAGGACCCGGAATGCCTCCTTGAGCACCGCCGATTTGTCGGCGGCGAGGTTGATGACGCAATTGGAGATGACGACGTCGACCGCCGAGCCGGGGAGGGGAATATCCTCGATCGTGCCTTTGAGAAAGGTGGCGTTCGCGACCCCCGCCCGGCTCATGTTTTCGTTGGCCAACGCCAGCATCTCGTCGGTCATGTCCACGCCGTAGGCGTGGCCGCCTGGACCGACCCGTCGTGCCGAGAGGAGGACATCGAGGCCCGCCCCGCTCCCGAGGTCAAGGACGATCTCACCTGGATGCAGCTGCGCGAGCGCCGTCGGATTGCCACAACCGAGGCTGGCGCCGAGGGAGAGTCCCAGGTCGGCGACGTCGGCTCTCGAGTACTCTTCCTCGCCGATCGGCCCACTGATCGCATCGGATCCACCACAACAACTCGTGTCACAGCAGCTTCCGCCATCGCGTAACGTGATCGCGGTTTCCGCGTACTTGGCACGGACGGACTCTCGAATCGTGTCCATGTCACCCTCCAAGGAGAGATCGACGTCTATCGATGGAATCCTAGCAGACACATAGACGGTTGTCAATGGAACTGGTAGAATGCCGTCGGTGAAGGCTGACGGGCGCGGACGTGTCAAGGGCGTCAGTTCCCCACCGGCGATGCCGATGCCAGTCGCCCGAGTGGACCAGTCGGTCGAGGTGCTCAAGGCGCTGGCCGATCCGACGCGCCTGCAAATGGTCGGCATCTTGAAGCGCTCGCGGCAGCCGGTCTGTATCTGCGACTTCACCGCCGCCTTCGACTTGACTCAGCCGACCATCTCCCATCACATGGCGAAGCTGCGTGCAGCCGGGCTGGTCGACGTCAGCAAATCCGGCATCTGGGCCTACTACCGGCTCGCCAGCCGTCTCGATCCCAAAACCAGCGCGCTGCTCGACGTGCTCGTCTGAGGTTGCGGTGGCGCGGGTCCTCTTCGTCTGCAAGCAGAATGCGGGCCGCTCGCAGATCAGCCAGGCCCTCTTCGAGCGCGTCGCCAGCGGCCGCCACGAAGCTCGATCGGCGGGCACCCGGCCGGCCGAGCAGGTTCACCCGGTCGTTGTCGAGGTGATGCGCGAGCAGGGCATCGATCTCGCGGCGCGACATCCACAGAAATTGACGGACGAACTTGCCGAGTGGGCCGATGTTGTGGTGACGATGGGCTGCGGCGATGAGTGTCCCTACGTCCCGGGGAAGAAATACCTCGATTGGGATCTTGAGGACCCCGTTGGCAAATCACTCGACGTTGTGCGCGCGATCCGCGACGACATCAACGCTCGCGTCCGGCAGCTGGCGGGAGATCTCGATTCGCGTTCCGCGGCGCCGTCGCGCCGGTCGGCGATCTAGGGAAGCCAGATCTCGCTTGCGGACTGGACATCGGTGATCCACCAGCGCCCGTCGATATCTACCAGCGTGTAGTGGTAGTAGCCGAGGAAACGGTGTGTCGTGCGCCGGCCCAGGCCGACGCCTTTTTCCGCATCGGGAACGAGGCGGTAGATCCACTCCTCCTTGGTGGTCACGTTGACGTTCTGCGGGCTGGCCTCCAGCCCGTACGCGGACAGCTCGACCTTGCCGATCTGGAGGTAGGCCGTATAGGAAACGTCGAGGACCTCGCAGGTAATGTCGAGGCGAGCCGCCGGGAAGGATTCGAAGTCACCGGAAAGGTCGTGCGCGACCTGCGACAGCATCGGCTCCAGGTAGACTTCGCGAAGCACGTCGGCGTCGCGGTTGTTGTACGCCTGCTGGTTGAGCTTGATCGACCGCAGGACGGTATCCTTGATCGCCGAGACGTTGAACGCGGTCTCCCGCTGCACGTGTAGAGAGTAGCAAAGGGGGCGAACCGCATCCTCGTGGTTCGGGGCGGGCGACGGTGCAGTAAACCTTTGTAAAGGCGCTCACGGCCGCGCTGGCACGCGGGGTCGTAGTGCGAAGCAATGCCCTGAATCCTCGTCAAATCAATGCGCGCACTGTGACGAAAGAGGGCACTTCCACGCGGCGGCATCCATCCTCCAGTTCCCGGGTCCGATTCAATTGGCGGCTCTGGGTAGTCCTTGGCGCCCTGACGGAGCTCTTCCTCATCTACGTGGCACGCTGGTGGGCGCCATCGCCGGTCACCTACTTCCTCGCCGTCCTCTTCCTGCCGGTCATGGTATTGACCGGCTTCTGGTCCTTTAAGTACTTCAAGCTGGTCCAGCAAAACCTCGAGCTTTCTCGCCGCGCCGACCAGAATCTCCAGGAGCTGAGTCACTTCTTCGAGGTCGCCACGGCCGTCTCCAACCTCACCAAGCTGGGCGAGGACCTGGGCACGCTGACCACCAAGCTTGCCGAGCTGCTCGACGTCGAGATGTGTGGCTTCTTCCTCTACCAGGATGGGCTCGAGGCCCTGATCGCGCCGGCCGCCCCCTCGGGGATGCGCGAGAGCCGCCTCTTCAACCAGATGCGTCTCAACCAGCTGCGCTTCGGCGCCAACGCCTCGACCCTGATCGGTCGGGTCTTTACGACGCAGCAGCCCACCATCATCGCCGACTGCTTGCACGACATCGAGGCCGGTCAACTGCTGCCCCAGACGTTTGGCTACCGCGACCTGCTCCTCGTCCCGCTGGGATCGGGTGGGCGCCCGCTCGGTGTGCTGATGCTCGCCAACAAGCGGAACGGCGAGTTCAGCGGCAACTACGACGTCAAGCTGGCCGCCTCGCTGGGCGCCGAAGTCGCGGTCTCGCTCGAGAACACGTTCCTCTTCGAGCAGACCCGCCAGCAGGCGCTGCGGCTGGACGCCTCGATGGAAATGCTCCGCCAGGTCTCCCAGGCGTTGACCGCGACCACAGTGGGACCGACAGCCCTGCTGCAGGGGGTGGCCCAGGCGTTGATCGGTGTGTCCGGCGCCGCCTCCTGCTTGATCACCCTGACCCAGTCCGGCAACCCCGCCCAGCAGGCGGTCGAGGTGAGGGACGGCGTGCAGCCGGGTATCCCAGAGGACAAGCTGACCCGCGTCGCGCCCGGTCTCATCACCCAGGTGGTGATCGAGCAACGCCCCGTCTTCTCCGAGGATATTCAGCTCGACGGTCGATTCCCGCTCGATCCGCTGGCCCAGCAGTACGGCTGGCGCGCGGCGCTCGGCCTACCGATGTTCCTCGAGCGGGAGTTCGTCGGCACGGTCTCGGTCTATTTCCACGACGTGCGCGCCTTCGATCCCACCCTGATGCAGGTCCTGCAGATCCTCGCCAACCAGGCGGCGGTTGCGCTCGACAACGCGCGGCGATTCCAGCGCGAGCGGCAGACCATCGAGATGTTGCAACGCGCCAACCTCGAGTTGCAGGAAGCCGACCGGATGAAGTCGGAATTCCTCACCAACATGTCGCACGAGCTGCGCACGCCGCTCAACGCCATCATCGGCTTCTCCGAGATCATCCAGACGACCCCGGAGCTGTCGGAGGCAGAACGTGCGGAATTCGCGGAGACGATCCACAACAGTGGCCGCCAGCTCCTGACGCTCATCAACGACATCCTCGACCTGACCCATATCCAGGCCGGGCGGCTTGAGCTCCATCCGGCGCCCTGCCTGGTCGCCGAAGCGGTGGACGCCGCGCTCTCCGAGAACGCGGCCGCGGCGAGCCAGAAGGAGCTGACCGTCACCTCCCAGGTGGACCGGTCGATGCAGGTCGTGTTCGATGCTCGCAGCCTCCGCCACATCGTCCACAACCTGGTCAACAACGCCGTGAAATTCACCGCGCACCACGGCCGCGTGACGATCAGCGCGCAGGAAACCCCCACCGGCACGGTGGTCGAGGTCCGCGATACGGGCATTGGCATCAAACCGGAAGATCAGCCGCGCCTCTTCGAGGAATTCCGCCAGGTCGACGGGTCGACCTCGCGCGGCTACGAGGGCATCGGGCTCGGCCTGGCGCTCTCCAAGCGCCTCGTCGAGTTGCAGGGGGGCCAGATCTGGGTGGAAAGCGTCCCCGGAAGAGGCAGCGCCTTCCGCTTCCTCATCCCGCGACGGCCGCTGGTCGCCGCGCAAGAACGGACGGGACGCGCACCCCTGCGGAGGGCCGGATGAGCGAGCTGAGCAGCACCCGGCGGATCCTCGTCGCCGACGACGATCCTGAGCGCTTGCAGGCGCTCGTCGCGCGCCTTCAGCGCGAGGGCTTCGACGTCCTCTCCGCGCAGGACGGGCTCGAGGCGCTGGACCAAGCCCGTGAGGAATTGCCGGACGCCATCATCCTCAACCTGCTGCTCCGCCGCATCGATGGGCTGCGCGTCTGCGAGATCCTGAAAAGCAACCCGGCGACCACGAACATTCCGGTGCTGCTCATGGCCGGCGTCCACGTCGATGCCGACGAGGGCAAGCGGGCGCTCGCCGCCGGCGCCGACCGCTTCCTCACCGACCTCGGACCGCTGTCGACCGGCTCCGGCCGCGAGCTCGGCGCAGACCAGGACCTGGTCCAGGCGGTGCGCGGCTTGCTGGGAGCGGAGCCGGAGCAGGAAGTGCGGCCCGTCCTGCTCGCCATCGATGACGATCCGGACAATCGGGCATTCCTCACCAAGGCGGTCCAAAAACAGGGCTTCGACGTCGTGACCGCACCCAACGCGACGCAGGCCCGCCGGCAGCTCGACGGCCGCCGACCGGCGCTGATCTTCCTCGACGTGCAGATGCCGGAGGAGAGCGGGCTGAGCCTTCTGCCCCAGATGTTGCGAGACTATCCCGAGTCGGTGGTCGTCATGATGACGGCCTACGGCTCGGAGCAGGTGGCCGCCGAAGCGCTGCGCGGTGGCGCCGATGACTACATCGCCAAACCGATCGACCTGCACCGTCTGCGTGAGCTGCTGGAACGCAACCTGGAGAAGCAGCGGCTGCGAGCGGAGCGCCAGAGCCTGGTCGAGCGGCTGAAGGACTCGAACCGCTACTTGATGCGCCAGCATGCCGCGCTGCGGCAGGCCGACGAGGAGATCCTCCAGGTCAATCGTCAACTGGAGCAGTCGAGCCGCTACAAGTCGGAGTTCCTGGCCAACATGTCCCACGAACTACGCACGCCGCTCAACGCCATCATGGGATTCAGCGAGATCCTGCTGGACGTCACCATGAACCTGACTCCCGGTGAGCGGACCGAGTTCCTGCGCAACATCCACAGCAGCGGTCAGCATCTGCTTGGCCTCATCAACGACATCCTCGACCTGGCGAAGATCGAAGCGGGAAAGATGGACCTCCACGCCGAGGAGATGCCGGTCGCGCAAGCGCTCCAGGAGGTCACCGCCATCCTCGAGCCGATGGCCCGCCAGCAGGGTCTGCAGCTTCGGATGGTGGGCGCGGCCGACGTGGGCGTCATCAAGGCGGACCGCAGCAAGTTCAAGCAGGTGCTGTACAACCTGCTGTCGAATGCGGTGAAGTTCACACCTGCCCCGGGGATCATCACGGTGTCGGTGAAGGATTCGCCTGAGCAGTTGACGGTGTCGGTGGAGGACACCGGCATCGGGATGAAGTCGGAAGATCTGCCAAAGCTGTTTCGCGAGTTCGAGCAGATCGATGGCTCATATACCCGCCGCTACCAGGGGACGGGGCTGGGGCTGGCGCTCTGCCGCCGCTTCGTCGAGATGCACGGCGGCCGGATCTGGGCGGAGAGCCAATTCGGGAAGGGATCGATTTTCACCTTCACCATCCCGCGCGAACCCCGTCCGGCTGCCGAGGCT
Organism: Chloroflexota bacterium; assembly: GCA_005889345.1. Taxonomy (GTDB): domain Bacteria; phylum Chloroflexota; class Dormibacteria; order CF-121; family CF-121; genus CF-13. Next base: position 9,495 of record VBFR01000184.1, read on the forward strand.
CCGGTCGAGGAAGTCGCGCAGACGGTCGAAAGCATGGAGCTACCGCTGGTGCTGGTGGTCGAAGACGACCCCGCCAGTAGCCAGCGGATGACGGCGGAGATCCAGGGGGTTGGCTTTCGGGTGGCGCACGCCTTCGACGGCAACGAGGCGGTGCGAAAGGCGATGGAGATTCTGCCCGACCTGCTCGTCATGGAGACTGTGCTTCCCGTGAAGGACGGTTGGCAGGTCCTTCAGGAGTTGCGAGCGCGGGCCGCGACCGCCGACGTCCCGGTGCTGGTCTGCTCGGTGACCCGCAACGAGGCGCTGATGGATAAGTTCGGCGTCGCGGGGTACGTCGCCAAGCCCTGGGCGACCAAGACGATGCAGGATGAGTTGCGCCGGATCGGACAGGGGATCAACCGCCGGCGCGACCGGGTGCGGGTGCTGCTGGTCCATCGCGACCGGCGGGCCCTGGCGACGCTGGCAGCCACGCTGGTGGAAGAGGGCTTCGAGGTTTTCCGGGCGCCCGGGTTGCAGGAGGCACTGGAAAAGGCCCGTGCGGCCGCCCCCGACGTCGTGGTGCTGGCGCCTCCCGAGCCAGAGTGGGTGCTGGGGCTCCGCGGCCTCCCGGGCCAGCCGGCCTTACTGGCCCTGGGTGAAGTTTCACTGAGGGTGCCAGCGACGGCGTGGAGCGCCGTTATACCCTCTGGCCTCTCCGAGCCGGACGCCGTATTGCACGCCGTCAAGGGCTTGGACATCGTTCAGAGGCGAAGGAGGACCGGGCGTGACCGCCGGCAAGGTATTGATCGTCGAAGATAACCCGGTCAACCTCCGGTTGGCCCAGTTCCTCCTGGAAAAGAAAGGCTTCAGCGTGCGCAAGGCCGGCAGCGGCGCCGAGTGCCTGGCGGAGATGACGCGCGAGCTGCCCGACATCGTCCTGATGGACATCCAGCTGCCGGGAGAGGATGGGCTGGCGATCACCCGCAAGATCCGTTCCGACCCCCGCATGGCGGGCGTCGTCGTGGTCGCCCTCACCGCGCACGCCATGGCCGGCGATCGGGAGAAGATCCTCGGCGCCGGCTGCGACGGTTACATCCCCAAGCCGGTTGATCCACAAGGCCTACCCGGGGAGGTCGCCCGCTACCTGCAGCAGGGGCGGGTGAAGACCGCGTAATGAGCGAACAGTCAGGAAAGCCAACCCGCACGGGTGAGCCCGCCCCCAAGGCCAGCCGCTCGTACCCGGAGATTCTTGAGCTCAACCAGGAGCTGTTCAAGAATCTGCAGGGCCTCATCGACGAGGACGAGGCCCGCAAGAAGGACCTCCTGGACACAAAGAATTCCTACGAGATGGCGCAAGCCGAGATTGCCCGCCTCGAGCGGGAGCTCCGCCAGTCGATCGAACGGGAAGCCGATCGCGCGGAGGAGCTCAGCCAGCTGGAACAGGAACGCGTCGACCAGCTGGGCGCCGTGAGCGCGCACCTCGACGCCATGCGGTCCGCAGTCGAGCGCTACATGCAACAGGGACGGAAGGCCGCCTGATGAGCCCCGAGGCACCCAAGGCGAAGTCCTTCGCCGACATCCTGCAGCAGAACCAGGAGTTCATCGCACACCTGCAGACACTGCAGGACGACATGGGCACGCAGCTCGCCGAGACCGCCAAGGAATTGGAGCTGGTCAAGCGTCAGCTCGACGCCAAACAAGAGGAGCTCGACGACCTGCAGAATGCCCAGCTGCAGTGGGCGATGGACCGGCAAGCCCTGCTCGAGCAGCACGAATCGCTCAAGAAGGGCCATGCGAATCTGCAGCAGACCCACGAGCGGACGCAGGTGGACCTCGGCCGGATCAAAGATGAGCTGGCCCGCGCCAAGACGCGGGACGATGAGCGCGCCATGGAGCGCCAGGCGTTGGTCGACCAGCACGAGTCGCTCAAGCAGGGGCACATGGATCTCCAGCAAAGCCACGATCGGGCGCAGGTGGAACTGGCTCGCCTCAAGGACGACGTGGCCCGTTCCAAGACCCGCGACGAGGAGCGCCGCGGACAGCTCCGGCAACTCGAGCAGGAACGGATCCAGCTCGCCCAGAAGTACGAAGCGGACCAGAAGAAGGTCCGCAGCGACCTCAAGACCGCGGAGGACGATCTCAACAACCTGCAGACCTCCCAGCTCCAGTGGGCCGTCGACCGTGAGACCTTACTGAAGGATCGCGACGGTGCCGTCGCTCGGCAGGCGCAGCTGGAACAGGAATGGCAGAGGTCTCGGGTCGAGCTCACCCAGGAGAAGGCGCGCCTCCAGGACCTCACGGCGCAGTTGCAGCAGCAGCTGAAAGCGGCCCAGGGCGAACTCGAGCCGCTCAAGGCCGCCCGCGAGAAATGGCAGGCGGAGCGGCAGCGGCTGATTGCGGATGTCGCCCGGCTGGAGCAGGGCGGGCAGGCCGCCGACGCGCAGTACAAGGCCGATCGCAAGCTGCTCCAGGGGCAGCTGGAAGAGGCCCGCAGGAAGGGCGCCGACCTCGACAAGGCCGAGGCCGAATTCCAGCGTCTCAGTGACGAGCGGTCCGCGCTCCTGACCAAGGTCAAGGCGCTCGAGAAGGACTGGCAGAGCCGCGAGGCGTCCTTCGCCGAGGAGAAGGCGGCACTCAAGAAGCAGGCCGCGGAATCGTCGGCCCGGCTGGCCGCCACCCAGCAGGACTACGAAAAGATCAAAGCGCTGCACGCCGACCTCGCCGGCGAGACCGGCCGCAAAGCCGAGGAGTGGACTGGCCGCGAGCAGCGGCTGACGGCTGAGAAGAACCAGCTCAAGGTCGATCTGGAGCGGATCCAGGCCCAGCTCTCCGACATGATGTCGCAGACCAATGAGCTCCAGAACCGGCGCGCCGGCGAGGCCAAGGAGCTGGAGCTGGCCTGGCAGCGGGAGAAGGCCTCCCTCAAGGCGCAGCTCGAAGAAGCTCGCAAAGCCGCCGGCAGCGGCCCGCCGACCAGCCAGGTGCTGGCGCGCTATGAGGCGGAGAAGCGCGCCATGCAGGCGCAGCTGGAGGGCCTCAAGGTGGAGCTGAGCGCCAGTGGCAAGAACAAGGACGCCGCGCCGGCCCTGAGCCAGGCCAAGCGGGATTTCGAGGCCAAGTTCCGTGTCATCTACGACCAGAGCCACGACCTCAACTCGCCCCTCAATGCCATCATCGGCTTCTCCGAGATCCTGCTCGACGAGAAGGCGAATAAGACGACGCCGGAGGAGCGACGCGAGTTTGTCGCGCACATCAACGAAAGCGGCAAACGGCTGGTCGAGCACATCCGCGAGCTGATCGAGTTCGCCAAGCAGGAGGCCGGCATCCAGGAGCGGCCGGTGCAGATCATTCCGCCCGTGGGGGCCGGGACCAAGGCGCCCGTCATCCTCGTCGCCGACAATGACCCGGCGGTCAAGGAGCGCATCGAGCCCTTCCTCAGCCACGCGGGCTACGAGGTAGTGATCGCCGCCAGCGCGCAGGAGGCACTGCGCAAGGCAGTGCAGCTCCAGCCGCTCGCCGTGCTGATCGACACCCAGCTCCCGCCCAATGGCGGCAGCGGCCTCGTCTACGACCTGCGCCGCGAGTCGAAGACGAAGGACATCCCCATCGTGCTGACCTCCAAGGTCAACAAAGAATCGCTGCCCTTTGACATCGGCCAGGCCGACTTCCTGACCAAGCCCATCGACCGGCAGCAGCTGCTTCAGATGATGGTGAAGTTCGACTTGCTGGCCGACGGCAAGAAGGGCAAGAAGACGCCGTCGTCGATCTTGATCGTGGATGACGACCCGCAGAATATCCGGCTGGTCAAGGCGATGCTCAAGCCGTTCAACATGGAGATCATGGTGGCCGACGGTGGCAAGGCGGGCCTGGAGCTGGCCCTCAAGAAGAAGCCGGACATGATCATCCTCGACCTGATGATGCCCGATGTCGACGGCTTCGAAGTCGTCTCCAAGCTCCGCGAGGATCCAGCGGCGAGCCAGATCCCCATCCTTATCTATACAGCGAAAAACATCAGCAGCGAGGACCGTGAGCGCCTGCAGGGGAACATCCAGTCGATCATCCAGAAGGGGGACTTCGGCAAGGACCGCTTCCTGGAGATGATCAACAACCTTCAAACCAGCCAGGCCGCTTAGGACCAAAGGGCTCCGATGACTGCCCTCGACCGCCAGTTCGTCAAGCTCCGCTTCGCCGCGCTGGTCATTCCCATCGGCCTGCTCTTCTGGCTCAATTCGGCGTCGGTGCCGGTCACCATCCTGCTCGCCGGGTTGCTGGCCGCCTACAACGGCGTGGCGACGCTGGCCATTCAGAAGAAGTCCGTCCCGCGCTTTACGCGACCGATGGCGGTGCTTCTGCTCGTGCTGGATCACCTGGTGGTCAGCGGCTGGATCCTCTTGTTCGCGACGCCGTCGTCCAGCCTTCCCTACCTTCTCTACGCGCTGGTCGCGGCGGAGGCGGTTTTCCGCTTCGACCTCTGGGGCGGGATCGGGACCAGCCTTTTCTTCACGGTCGGCATCATCCTGTTCCAGACCAGCGATCTCGGCCTGGCCATCTCGGTGCGGGAGTCGATCCTGCGTGCGATCCCGACCGTCGCCGTCATCACCGGCCTGGGCGCCGCCGTGCGGGCGATGAATACCGAGATTCGGGGAACCCGGCGGCGGCTCGATCAGACCGAGCAGCTGCGCAACGTCCTGGGCGAGCTGGTCGGCCAGCTCGATGTGTCGCGCATGCTGTACACGGTCATTCGTTGCGGACTCGAGATTCTGCAAATGGACTCGGGGGCGATCGTGCTGCTCGACGAGGACCGCGGGGTCTTTACGCTGCGCGCCGCCATTCATCTCCCGGAAGCGATCGAAGGCACCGCGATCTCGGCGGGCGACGGCATCGTGGGACGGGTGGTGCGGGAGCGGGGTTTCGTGACGCTCGGCGAGTCGCCACTGTTCGACCTGCCGGCGCTCAATCACGCCGGCTACTCATGGGTCTTCGGTACCCCGGTGCTGCTCGAAGGCAAGGTCTCGGGCGTGCTGCATCTGCAAACGCGTGAGAGCGAGCGGCGCCTCACACGCTGGGAAGAGGAGGCGCTGGAGGTCCTTGCCCAGCAATTGGCGGTCGCGCTGCGCAATGTCCGCCTGTTCGAGGAGACGGAGAAGCGTGCCCGCCGCCTGGAGCTCCTCAACCGATCGATCGACCAGATGAACCAGAAGCTCTTCGAGCCGGAGCTGCTCGACATCATGGCCACCGCGCTCACCGGCAACCTCGGGTTCGCGGCGGCCCAAATCTGGCTCCTGGAGCAGAGCGACGGCGCGCTCTGGCGCCGGGCCGGCCATCACACGACGCGCAACGCCCCGCCCGTTGCCGGACGCGTGGAGCGCGGCATGGGGGAGATCGGGCAGGTGGCCGAGCTGCGCGTGCCGATCGTCACCAACGATCCGGCCAACCACCGGCAACTGTCACTCAACCCCTGGATGTCGGAAGAAGGGATCCATGCCTTCGCCGGCTTCCCCATGGTGGTCGGCGACCAGTTGCTGGGCGTGCTCGCCATCTACCATCGGCGCCCGCTGGATCGCAACACGATCGAGCTCCTCACGCTCTTCGCGCAGCATGCCGCGACCGCCATCCAGGAGGCGCACCTCTTCCACCTCGCGACCGAGCAGACGGCGCGACTGGGGGCAGTCAACGCCGAACTCGAACGCGCCAACCAGCACAAAGCGGAGTTCCTGGCGAACATGAGCCACGAGCTGCGCACCCCACTGAACTCGATCCTCGGCTTCTCTCAGCTGCTACTCGAGGGCGACGGTGGCATCTTGACCCGCGACCAGCGTCAGGATGTCGACATCATCGCCCAGAACGGACAACACTTACTGGTCTTGATCAACGACCTGCTCGACATCTCCAAGCTCGAGGCCGGGAAAGCGCAGCTCCACCGCGGCGAGGTCGAGGTCGAACCATTGATTTCCGAGTGCGTGGAGAGTGTTAGCTCGCTGGCCAAGAACAAGAAGCTCGAACTCACCGCCAGTGTTTCAGCCGAGGTCGGCCGCGTCTTTGCGGATGCTCCAAAGCTGAAGCAGGTTCTCCTGAACCTGCTGGGCAACGCGATCAAGTTCACGGAGACCGGCAGCGTGCGCGTCACGGCCGAACGCCAGGGAGCGGAGCTGCGCATCAGCGTCCGCGATACCGGCATCGGCGTGCCGCCGGAAGACGCCGAGCGCATCTTCGAAAGCTTCCAGCAGGGTCAGAGCGGGATCAGCGGCAAGTACCAGGGTACCGGGTTGGGGCTGGCGATCTCTCGCCGGCTGGTCGAGATGCACGGCGGGCGGATCTGGGTGAAGAGCGCGCCCGGCCAGGGCAGCACGTTTACCTTCACCATCCCGCAGCGGGCCCTCCCTGAAGCCATCGACCTCACCACCGCCGCTTAACCGAGCACCCCGGTGATGAGCGCGATGGCGACGAGCACCATGACGCCGGCCGCGGCGAACTGCAGGGGTCGCTCCGGGACCCAGGCGCCGAGGCGATTGCCGAGCGTGACGGCGATCGCGGAGACGGCCCAGAGCGCCAGGGTGGCGGCGACGAAAACCAGCACGGCCTGCTGATAGCGGGCCTGCAGCGCCGCAGTGGCGAGTTGCGTGAGGTCGCCCCACTCGGCGACGAAGACCACGATGAAGGCGGTCATGAACGGACGGCGGCGTCGAGCCTCTTCTTGCTCGACCGCCCGCTCCTCATCGGCCTCATCCCTGCGGAGATTGCGGCGAATCAGGAGTGCCGCCATACCGAGGAAGAGAATCCCTGCCCCGATCCGAATCGGTTCGCGCGGAAGCAGGCTCAGCAGTGAGCCGGCGACGACTGCGACAGCGCTCTGGATGACAAATGCGGCCGCCGCGCCGAGGAAGACCGGAAGCGGCCGATGGCGGGTCGCCAGCAGCAGGGCGGCCAGCGCTGTCTTGTCGGGAAGCTCGAGCAGGAAGATGACGGTGAAGACGGTGAACCCGAGACCCAGCACGTGCATCACTGGGGAGGAAGTCTAAGCGCGGGTCGCGTCCCCGCTCAGTGCAACCAGAGCGGGAAGGAGAGGACGAACACGAGCAGGCCGAGGGCGAGGGTGCGCATGCTCATCCGGCCAGTGCCATCGGTTCTTGCCCGGCGGGGTAGTTGACCTTGGCGCTGAAGCGATACCCGACCCCACGCTTGGTCTGGATGTAAACCGGCTTGCTGGGATTGGCTTCGATCTTGCTGCGCAGACGCGAGATGTGCACCCGCAGCCCTTCCTCGTAGGCTTCCTCGTCGCCGGCCCAGGCCTTGGCCAGCAGGGTTTCGTTGGTGACCACCCGTCCGGCATTGCGGACGAGGAGGAAGAGCAGCTTGGACTCGGTCGGCGTGAGCGTGACTTGCTGGCCCTTCACGCGCGCCCAGTGCTGGACGAAGTTGATCTGGAGGTCCTGGTCGATGACGACCTCGGGCTGCTCGACGCCGGCGGATTCACCGTAGCGGCGCAGCACCCGCTGCACGCGCGCGACCAGCTCTTCCTTTTCGAACGGCTTGACGATGTAGTCCTCGGCGTACATCTGCAGGCCTTCGACCTTGCTCTCGATGGCGGCGACGGCGCTGAGGATCACGATGGGAACGTCGAGGTGGCTCTTGATGCGGCGGCAGAGTTCGAAGCCGTCCATCTCCGGCATCATCAGGTCGACGACGACCAGGTGGGGGATGCCTTCATGGAGTTTGCGCAGTGCCTCGGGGCCGCTGCCGGCGGTCATGACCTCGTAGCCCGCGTGCTCGAGGATCCGCTTGAGGATCTCGCGCGCCATGGCATCGTCGTCGACGATCAGAATCCGGTAGCGGTTGACGATGTTTAACCCCTCTCTTCCGGCCGCCATCGCACGTCGCGCCGCGGACCGGCCGCCATGAATTTGGACCTGCGGCTGCTGGCTCAGGTCCGACTGGAGAGCCGGCAAAGATATATGGCCCTCGTCATTCATTTCCTTACGATTCCTCTTTACGATGTGATGACTCTTGTCGCGTCAGGGTCACATCAACCGCGGCGGCTGGGCGACTGCATCCCACCATAGAGAGGCAGGCTTACGGCGCTTGTTACAGGCTCGTGGCTGGGGTAAAATCGCATCGCCCTCGCCCGGGTGGTGGAATTGGTAGACACGCAGCTTTGAGGGGGCTGTGAGCGCAAGCTTGTAAGGGTTCAACTCCCTTCCCGGGCAGAGCCTCCAACTACGGTGAGCCTCAGCACCCTGTACCTGCGCCTCCGATATCCGCGCCACATCTTCGGGCCCGGCTTTACGGGTCCCTGGCGGCTGCGCATCCGTGGCCGCGGGCGGGTTGCCTTCGGTCGCGACGTCCGGGTCCGCAACGCCTCCGGTCGCACCGCCCTGCTCACCTTTGGCGAGGGCGCGCGCATCGAGATCGGCGACCGCGTGGAGATCGATGGTGCGGGCCTGATGTCGGCCAGCGCCATCGTCGTAGGCGACGACGCCATCCTCGGTCCGTGCCTGCTGGTGGATACCGACTTTCACGCCGTTGGTCGGGAGCGCCGCCAGGGCGCAGAAGCCGTGACGCGGCGCCCGATCCGGATCGGACGCAATACCTGGATCCAGGGCAAATCGACCGTCCTTAAGGGCGTGTCGGTGGGGGAGGGGGCGGTGGTCCGATGGGGAGCGCTCGTTGCCGGTGACGTCGCGCCAGGCGCGATCGTGATGGGAAACCCGGCGGTGGCGGTGGCGGAGCCCTAAGGGTTGACCACGGCGCCGGCGATGTTGCAGTAGGTGTTTCTGACCTGGTTGCCCAGCACGATCAAGGTCACCAGGATGACGCACACTACGAGCACCATGATCAAGGAGTACTCGATCAGGGCCTGGCCGTTCTCACGGTTCTGCAAGCCCAGTCGCATCCGGATTCGCATCGCGAGCAGCGTGATCAGTGGTGTGATGTCCATGGGGATTGGTGGCCGTAGCCCGAGTATGAGCCTATAACGCCACGACCCCATGCTTTCAGACGGCTCGTGGCGGGATCGTCGCTACTTCGTTATGGTCCGCGTCGGGCGCGTTTTCCGGCGTACCCCAGCCCGAGATCGCACTAGCGGGCGCTCGAGCGCTGGACCAGGTAGGTGACGACCGCCAGGTATTCCTCGGAATCGGCGGACCCGACCCAGCGGGTTTCGTCGGTGGTCCGCCCGAAGAGGGCGAAGAGCTCGCTCAGGGTCAGCTTCTCGGACATCTTGATACCTAACGAGTACTTAACTTAACAGAGATACTATCACAAGTGCCAGGTGCGCGGCCAGCGTCAGCGGGCGTTGTTGCGCTGTACCAGGTAAAGGACGACGGCCAGGTATTCTTGCGAATCCGCCGAAGCAACCCAGCGGGTGTCCTCCGCGTGGCGGCCGAAGAGGCTGAAAACGTCTGACATGGTGAGTCGTTGTGGCTCGTCAAGCATGGTACGGGGCCCCGATGAGGGTGAAACGAGGCGGCGCGCGCGATCCTTTCACGCTGCGTGAAAAAATCGCCACAGGTCAGCCGCAGTCCGTCGACGGAACTGCGGGTCGAACTCGATGCCGCTGGGTAGAATTTCCCGCAGATGCTCTTCTGGAGCTGGAGTTACTTTCTCTATGTCGCTCTGCCCATCATGGTGCTCGGCTTCATCGCGAGCGGCTGGGTCAAGCGCACGTACCAGCGCTATGCCCAGGTTCGCAATGCCAGCGGGCTCACCGGGGTCGACGTGGCTGCGCGCATCCTCGCCGGGGCGGGCCTTCGCGATGTCACGGTCCAGGTGATCGACGGCGAGTTGAGCGACAACTACGACCCCCGCAATAAGACCCTGAATCTCTCGCAAGCGGTCGCCCGCGGCACGTCGGTCGCGGCGGAGGCGGTGGTCGCCCACGAGATCGGCCACGCGCTGCAGGATCACCAGGGCTTCTTCGCGATGCGGATTCGGTCGAGGCTGGTTCCGGCCGCCAACCTCGGGTCGCAAGCCGGTCCCCTGATCGTCATCGCCGGTCTTCTGCTGTCCGTCTTTACGGGTACCGCTTTCGGCTTCTACGTCGCGCTGGCCGGACTGTTCCTCTTCGCGGCTGTCGTCCTCTTCCAGCTGGTGACGACCCCTGTCGAGCTCGACGCGAGCCGGCGCGCGCTGCGCCTCCTTGCCGAGAACGGCGTCATTTATCCGCAGGAGCAGGAGGGCGCGCGCCGGATGCTCCGTGCCGCCGCCTTCACCTACTGGGTCGCCCTCTTCGGTGCCGTAGTGACCCTGCTGTATTACGCCTCGCTGGTGTTCGGAAATCGCCGTAGCGACTGAGCACGCGGCCTTCGCCACAGCCGACCCCACGGATGTTCTCACCCGCCTAGCCGCAGCCGGCGAAGCGCCGTACCGCGCCGACCAGGCCCGACAGTGGTTCTGGCAACGGCTAGTTGCGTCATTCGATGCCATGCGAACGTTGCCGCCATCGGCGCGACGCCACCTTGCCGAGTCGTTCGTGTTCAGCACCGTGGGGACGCAGATGAAGCGCGCGGCGGATCGCGGTCAGACCGTCAAGTACCTCTTCAAGCTGGCAGATGCGCGGACCATCGAAACGGTGGTGATGCACTACGAGGCGACCGCCCGCTCGCGGGCGCGGACCACGATCTGCGTCAGCTCGCAGGTGGGATGTCCCATCGGATGCAGCTTCTGCGCCACCGGCCAATCCGGCTTCGATCGAAACCTCAGCGAAGCCGAGATCGTCGACCAGTTCCTCGTGGCCAGCCGCGATCTAGGAGAGGCGCAGCGCTCGGTGACGAACGTCGTCTTCATGGGAATGGGGGAGCCGCTCAACAATTACGCCGCCGTGGTGGGGGCGATCCGACGCTGGGCCCGTCCGGACACCCTCAATTTCAGCCCGCGCCGGGTGACGGTATCGACCATCGGGCTGGTGCCTTTCATCGAGCGGCTCGGTGCCGAGGGATTGCCAGTCAACCTGGCGATCTCCCTGCACGCGCCCGACGATGCGCTGCGCAGCAGCATGATCCCGGTCAATCGCAAGTACCCGATCGCCGCGATCGTCGGCGCCGCAAGGGCTCACGCGGAACGAACCGGCCGGCGCACGAGCTACGAGTACGTCCTGCTGCAGGGCGTCAACGACAGTCCGGAGCAGGCCCAACGCCTGGCCACCGTGGTAGGTCGCCACCTCAGCCACATCAACCTGATCCCGATGAACCCCATCGATGGCAGCGCGCTGGCACCACCGTCGAAGTCGCGTGCCCAGGCGTTCCAGTCCATTTTGCAGACCGCCGGCATCTCGACCACCATCCGCGCCACACGCGGGCTCGACATCGATGCCGCCTGCGGTCAGCTGCGCGCCCGCCAGCTGCATGCGGCGACCTCGCCGACCTGATGCCACTTCGTGGCATCTTCTTCGACGCCGGCAATACCCTCGTCGTCGAAGAGCCCGGTAAGCATCTCTGGGAGATGGCGATCAAGCCGATCCCTGATGCCATCGAGGTCTTGACCGCGCTCAAGCCTCACTACCGGCTGGGCGTCATCTCCAACACGGTGGGATCGGGCGACGCCGAACTCGTGGAGGCGCTGGAAAAGGCGGGGATCCGGCCCTTGATCGATGCGCTCGTCACCTCGCGCGACTTCGGCGCGGCGAAGCCGGATCCTGCGATCTACGCGGAGGGCGCCCGCCGGCTCGGCGTAGAACTGGATGCGACCTTGATGGTCGGGGACCGGCTGGACACCGATATTGCCGGGGCGCTACGCGCGGGCATCCCGGCGGTTTGGCTGCGCCACCCCGGAGCCATCCCGATCCCGTGGATTGCGCCGACCCATGTCATCGATCGCCTGGCGGAGTTGCCCACCTGGCTCCACGCCACATATCGGCCGAAGGGAACAGCCTGACGCCGCCGATATACTCAAAGAGTCCAATGAAGCGGTTCCTGGCCAGCATGCTGACGATCGTGGCCCTGGCGGCCTGCGCCTCACCGCTGGCCAAGGCGGAAACTCCGCAGCAGGCATTAGGCAGTGCGGCGCAGCGAGCCAGCCAGCTGCACTCGGCGAAGTTCGACCTCCTGGGCAGCGTGAGGATGACGTTCCCCGCCGAGATGGGCGCGATGTTCGGCCAGAGCGGCGGCAGCGCGGGCTCACTCGCGCTGGACATGACGGGCAACGGCGAGGCGCAGTTCCCCGACCGCTACCACGCGACGGTCAACGCCAAGCTGGCCGGCTTCTCGGTGGCGACCGAAGTCGTCGTCGCCAATGGCAAGGCCTACGTGAAGAACCCGGTCAACGGCAAATGGGAGAGTTCCGCTCAAGGCGGCCTGAGCGGGCAGCTGAGTCAGCCTGACCCGCTCTCCTACGAGCAGCTCCTTCGGAACGTGAAGTCGATCAAGGACCTGGGCGATACCACACTGGCGGGTACCACCGTGCATCACTACCAGCTGATTCCCGACAAGGACAAGCTGATCGCCAGCTTCGACAAGGCGGCGGTCAAGAACCCGCAGGCCAAAGCGGCCATCGAGCAGGTCCTGAACGGCGGCACCATGACGGTCGAGGTGTGGTTTGGCAAGGACGACCACCTGGTTCGTCGCGTCACGACGGACGCCGACTACACGGTGGACCTCAGCCAGTTGATGGGAGCGCTGGGCGCACCGAGCAGCTCGAGCAGCCCGGTGCCGGCGGGATCGACGATCCATGCCACGGCGCACATCCAGGTCAACTACCACGACTTCGACGCTCCGGTGACGATCACCATCCCGACAATCGGCTAGTGCTGGTCGCCCCGTCGCTGCTGTCGGCCGACTTCAGCCGGCTGGGTGAGGAGGTTGCCGCCCTCGAGCAGGCGGGTGCCGATTGGGTGCACTTCGATGTCATGGACGGGCACTTCGTGCCGCCCATCACGATCGGTCCACGTACCGTGGAGCACTGCCGGCGCTACGCCAAGGTGCCCTTCGACGTCCACCTCATGATCGAGAACCCGGAGCGCACCATCGAGGCCTTTCGCGACGCCGGCGCAACAACGCTCTCGGTGCATGTCGAGGCGACGCGGCACATCCACCGGGTCCTCGAGACTATCCGCAAAGCCGGCTTGAAAGCCGGCGTCTGCCTCAACCCCGGGAGTCCGCTGGCGCTCGTCGAACCGGTCCTCAAGAACGCCGACCTGCTGGTCGTGATGTGCGTGAATCCCGGCTGGGGCGGGCAGAAGTTCATCGATGGGAGCCTGGAACGGATCAAGGCCGCGCGCGCCCTGCGTGACCGGCTCAACCCCGGGCTCGACATCGAAGTCGACGGCGGCGTCAATGCGGAGACCGGGCCGCCGTCAGTCGCGAATGGTGCCACGGTCCTGGTCGCGGGGAGCTTTGTTTTCAGCCACCCACAGGGGAAGAAGGCCGCGATCCAGGAGTTGCGCTAAGGCGAACGCTACTCGCTGGTGGGCATGTGCAGGTACATCGACTGGATGCCGACCCGTCCCGGACCGGTGAAGCGGTTCCAGATCATGTTGCCGCCGCCGCCGAAGATGCCGGTTTTCAGCCCGAACATCTGCACGTCCATGCGAACGCTTTCATCGCGGTAGACCCAGCCGCCCGGTTCGATATCGATCTGCTCGTTCTGGGCCAGCTCCTTCTGGAAAACGTTCCCGTAGCCGTGCAGCCAGAGGACACCTTCCTGGTGGCTCGCGTTGAAGCGATCGACGAAGAATCCCGTCGAACCTAAAAGCATGTTGCTCACACCCTTAACCCGGTTGAAGGTGTAATCAAGATTTCCCGTTGCCGCCAGGAACTGATGCTCCCGAACGAGCACCGCGGTTCCAGGCATCAGGTGGAGGGGAAAGAGATGACCCGCACCATCACGCGAGAACGCGATCTCACCCGGACCCTGTGCCTCGGTGAGAAAGATTGGCATGCCGGCTACCATCCGCTTGAAGGCGCCTTTCATCGCACGAATGCCGATATTGAGCGCTGGATCCTTCCAGAGCACGACGTGGTGCTCGAAGTACACCGGCACCGTCCCGTCGAGCCAGGTATGGAGCACGGGGACCAACTCGCCGTCGATGCGGTATCTGATGCCAGGCGCCTGCGCATCCTCGAGTTTCGTGGGAAGGAGCTGCGGCGGTTTTTGCATCCTGGCACTCACTGCAACTCGACCGTCCGTCAAAACCGGCGACTGCCGGCGACGCGCTAGGGACTAGGCCGACTTGGCCTGGGTTCGGAGGCAGCGGGTACAGACGAGGGCGGTCTGGGTGCGGCCGTCGATCGTGACCCGCGCCTTGTGCAAATTGGGCATGAAGCGGCGCTTCGTGTGCACCTTCGAGTGGCTCACGTTGTGCCCGTATTGGGGCCCCTTTCCGCAGATCGAGCAGCGTTGTGCCATGGTGTTGGTTTTCTTCGGCGCCTCCACGAACATCGCGTATGATTGAGGCGAAATCAGCGTCACATAGTAGCACACGATGGACTCAAAGACGAAGGCCAACCCGTCACGCGCCGGGAAGCCGCCGAGGACGCTGATCCAGGCCAGAGACCTCGGGCGGATCGAGGTGTCGCGCCATGTCGTCGCCACCATCGCCGGGCATGCGGCGGCCGGCTGCTACGGCGTCGTCGCCATGGCGGCCCGCGGCCTGCGCGACGGCCTGGCCGAGCGGCTGCATCGCGACAAGTTGCATCGCGGCGTCGAAGTGGAGGTGCGCGAGGACGGGATCGCCGTCTCCCTCTACGTCATCGTCGAGTACGGCACCCGGGTCTCAGAGGTGGCCAACAACCTCTCGAATGCGGTCCGGTATTCGGTCGAGCGGACCCTCGGACTCCCGGTCGTGGAAGTCAACGTCAACGTCCAGGGGATCCACGTCAGCGGGAGTGGCGGCAGCTGAAATCCCGAGCCTGACCGGCGCCGCGACCATGCCCATCACCGAATGCGACGGACGCCTGTTCAAAGAGGCCCTGCTCGGCTCGCTCGCCTGGCTGACGGTAAACCGCGACGAGGTCGATTCCCTGAACGTCTTTCCAGTTCCGGACGGGGATACCGGCACCAACATGCTCCTCACCTTGCAGTCGGCGGTCGAAGACATCCGCGACGTCGACGACGCCGATCTCTCGCGGACGGCCAAGCGGGCGTCGCACGGCGCGCTCATGGGCGCGCGCGGAAACTCGGGGGTCATTCTCTCGCAAATCCTGCGCGGCTTCTGCGTCGGCATCGGCACCAAACCGAAGGTTGATGCGCGCGGCCTGGCCAGCGCATTTCGCGAGGGAGCGGACGTCGCCTACCGGGCCGTGATCAAGCCGACCGAAGGCACCATGCTGACCGTGGCCCGAGAAGCCGCTGCGGGCGCTGAGGCAGAGGCCGCGAAAACCACCAACCTAACCGACGTCGTGCGTGCGGCCTGCGTCGCGGCCGCCGCTGCGGTGGAGCGGACACCCGACCAGCTACCCATCCTCAAACAGGCGGGCGTGATCGATGCCGGGGGATTCGGGCTCCAGTTGATTCTGGAAGGCTTTCTCAAACGAATGCGTGGCGAAGCCCTGCAGAGCTTCGAGCGGCCGGCGACCCAACACGCGCGGCCGAAGGCCGTCGAGGCGCCGGCGGCGGGGTGGGGCTACTGCACCGAGTTCATCATCAACGGCGATGGGCTCGCCGTCGATGACGTGCGTGCCGAAATCCAACGGCACGGCGAATCGGCCCTTGTCGTCGGTGACGAATCGGCCATCAAGGTCCACGTCCACACCCAGGAGCCCGCGGTCGTGATCAGCTACGCCAGCGGTGTCGGACAGCTCAGCCGGCTGAAGGTCGACGACATGTCGTCGCAGCACCACCGGCTTCAGGGCGACAGCATCCGGCGGCCGGCCAGCAGCAAGCACCTGGCGCTGGTCGCGGTGGCGAGCGGCGACGGCTTCCGCCGCATCCTCGAGAGCCTGGGGGTTGACTCGGTCGTGGGCGGCGGCCAGACGGTCAATCCCTCCACCGAGGACATCCTCGCCGCGGTCGAATCGGTGCCATCCAATGACGTCCTGCTGCTCCCCAACAACGGCAACGTCGTCATGACGGCGCAGCAGGTTGCCGAGCTGAGCCGCAAGCGCGTCCGGGTGGTGCCGTCGCGCAGCTTGCCGCAGGGCATCGCGGCGCTCTTCGCCTTCGACTTCAGCGCCGACCTGGAGGCCAACGCCAGTGCGATGTCACACGCGCTCAGCCAGGTGCAGACCATCGAGGTGACCCGGGCAGTGCGGGCGAGCGAAATGAACGGGCTGACGATCGCCGAAAACGATGTCATCGGCTTGCTCAACGATCGCGTCGTGGTCGCCGGCGAATCGCCGGAGAAGGTCGTAAAGGACGTCCTCGCGCGCATCGACGCGGCCAAGGTCGCAACGGTGACGATCTATGCCGGTGTCGACGCGCCGGAAGCCGAGCGCGAGGCCCTTACCACCTCGGTGGCCAAACAGTTCCCGAAGGCGTCGGTCGAGCTCCAATCGGGTGAGCAGGCGCTCTATCCGTATATCGTGGCGGTTGAGTAACGCCTCAAACGCTCGCATGGCACTAAAGCGCCGCTCGCGTGGGCCGGCGGGCCCGCTGATGAGACAAACGAGCATGGAGGAAGGTCGCATGAATTCGACGGCACCGCTGACAGTGGAGAGGTTACAAGTACCAGGCGCAAGCCTGTACTACGAGTTTCGTGGAGCGGGTCCAGTGCTGCTCATGATGCCGGGCGGTCCGGCGGACGCTGGGGCATTTCGGCACATCGCCGAGCAGCTGGCATCGGACTACACCGTGGTGACCTATGACCCGCGGGGTCTCTCACACAGCACGCTCGAGACGCCGGTCCAGGACGAGCGGATCGTGCAGATCTTCGCCGACGACGTTCACCGGCTGCTGACGGCGACCGCGAAAGAGCCGGCGCATGTCTTTGGCAGCAGCGGCGGCGCCGTCATCGGGCTCGAGCTGGCCGCTCGCCATCCGAAGCAGGTTCGCACCTTCGTGTCGCACGAGCCGCCGTCCCCGGCCCTGCAGCCTGATCCCGTGCGCGCGCGTGCCGAGATGGAGGGCATTGTCGAGACCTACCGCGCCGCCGGAATTGGGCCGACGATGCAGAAGTTCATGGTTCACACCCGCATTCGCCAGGCTCCGCCGCCGCCTCCGACCGGCGAGCCGACCCCGGAGGAGCGCGAGGCGCAGGCCCGATTTGGACGCAACATGGACTTCTGGTTCAGGCACTACTTTCTCGCGATCGCCAACTATGAACCCGATTTCGCGGCGTTGAAGGCCGGTCCCACGCGGATCGTCCCGGCCGTCGGAGCGGAGTCCAGCGGCGAGCTGGCGCACGAGGGCGGGTTGCGGCTAGCCGAGCGGCTCGGGACGCAAGCCGTCGTGTTCCCCGGCGCGCACGGAGGCTTCGACAGCCATGCGGAGGAATTCGCGGTCAAGCTGCGCGAGGTCCTCCGAGACTAGAGCAGCAGCTGCACGACGTTTGCGACCACGGCGGCGGCGCTCAGCCAGCCGGCCACGAGGTAGGCCTGCCACACCCGGGGCTTCCGCCGATGCATCAGCATGAGGACGGCCAGCAGGATGGCAAGGGAGGTTCCTTTGACCGCGTAGGCAACCAGCTCGCCTCGCGTCACCATGATGGGGGCCATGAGGCGGTTGAGCTCCTCGTGTTCGAGTGCGAGCCCCAGGTGAGTGGTAAGGGTGTCGAGCACCTGGAAGCCGATCAACCCGCCGAGGATGATGGCCTGGCTCAACTGGGAGTTCACTGATGAGCGCGGCGAAACCGAAACCGAGGCGACCGGGGTGAAGGCGGCGCGCAGGCGTGCGCTCAGCGCGATTTGTCCTGGGAGCGACATCGCAGCTATAGATTTACCAAGCTTTGCTGCGCGCAACCTAACGAAACGCGCCCGTTGCCCGGTCGTGATCGGCGCGAACCGCTGGCTATACTCCAGTGGTGGTCCGGATCGTCACGGATTCCACCGCGGACCTGACCAAGGAGCAACAGCAGGCCGCCGGTATCACTGTTGTGCCGCTCAACGTCCACTTCGGCGACCAGGTCTTCCGCGACCACGTGGATTTGACCACGGACGAGTTCTTCGGTCGCCTCAGAGCCTCGACCCAGCTACCCCGCACCTCGCAGCCGGCCGTCGGCGTCTTCGAAGAGGCCTATCGCACGCTCCGCCAGAGCGGTGACGAGATCGTGTCGGTTCACCTCTCCAGCAAGGTCTCGGGGACCTACAACTCGGCGCAGATGGCGGCCAAAGGCGTCGATGAAAAGGCGATCGATGTCGTCGATTCCCTCAGCACCTCGATGGCGCTCGGCTTCATCGCTCTCGAAGGGGCGAAACTGGCGCGGGCCGGAAAGGATCGTGCCACGATTACGGAGCGGCTTCGTGGGCTCGTACCCAAGGCGCGGGTCATCTGCGTGGTGGACACCCTGACCTACCTCGAGCGCGGGGGGCGGATCGGCAAGGCGCGGGCCCTGCTCGGATCCCTGCTCAACGTCAAGCCGATCCTCCAGCTCAAAGACGGCGAGGTCGTCCCCATCGGTCGGGCGCGCGGGCGGCCGCAGGCGTTGAGCAAGTTGGTGGAGCTGCTCGAGCGGGACGGTCACGTCAGCCAGCTCGCCATCATGCACGGCGCCGCGCCGGCCGACGCGGAGCAGCTCCGCGAACGGGTTGCCGCGAGTTATCCCGGCCTCGACATCCTGCTCACGGAGATCGGCGCCGTCCTGGGGACGCACACCGGTCCCGGCGTGATCGGCTTCACCTACCTGGTCGCGTGACTACGCCGCGGCTTCGCGTAGTGCGGGGCCCGTCCCTGGACGATCCCGTAACGACGCTCGCCGGGGTGAGTGACGTTTACGAGGAGCGGCTGGAGCGTATCGGCGTGCGCACGCTTCGCGACCTTCTTTTATTCTTCCCGCGGCGATACGAGGATTTCTCCAGCATCACGCCGATCGCCTTCTTACGTCCCGGGGTCAAGACGACGGTTCGTGGCCGGATCTACGACATCGGCGCACGCCAAACCAAGTACAAGCGGGGACTGACAGAAGCGCTGCTCGGCGACGATTCCGGAACGACCTTGCGGGTCGTGTGGTTCAACCAACCCTGGATCGCCAAGAGCCTGCAGAAAGGGGATGAGATCTTTGTCGCCGGGGAGGCCGACCTCAACGGCGGGCTGGTCATGAAGAACCCGGATCACGAAAAGGTGTCCCTTCGCCCGCAGCACGCGGCGCGGCTCGTCCCGATTTACCGGGAGACCGAGGGCCTGACTTCGAAGTGGCTGCGATCGAAGATCCAGTCGCTGCTTCGCTACGCCGACGAGATCGAAGAGTTCTTGCCCGGTGAGCTGTTGCAGCGGCGCGGATTTCTCTCACGCGCCGAGGCGGTGCGGCAGGCGCACTTTCCCGGATCGGCACAGGCGCTCGAGCGCGCGAGGGAGCGCCTCGCCTTCGAGGAGATGTTCGTCTTGCAGCTGGCCGCGCAACTGGCCAAGCGGGCGCGCAAGGCGCTGACCGCGCAGCCGGTTCCCTTCGACGAGCCGACCGCGCGCGGCTTCGTCAAGGCATTGCCCTTCCAGCTCACCAACGCACAGCGGGTCGCCGCCTGGCAGATCCTGCAGGATATCGCCCGTCCTCAACCGATGAATCGGTTGCTCGAGGGCGATGTCGGATCGGGGAAAACCGTGGTGGCGGCGATGACCATGCATCACGTCGCGCGCGCCGGCTTCCAATCGGTGCTGCTTGCCCCGACCGAGGTGCTGGCGCGCCAGCATGCCGATGTCATCCAATCGCTGCTCGGACCGTTCCAGATCGATGTCGGTCTCCTGGTGGGGAGCACGCCGGCCACGGCGCGAAAACCGATGCTCGCGTCGTTGGCCGACGGAGATCTCCCGGTTCTCATCGGGACACACGCGCTGATCGAGGAGGGGGTGCAATTCAAGGACCTGGCGTTGACCGTGGTGGATGAGCAGCACCGATTCGGGGTCGGTCAACGCCTCGCGGTGCGGCAGAAGAGCGAGCGCACGCCGCACTTCCTATCGATGACCGCCACGCCGATTCCGCGCACCCTCGGGCTGACGCTCTTCGGTGATCTCGACATCTCGATCCTTGGCGAGATGCCGCCCGGGCGCCAGCCGGTGAAAACCCGCATGGTGCCGCCCGAGAAGCGGGCCGATGCCTACAACTTCATCCGCAAACAGGTCAATGCCGGCCGGCAGGTGTTCGTGATCTGCCCCCTGATCCAGGAGTCCGACAAGCTCGGCGTTCGCTCTGCGACCCAGGAACTCGAGAAGTTGCAGCGTGACGTCTTTCCCGAGCTGGCGCCCCGCATTGCGCTACTCCACGGGCGGCTGAAATCTGCCGAGAAGGAAGCGGTGATGGCGGGATTCCAGCGGGGCGACGTAGCCATCCTCGTCTCCACCTCGGTGGTCGAAGTCGGCATCGACATTCCCAACGCCACCGTGATGATGATCGAGGGCGCTGATCGTTTCGGCCTGGCGCAGCTGCATCAATTCCGCGGCCGCGTGGGTAGAGGAACGGAGGAATCCTGGTGCTTCCTCTTCACGGATGCCGAGGATCCGCAGTCGCTCAAGCGCCTGCAGGCCGTCGTCACCAATCAAAGTGGCTTCGATCTTGCGGAGATTGACCTCGAGCTACGCGGCTGGGGTGATCTCGCTGGTTACCGGCAGCACGGCAAGGACTTCAAGATGGCCAGCCTGCTGGACGCCGTGTTGATCAGCGACGCCCAGAGCGAGGCCGTCCGCCTCTTGGACCGCGACCCGGCCTTGGACGGCGAGCCGGCGCTCCGCCGCCAGCTTTCGGCGTATCGTCAGGTGTTCGCTCTGGACTGACCTTCGGTGGTGGCGGTGCAGCGGGCGACCTCCGCCCCAGCAGCACCGTCAGGATGCGACCGACCGCCATCCCGGCGGCGAGCGGCAGCGCCAGAACCAGGACAATGCCGAGGAGGGCGTCGACGACGACTATGTCGCGGCTCCTTTGCAAGGACCAGCAGCCGCGCCGCCGTGGCCTGCTTTACTCATCACATGTCCGGGCCAGCCACGCGTGTCACTGCCGGGATAAGCCGCGGTCGTCTCCTCAAGACCCCGCCGGGGCGCTCGACGCGTCCCACCACGTCATTGGTGCGCGAAGCCTTGTTCAACATCATCGGCGACAGCATACGCGGTGCGCGTGTATTGGACTTGTTCGCCGGCGCAGGAACGCTTGGCGTCGAGGCACTCTCTCGCGGCGCCGCGTGGGCGACATTTGTGGAACGCGACCGAGGCTGTGCTAACATCGTGGCCGAGAATTTGGTCGCAACCGGCTTCGCCCAGCAGGGCGACGTGGTCAGCGCCGATGCCATTGAGTGGTTGAAGGCGCCCACCAGCGACCTCACCTCCTACAACCTTCTTCTCGTTGACCCACCCTACCGTGAAGGCGTGACGCTGGCCGCGGCCCTCCAGACGCTCGACCGCGTCTCACTGCGCGACCAGGCGCTGCTCGTGGTCGAGCACCATCGCTCCCAACCGATGCCACCGCTGCAACGCCTGACGCAGGTGCGCGAGCGCGATTACGGCAGCACCCGGCTCACGTTCTTGAGGTATGCGTGATCACCGCGCTCTACCCAGGCAGCTTCGATCCGCTAACGCACGGCCACCTGGATATCGTCGACCGTGCCGCGCGCATCTTCGACCGGGTCGTGATCGCCGTTCTGGAGAATCCAAACAAGCGGCCGCTCTTCACGAGCGAGGAGCGCGTCGCCATGATCAAGGACAGTCTCGGAGACCGCGCGGGCGTCGAGGTCAGCACCTTCAGCGGTCTCACCATCGACTTTGCTCGTGAGGTTGGCGCCCGCGTCATCGTTCGCGGGCTCCGCGCCGTGTCAGACTTCGAGAGTGAGTTCCAGATGGCGCTGATGAACCGCCGTCTGGAGCCCGATGTCACGACGGTCTTCATTCCCACCAGCCTGCGCCATCTGTTTCTCAGCTCCAGCTTGATCAAAGAGCTCGCCGAGTTCGGTGGCGACATCTCGGAATTCGTCCCAGCCAACGTCGTCGGACCACTCAAGCAACGTCTCAGCAAGGGAGCACACGCATGAATATCCATGAAGCGATCGATCGCCTCGAATATGTGATCGGCCACAGCCGCCAGATCCCGCTGACCCGCACCGTCGTCGTCGACCAGGAAGAGGTGCTGGCCTGCATCGACGAGCTCCGGTTGAGCCTTCCGGACGAGATCAAGCAGGCCCGCTGGACGCTCCAGGAGCAGCAACGCCTGCTGTCCGAGGCGCAGGCGGAGGCGGCGAGGACCGTCAGCAAAGCGGGGGAGCGGGCCCAGAACATGATCGGGCAACACGACCTGGTCAAGCGCGCCGAGAAGCAGGCCGAGGCCATGCTCAAAGACGCCAGCCTGAAAGCCGAGGAGACGCGCCGCGCCGCGGATCGCTACGCCTGGGAGGTCATGCAGAACCTTGAGACCCAGCTGCTGCGGACGGTTGCGACCGTCAAGAAAGGGGTGGAGGCATTACGGACGCCGCCGGCCAAGGCCGGCAGGGAAGTAGAGGTCGTCAGCGGGCGCTAGACCAAGGCCCCGTATAATGGGCTGCCCATGGCTCTCCCAAAGACCCGGTACGCGCATGCCCGCCAGGGCGAACGCCGCGCGCACCTGGCGATAAAGCGCATGCAGCTCGTCGAGTGCTCGCAGTGCCACCAGCCGAAGCGGCCGCACGCGATCTGTCGTAATTGCGGCTACTACGACGGGCGCGAAGTCATCAAGACCGACTAGGTTTCTCCGATCACCGTCGCCTTCCTGTTTCCAGGCCAGGGCGCCCAATTCGTCGGGATGGCCCGCGACCTGTTGGAGCGGGATCCTGGTTCGCGGGACCTCCTTGGCCAGGCTGAGAACCGCCTTGACCTGCCCCTCAAGCGCCTGATGCTGGAAGGACCGGAGGCCGAGTTGCAGGCGACCGAAAATGCCCAGGTGGCCATCCTCTTTCACAGCGTGGCGCTGCTTCGACTGATGAGCGCCCAGGAGTACCGCCCCTCGCTGGTCGCAGGCCACAGCATGGGCGAGTTTGCCGGCCTGGTGGCCGCCGAGGCGCTCGATCCCCTGGACGCGCTTGCGGCCGTACGGGCCCGCGGCGCCGCCATGTCGGCCGCCGCGCCGAGGGCCAGCGGCATGATCGCCGTGCTCGGCCTCACGGACGGCGCGGTCGAAGCGGCCTGTGCGGCCAGCGGGGGAGAGGTGGTCGTCGCCAACTACAATGCGCCCGGCCAGGTGGTGATCTCGGGGAGCGAGGCGGGCCTAACGGCGATCAGCCCGCACTTGGAGGCAGCCGGGGCAAAGCGCCTCGTGCGGCTGCCGGTCAGCGGGGCGTTCCATTCGCCGCTGATGGCCCGCGCGGCCGAGGTGTTTGCCGCCGCCTGGGAGAAGCTCCCCCTGCGCGCGTTGCGCCGCCCCCAGGTCTTCAATGCCGATGCGCAGGTTCACCAGGATCCGATGGAGGTCCGCCGCTTGATGGTTGGCCAGCTGACCGGTCCGGTGCGCTGGACGCAGTCGATCCAGCGTTTGCAGAAGCTGGGCGCGGACACCTACATTGAGGTTGGTCCACGGCGGACACTCACCGGGCTGGTCAAAAAGATTCTCCCTGGCGCGGTGGTCCACAATGTCGAGGACCTCACCAGCATGAACACCTTGCTAGAGACGACCCATGGCTGACGGCTTTGCCGATCAGGTCGTGCTCGTCACCGGAGGAAGCCGCGGCATCGGTCGCGCCACCGCGGTCCTCTTTGGCGAGGCTGGGGCCGCGGTAGCGATCACCTACAAGAGCCGCGAGGCCGAGGCCGACTCTCTGGTCGAGCAGCTTTCGCACGCCGGGCACAAGGCGATGGCGGTGCAGGCGGACTTCGCCGACAGCGCCGCCCCCGGCGTTGCCGTCGAGGCGGTCGTCAAAGAGTGGGGGCGGCTGGATGTGCTAGTGAACAACGCCGGGCTCACCCGGGACACGCTGGTGATGCGGATGAGCGAGGCGGACTGGGACATCGTCATCCAGACCAACCTGAAAGCGGCTTTTCTGGCGAGCAAGGCGGCGCTGCGCCCCATGCTCAAGCAGAAATACGGCCGCATCGTGAATGTCTCATCGCTCGCCGGCGTCGCCGGCAACGCCGGTCAGGCCAACTACAGCGCCTCCAAGGCGGGCCTGATCGGGTTGACCAAAGCGCTGGCCAAAGAGGTCGGCTCGCGGAACATCACCGTCAACGCGGTCGCCCCCGGCTTCATCACGACCGAACTCACCAGCAGCTTGCCGGCCGACCTCCTGGAGCGTGCCCGGCAGGCGGCGGCCATCCCTCGGATCGGGATTCCGGATGATGTCGCGCCGGCGATCGTTTTCCTCGCTTCGCGGGCGGCCGGCTACATCACCGGCCAAGTTTTAGGCATTGACGGGGGTTTGCCAATCTAGACATTGGGGCCCGGGCTTCGTCTAGAATTTGACCGCACTCGCACTGCCAAAAGGGGAGTCGGATGGACGCGAACAGTTACGAGAAGTTCAAGGGCATCATCGCCGAACAGCTAGGAGTGGAGCCTGAGCAAGTCACGCCCGACGCCTCGTTTGTCGACGACCTCAATGCCGATTCGCTCGACCTGGTCGAGCTGATCATGGCGTTCGAGGAAGAATACGGGATGGAGATACCTGACGAAGACGCGGAAAAGATTCAAACCGTCGGAGCCGCCTGGGACTACGTCCAGGAGAAGCTCGGCATCACCACCTGAGCCGAAGCTCGCTCAACCGGACGAGCCTTTACAGAAGCTGCAGCGGACCCTTCGAGTTCGCTTTCACGAGCCTGCGCTGCTGCGCCAGGCTCTGACGCATCGCTCCTACAACAACGAGCACCCGGAGAGTGGCTCCGCCGACAACGAGCGGCTGGAGTACCTCGGCGACGCAGTGCTCGAATTGATCGCGGCCGAGCACCTCTATCACACCTACCTCACGTCTGATGAGGGGGAGCTGACCCGATTGCGAGCCTCGGTGGTCAACACCAAGAGCCTCGCCCGCCTGGCCTCACGGCTGAGCCTCGGCGACTATCTGCTGCTGGGCAAAGGCGCGCACAAGACCGGCGCGCGCTCGCTGCAGTCGATCCTGGCCAACACCTTCGAAGCGGTGATCGGCGCCATCTTCCTCGACCAGGGGTACCGAGCCGCCTACAAACTGTTCAGCCGAAGCCTGATCGACGTGCAGGCCTGGCCGGACGATAACTACAAGGGGCGTCTCCAGGAGGTGACGCAGGAGCGTTTTCTGTCGACACCGCAGTACGACATCGTCGGTGCCTCGGGTCCCGGGCACCGCCGTGAATACACCGCCGAGGTCAGCTTCGGCGACGGCGTCAGCGGCAAGGGGCGCGGGCGAACCAAACGCGACGCCGAGCAGATGGCGGCGCGCGAGGCCCTCGCGGCGCTTGGAGCGCTTGACCAACCGCCGGTGCAGGACGAAGTGCTGGAGGCGGTGGCCCACGAGGCGCGCCGCGCACCGGCGAACCAACCCGGCAACTGATGAAATAAGGCGCTTACCCGGCTTCTTCGATTTCGGCGACGCGGGCTTTCACCATCCTGGCGATGAGCGGATAGGGAAGGGGCTTGTTGGCGGGTAATTGAATCGTGCCCTTGCTCATGAGGTAATCCTTGAGGTCCTCGGCGTGAGCCTTCGTGACGCGGTTGCCCAGTCCGTACAGTGAATAGTGGGCCTTCCAGTAGCCGAAGTATGCAACGGGCTTGCGTTTGAGCTTGTAACCCACGATTCCGTAGCTGACCGATTCAGTCGCCCTCGGTGCCGCCGCCTTGATGGTCTGGCGGAGCTTCTTCAGCGTCGCTTGCTTCTCCTTCGGTGCCTTGGCCAGGTAGTCGTCGACGGTCTTCATGACCCGCTCGCATCCACGACGCAGAAGCGGTTGCCTTCGGGATCGGCAAGGATGACGTAGTCCGCATCGGGCGGTCGTTTGCTCCAGTGGACCTCACTGGCACCCAGCCCTTTCAAGCGCTCGACCTCGCGCTCCGGGTCCTTTGCATACAGGTCGAGGTGGATCCGAGGCGGGATTTGCAGAGTCGAGTGGACGCGGTCGAGGGAGATATTCGGGCCGGGGCCATTCCTTGGTCGCAGTAGCGCGAAATCATCGCCATCGCCGTCCCGGGGCACGTAGTCGAGGGCCGCTTCCCAGAACGCACGCTGGCGGGGCAGGTCGTCGACGCGCAGCACGATCGAGCCGATGCAAATCATCCATGTCAATCTACACGGCTGCGCTAACGGCGCGCTAACCCGTGGATTTTGGAGGTTTAATATCTGGAAACCCCGCAAATGCTAGAGTCTAGGGCAATGGCTTCCTACAAGATCGGCGAGGTTGCCGAGCTGCTCGGCGTTAGCGTCGACAGTGTTCGTCGTCTGACCGACAGTGGCCGGCTGACTACGGTGCGGACGGCCGGTGGCCAGCGAGTTGTCGATGGGCGCCAGCTGGCGCGCTTCATGGCGGCGGCCCCGGCGGACCTGAAACCGGAGACCACTATCGGGCGATCTGCGCGCAATCACTTTCCGGGCATCGTGACCCGCGTCGTCAAAGACCGCGTCATGGCGCAAGTCGAGATTCAGGCGGGTTCGCACCGGCTCGTGTCGCTGATTTCTCGGGAGGCGGCCGACGAGCTCGGCCTCGCCCCCGGCGTTCGCGCCGTGGCGGTGGTCAAGGCAACGAATGTGATCGTCGAGCTGGCTGCGCGCTGATGTGCTGATGCGCGCGCGAGTCGCGGCCGCATTGTTCATCGTCGTTACCTTGGGCGTTGCCAGCGCGTGCGGCCCTACAGGACCGGTGAGCGCCAGCCAGTCCGGGCCCAGCGGGACCCTCACGGTATTTGCCGCTTCCTCGCTGAACGCCGCGTTCACCACGATTGGCGCCGATTTCGAAAAGCGCCACCCGGGGACGATGGTGAGGTTCAGCTTTGCCGGGTCATCCTCCCTGGCCGCGCAGATCCAACAAGGCGCGCTGGGCGACGTCTTCGCCTCCGCGGATCAACCGAACATGCAAAAGCTCATTCAGGCCGGGCTCACGGCGGAATCACCGATTGTGTTCGCTCGTAACGATCTCGAGATCGTGGTAGGGAAGGGGAACCCGAAACATATCACCTCGCTTGCCGACCTGGCTCGCTCGGGGCTGGTGGTCGTGCTCTGCGCGCCGGCGGTTCCGTGCGGGCACTACGCGGCCCAAACGTTGCAGAAGGCCGGGGTGAGGGTTACGCCCGCCAGCCAGGAGGCTGATGTGAAGTCCGTCCTCAGCAAGGTGGCGCTGGGCGAGGCGGACGCTGGCATCGTTTACATCACGGACGTGAAGGCCGCCGGCGATGCGCTTGAGGGCGTCGCCATTCCAGCGGTGCTCAACGTGGTGGCGGAGTATCCGATCGTCATCCTCAAGGATTCGCAGAACAGGGCGCTGGCCAGGGCGTTCGTCAGCTACGTCCTCAGCGAAGGCCGGCAGACACTTGCCCGGTATGGCTTTACCAACCCGTAGTCGTCGCACGCCGCGACCCTCGGCGCCGCTGCCGATCGTCATCCTGGCGAGTGCAGGTGCTGCATTCTTCATCATCCCGCTGCTCGGCTTGCTGCTCCGCACGCCCTGGACGTCCGCCTGGCAGCAATTGGGCTCACCCGAGGTGCTTACGGCTTTGCGATTGTCGTTGCTGGCGTCGCTCTCCGCGACGGCGATCGCGCTCATCCTCGGCGTGCCACTCGCCTGGAGCTTTGCGAGACTCACTTTCCCGGGTCGGTCGGTGTTGCGCGCCCTCACGGTGTTGCCCATGGTGCTTCCCCCGGTGGTAGGCGGCGTCGCGCTGCTGCTCGCCTTCGGCCGCCGAGGCCTTCTCGGAGGCTGGCTGGCGACGACCCTGGGGGTGCATCTACCGTTCACGACGGCCGGCGCCATCATGGCGGAGACGTTCGTCGCGATGCCGTTTCTGGTGATCACCGTCGAGGCTGGGCTCCGCTCCATGGACACGCGGTTCGAGGACGCAGCCCGTACCCTCGGCGCCAGTCGGTGGACGGTTCTCTGGAGGGTAACCCTCCCGCTGGTCCGCCCCTCCCTCATCGCCGGGGCGGTGCTCTGCTGGGCCCGAGCACTGGGTGAGTTCGGCGCGACGATCACGTTTGCGGGGAATTTCCCCGGCCGGACGCAAACGATGCCGCTGGCCGTCTACCTGGCACTGGAGAGCAACCCGGAGGCGGCGATCGTCCTCAGTCTCGTCCTGCTCGCGGTATCGCTGGCGGTCCTCATCGGACTTCGCGATCGCTGGCTGGGTGCGTCGTGACGCTCGAGGCGCGCGTCCTGGCCGACGTTAGTGCCTTTGAGCTCGACGTGGAGTTGGCGGTTGGCGCCGGAGAATTGGTCGCCGTGCTGGGGCCGAACGGGGCGGGCAAGACTTCACTGCTGCGAGCGCTCGCCGGTCTCCTCCCGTTGCGCTCTGGGCGCGTCACGCTGGACGGGGTCGTCCTGGAAGATCCGGCGGCCGGGATACGCCTGCCGTCCGAGCGACGGCCGATCGGTCTCGTCTTCCAGGACTATCTGCTGTTTCCGCATCTATCCGTCCGCGAGAACGTCGCCTTTGGCCTGCGAGCTCGTGGCATGGCGCGTGTAGTCGCGATGGGCGAGGCCGGCCGCTGGCTGGAGCGGGTTGGCATGCCCGCAGAAGGGGACCGGAAGCCCGCGTCGCTGTCGGGTGGGCAGGCGCAGCGCGTCGCGCTGGCTCGAGTGCTCGCGACCAACCCTGCCCTCTTGTTGCTTGACGAGCCGATGGCAGCGTTGGATGCCAGCACCAGGGTCGCGTTCCGCCGCGATCTTCGCCAGCACCTCGAGTCGTTTCGGGGCGTTCGCCTGCTGGTGACGCATGACCCGCTGGAGGCGATGGCGATGGCCGACCGGCTGATTATCCTGGAACACGGACGCATGCTGCAATCGGGCACGCCCGCGGACGTCACCCAGCATCCTCGATCGCGATACGTCGCCGACCTCGTTGGCGTCAACCTCTTTCGGGGACGGGCCAGCCACGACGTCATCACCCTGGCCGACGGAGGATCGCTCACCGCTGCGGGAGCAGCAGACGGCGATGTCTTTGCCGTCGTGCATCCGCGCACCGTCGCGCTCTATCGCACCCGTCCCGATGGCACGCCGCGAAATGTGTGGGAAGGCCGTGCCATTGACCTGGATTCCGAAGGCGATCGCGTGCGTGTGCGCCTCGCCGGCTCGCCCTCGATCGTGGCAGAAGTAACGCCGGCGGCGGTGCGCGACCTCGGCCTCGATCGCGGCGACCGCGTTTGGATCGGGGTCAAGGCGACCGAGATCAACGTGTATCCGGCGTAGCCGTACAGTCAGTCCGTGGGCCCGTTCATGACGCTGACCCGCCACACCCTGGTGGATTTGGGTGCGCCGTGGGACCCGCAGGCGATCATGCGCCAGTACTACGCCGACCCGGAAGGCCCACTCGAATTGCCGGCGGAGGCCTTATCGACGCTCGTCAGCAGCGGTGGAGTCCTGCGCGTGGACGCCAAGCGCAGGTGGATGGGGTCGCTGCATGCCGACGCGCGTCTTGCGCTTCTCAGCGAGCGCCAGATCGACCTCGACCTCAAGGGGACGCTCTCGTTGAGTTGGTGGTTGCATTGCGTTGCGCTCCCGTTTCGAAGGCGCATCGGCAGGTTCGTCGAAGCCAAGCTCGACGAGGTCATCGAGGAGTTGAAGAAGGAGGCCCTGGTGCCACCGACAACGGAGGCGGTGCCAGAGCAGGTCCCCAAGCTGGTCGCGGCAGCACCCGAGGCGCCCCTAAAACACTTCGAGGTGCGCTTTGAGGTCTTGAGCCTCGATGGTCGAAGCCTCTATCAACATACTGAGGGCTTGTTATGAGGCTCCTGGCGTTCCGTAGAGGGACTCGTACGCGTCACGTGAGGTCTCTGACTGCGTGGTTCCATGAACGATTGCGCTCTGTCGAGTGGCTCGATCGATGGCGATCGTCGTCCAACCGGTCCCACCTTCGTCGCTCAAGTGGATGAGCAATGTGTACGAGTCGTGCTCGACGCGTAGGCGGTGGGAAGGGTTCGCCTCCTCGTGAAGGCCTCGAGCGGCTCTGCCCTGGAAGGAATCGTCAGCCACAAAGGACGTCCATCGGCTTCCGCGCTTTGGAGGACGAGCAGGCTTGTTGGCAGGCATCGAATCAGATTGCCACACGAACAGCATTGCCTTCTGGCAGGGGCGCATGCTCTAATACTGGGCGTGACCCGCGCCGTGGTCCATGCTTACGTTTCTGCTGGGCGCGAAAGCCCAGCCATGCCTATCCCTACCTAGCCTGTGTACCTGAAGTCGCTGCAGCTGCAGGGGTTCAAGACCTTTGCGCGCCGCACCGAGTTGCCCTTCAGCCGTGGCATCACGGCCATCGTCGGTCCCAACGGCAGCGGTAAATCGAACCTGGTCGACGCGATCCGGTGGGCGCTTGGTGAGCGTAATGCGCGCGGCCTGCGCGGCCAGCGGATGGAGGACGTGATCTACTCCGGAGGTCCCGGCAAATCGGCCGTCGGCATGGCCGAGGTATTGCTGACGATCGACAACGCCGACCAGCGGCTCAATGTCGAGTTCAATGAAATCGAGGTCGCCCGCCGCCTCTATCGCTCGGGTGAGAGCGAGTACTTGATCAATGGGGCGCGCGCGCGCTTGAAAGACATCGATGCGCTGCTGGCCAGTACCGGCTTACGGCAGGACGGCTATGCCGTGACGGCGCAGAACGACATCGACTTCGTCATTCAGGCCGCGCCGGCGCTTCGCCGCGAGCTGATCGAGGAAGCGGCTGGCGTCCGGCGTCTGCGTGACCAGCGTCAGGAGGCGATCAACCGCCTGGCCGAGGCGGATCGCGACATGCGCCGCGCGCGCGACATTCTCAATGAGCTCAGTCCTCGCGCCGAGGAGCTCCGGGTGCAGGCCGCCTCGGCCGAGGAGTACCGGAAAGTTGCGGACGCGCTGAAGGCGATGCAAGGCAGCCTGGCCCGCGACGGCTGGCGCAAAGCGATGGTCCAGTTACGCAAGGCGCTCGCCCGGCAGCAAGCGGCAGACCATAAGCGGGCGGCGGCCGCGCAAACCGTCGCTGAGTTCGAACCGCTGTACGCGGAGCACCGCGCGGCGCTGCTCGGCGCGCGCGAGGCGCGCTGGCGCCACCAGGAAGCGGTCGCCGAGCTGCGGCTCCGGCTTGCCGAGAGCCAGCACCAGGCACGTATCGCGCAGGAGCGCAACGCGGCGGCGGCTCAGGCGCTCGAGGTGTTGCAGGGCGAGCTCGAACGGCTCAACGCCTCGGAGCAAGCCGGAAGCCGCGTCGTTGATGAGCTGGCCCATGCGGCCGAGAGCGCCCGGGTCGAGCTGCAGGCGGCAAATCTCGCACTCGAGGCCGCCGCCGAAGCCGAGCATGGCGCGCGCGAAACGCAGGCCACTCTCGAGGCGGATCGACTCGCTCGCCAGCAACAGCGTCACGAGCAAGAGCGCGAGAGCGCATCGATCGAGGCCGAACTCCGCCAGCTGGAAGGCCGCCGTCAATTTCTCACGGAGCAGCAACAGCAAGCGCGCACCCAATTGGAGACATGGTCGCTGCGCAACGGCTCCTTGAGTGACGAATTCGATCGGCGGACGCGCAGCGCGCAGACGGCGAAGGGGGAGCTCGAGGCCGTCAGCGAATCGGCCGGCATCGTCGAGCAACGCCTGGTCGAGGCGGAAGCGTCGCTCGAAGCGGCGCGTAAGGGGATCGTGGAACACGAGGCGGCGCTGCGCGCCCTCGAGGCAGAACTTGGAGCCCTGCGGACCCTGCTCGACGGCGCGCAGCGCCGCGGACCGCTGCGGATTGACCGCCATTGGGAACGCCTCCTCGAGCTGATCGAGGTCGAACCGGAGCATCGCGCTGCTGTCGAGGCCGCCCTCGAAGGCTGGTTGCACGGTTGGGTGGCACCGGGTCGCGAGGGCATCGCCAGCGCCGCGGCGGCGGTCGCCGCCGCCGAAGATGCGCGAGAGACCCTGCTGTACGCGCCGTCGGACGCATCGACGTTGCCGGCGCCCGACGGGCTGGTGTCCGTCATCGACCTGGTGCAGGCGCCCGATCCTGCGCGTGGCCTTGTGGCGCACCTGCTCGACGGCGTCGTGCTGGTGGCGGACAGGTCAGAGGCGGCTCGCATCGTTGAGCAGCATCGGGATCTGCGGGCAGTCACGCCCGCCGGAGAGATCATCACCGCCGTTTCCTATCGAGGCGGAAAAGCCGCGGACCCAGTGCTCGAGGTCCAGGCCAGAATCCGCGACGCCGAACAGGCGCTGGATCGCGAGCGCCAGGCCGCGCTTTCGGCTGCCGACGAGGTGGAACGCCTCGCCCACGCCCGCGCCGAGGTCGTCGGCCAGCGGCAGGAGCTTCTCGCCGGGGTCGACCGAGCACGAACCGCCGCGGCCCAGGCGGCCGGAGCGCTGGCCGCCGCGACCGAAGCGGTCCAGCGTGAGGCGCCGCAGGAAGCGCAACTCCGCCAGCAGTTGATCCGGGTCGGTGGGCTGCTCGGGCAGGCTGAGCAGTTGCAGGTCGAAACCCTGGACCGCCAGCGCGCGCTCGCCGATGCTGACCTGACCGCTGAACGGGAGCTTGCCGCGCTCGAGCCGCGCGTCCAGGAAGCGGCGTCCGCCCTCCGGCAACTGGTGGAGCGTCGGCAGGAGGCCGAGCTCCGCGCCGCGCTGGCGCGTCAGCGGTCGGATGACCTGGCTCGCCAGCTGGAGCGAGCTCAGCAGGTGCTTCGCGCCCACGGCGATGATTTGGCGCAGCGTCGCGCGGCCGAGGCGGAGCTCGCGGTTCAGCCGGCGCTCATCAATGAGGAACGCCGGCAGTGGACAGAGACTTCGGACAGCCTGAGCGCGGAGCTTGGCGCCCTTGAGTCCGCCCAGTTACCAGATGGGGAAACGCTCACAGCGTTGGAGGCGCAGCTCCGCGGCGACGAACAACGCAATGTCACGCTGCAAGTCGAGCTCGCTCACGCGGACGATGCCTGGAGCGCCGCGGTCGCCGACCGCGAGGCCGCGCAGGCCGAGGTCGATCGCTGCACCCAAGCGCTCCGCGAGGGCGGTCAGGAAATCGAAGATGACACCGTGATGATCGAAGAGGTCGACTGGCAAAAGACCGAGCGGGAGGTCTCGCGTTTGCAGCGGCGCCTCGATGCGATGGGCGCCGTCAACCTGCTCGCGCCGGAGGAGTACGCGCAGGTGCGCGACCGCTGCGAAAGCCTCGCCGCCCAGTTGGGCGATCTGGAAGCTGCGTCGGCGCAACTCAACGAGCTCCGGCAACGGCTCGAAGACGAAATCGATACCCGCTTCCGAACCGTCTTCCAGTCGGTGGCGATCAACTTCCAAGAATTCTTCGGCGAGCTGTTCGAAGGCGGCCGCGCCACGCTACGCGTCGAGCCGCAGGAGGAAGAAGGCAACCCGCTCGACGATGGTGTCGAGATCCTGGCGCAGACCCCCGGCAAACGGCTGCAGCCGCTCACCCTCCTCTCCGGCGGCGAGCGGGCACTGACCGCGCTGGCGTTTCTCTTTGCCCTGCAGGCCGTTAATCCCAGTCCGTTTTACGTGCTCGACGAGGTCGACGCGGCGCTTGATGACGCTAACGTCGTCCGCTTCAACCGGGTACTGAAACGCCTTTCGGCGGACCAGCAATTCCTGATCGTCACCCACAACCACTCCACGATGGCGCAGGCCGAGGTGCTTTACGGCGTGACCCTCGGCGAGCATGGAATCTCGCGCATGGTGTCGGTCCGATTGCACCAGGACGCGTTGGTCCCGGTCGGTGAACGCTCCGCCTAATCCAGATGAGACGGCGCCCGGCGAGCGCCAGGGATTCTGGAAACGATTTTCGAAGACACTCGAGTCCGGTCGTCAGAGCTACGTCGCCGACCTCAAGGAGGTCTTCGGCCGCCCGGCCCTGGATGCCGCGTTCTGGGACGACCTCGAGGCCACCCTGATCGCCGCCGATGCCGGCGTGCCAACCAGCGAGCGGGTCGTGGCCGATCTGCGGCGGCAGGCGGCCGGCGCGCACCTGCGCTCGCCGGCTGACGCGCTGCGCTATCTCAAGGCCGACCTTGCCCGAGAGATGCAGGGCCGGCCGCGCGCGCTCAACCTCGAGGGCGCCCCGGCCGTCGTGCTCGTACTGGGTGTCAACGGATCGGGCAAGACGACGACGATCGGAAAGCTCGCCTACCTCCTGCGGCGTGAGGGCTCTCGCCCGCTGCTGGCCGCCGGCGACACGTTTCGGGCCGCGGCCATCGACCAGCTCCGCCTCTGGGGAGAACGGGCGGGGGTCGAGGTAGTGGCCCACCAATCAGGCTCCGACCCGGGCGCGGTTGCCTTCGATGCCGTCCAGGCGGCACGCGCGCGGGGCGCGAGTCCCGTGATCATCGATACCGCCGGCCGGCTCCACACGCGAAGCGACCTGATGGAGGAGTTGCGGAAAGTTCGCCGCGTCCTGGAGCGGCTCGATCCAAAGTCCCCGCAGGAGGTGCTCGCCGTGCTCGACGCGCACGTCGGGCAGAATTCCGCGCAACAGGTGAAGGTGTTCCAGGAGGCGATCGGCTTGACCGGGCTGGCCCTCACGAAAATGGACGGCAGCGCCCGGGCGGGCGTTGTGCTTAGTATCGAGGCGGAGCTCTCCGTGCCGGTGAAATTGGTCGGCATCGGCGAGGGCCTCGACGACCTGAACCGATTCGATCCCGGGCAGTACCTGGACGCGCTACTGCGGATGGAGGAGGCAGGATGAACCCCGAAGAGAACAAAGCGTTCACCAAGCTCGTGACGGCGAACGGACTTACGGAGGCGGACGTCTGGAAGGCGGTCCTGGAAGCCTCCGGCATCCAGGTCTTTCTGCGGCACGAGGCGATGGCGGCTGTCATCCCCGAAACGGCAGGGGAGATCGCGGCGGTCGACCTCTGGGTCCCGCGGGATCAGGCGGCGGAGGCCTTGCAAATCCTGCAAGACGAGCGGGTCGAGCCCGCCGACGAGGACGAACCGCTCTGACCCTCATCATCCTCGCCGTGGTCGCCGGCATGATCGGCCTGGTCGCGCTGGCGGCGGTCGTGCTCGGCATGCTCTGGCTGGTGCAATTCGTGCTGCGCAACGAGGAGAAGGGCGCCCAGGGCCGCTGAGGGACGCCGTATACTGTCAAGGCTAAATGCTTGACAGTACCCGACGCCGCCAGCGCCAGCTGCGCCTCCTCGACCTCTACGGCTCGCTGCTGACCGACCATCAGCGCCGCATCCTGCACTTCGCCTGGGAGCTCGACTGGTCCTACGGCGAAATCGCACAGCGGGAAGGTGTCTCGCGGACCGCCGTCTACGACGTCGTGCGGCGGACGACGTCGAACCTCGACGGCTACGAGCGCAAGCTCGGCCTTGAACGGGCCCAGCGTGTTTGAGTCGCTGACCGAGCGCCTCGATCAGGCGCTCAAGAAGCTCACCGGCCGCGGCAAGCTCAGTGAAGCCGATGTCGACGCAGGCTTGCGGGAGGTGCGGCTCGCGCTCCTCGAGGCCGACGTCAACTACAAGGTGGTCAAGGACTTCGTCGCGAGCATCCGGGTACGTGCGGTCGGTGCCGAGGTGATGGACAGCCTCAACCCGGGACAGCAGCTGGTCAAGATCGTCGACGAGGAGATGGTGCGATTGCTCGGCGACCGCGTGCCTATGACCTACGCGCCGTCGCCGCCAACGGTGATCGTGCTCGCCGGACTGCAAGGCTCGGGCAAGACGACAACCGCGGGCAAGCTGGCGCTCTATACCCGCCGCGAAGGCCACCGGCCGCTGCTGGTGTCGACCGACGTCCGCCGCCCGGCCGCGATGGAGCAGCTGGAGGCGCTGGCGAAAAGCATCAACGCGCCGGCCTTCGCCCCGCGCGGCATCGATCCCGTCGGGATCGCCCGCGACTCGCTCGCGGAAGCGCGACGCGTGAACGCCGACGTCGTTATCGTCGACACGGCTGGCCGGCTCCAGGTCGACGAGGAGCTGCTCGTCGAATTGAAGCGCATCACCGACGCCGTACCGTCGCAGCACCGGCTGCTGGTGCTCGACGCCATGACCGGTCAGCAGGCGGTCAACGTGACGAGCGCCTTCCAGCAGACCATCTCGCTGAGCGGCGCGATCCTTACCAAGATGGAAGGCGACGCGCGCGGCGGAGCGGCGCTCTCCTTGCGGGCGGTGACGCAGTGTCCCATCCAGTTCGTCGGCGTCGGCGAGAAACTGACGGATCTCGAGATCTTCTATCCCGATCGCATGGCCTCCCGCATCCTCGGGATGGGCGATGTGCTGACGCTGATCGAGAAGGCGCAGGACCAGGTCGATGTATCGCAGGCGAAGGAGATGGAGAAAAAGCTCCGCGCCGGTCGGCTCACGCTCACCGACTTCATGGAGCAGTTGAAGCAGGTGAAGAAGATGGGCCCCCTGGAGGGGATCATCGGCATGCTCCCGGGTGCAGGAAAGATCAAGAACCTGGCCGGCGCACTGCCTAACGACGACCAGCTCAAGCAGATGGAGGCGATCATCCTATCGATGACGCCGGCGGAGCGGGAGCGACCGGAGGTGATCAACGGCAGCCGTCGGCGCCGTATCGCGCGCGGCGCTGGCACCGACATCGCGGCCGTCAACCGGCTACTCAAGGGTTTCGAGCAGATGCAGCAGATGATGAAACAGATGGGAAAGGGAAAGCGAATCAAGGGATTACCCATGGATCCCGCACAACTTTTGAAAGGCTAGGAGGTCTTGATTTGTCGGTAAAAATTCGACTGAGGCGGATCGGCGCAAAGAAACACCCGTTCTATCGGCTGGTGGTGGCGGATACTCGCTCACCCAGGGACGGCAAGTTCATCGAGATTCTCGGTACCTACGACCCGATGACGGAGCCCGTCAAGCTCAACATCGACGAGGAGAAGATCAAGGCCTGGCTGCAGAAGGGCGCGCGTCCTTCCGACACCGCGCGGGCGTTCTTGATCGGACGCGGACTGTTACCGAAAGAATCGGCGAAGAAGCGGCCCTCCAAGCCGACCAAAGCCGAAGCGGCCGCCGCGGCTGCCAAAGCCGCCCCCGCGGAAGGCGTTACTCCGGCCCCGGCCGCCGCCGCGACGCAGGGAGCCTAGCGATGCACGACTACACCGACCTGGTGAGCTACATCATCAAGGCAATGGTGTCGAAGCCCGAGGAGGTCAAAGTCGCGATGGTCGAAGGCGAGCGCACCAACCGGGTCGAGGTGACGCTCGCCAACGATGACGTCGGCAAGGTGATCGGGCGTGGTGGCCGTAACATCGACGCGATCCGCGCCGTGGTGCGGGCGGCCGCCCTCAAGAACCACGATCGGGTGATGGTCGAGATCGTGTGACGGTCGAACCGGAGCCCGATCTTCGGATCGGGCGCGTGCTCAAGGCCCACGGCGTCAAGGGCGCGCTGCGCGTCGAGCTCCTCACCGATTTTCCCGATCGCTTCGCTCCCGGCTCCGAGGTCGTGGTCGCGGGTCGGCCGCTGCGGGTCGCCCGCTCGGAAGAAGCGGACGGCAGCATGCTGGTCACGTTCGAGGGCATCAGCGATCGCACCGCCGCCGAGCCGCTTGCCGGCGCGTATGTCACGGTGCCGCTAGCCGAGGCGCGCGCGTTGCCTGCCGACCACTACTACCACTTTCAATTGGTGGGTCTGACGGTGTTCGATACGCGTCAGGCCCGCCAGCTCGGCCGGGTGGCCGAAGTGCTGACCTACCCGGCGAACGACGTCTTGCGAGTCACGGATGGGGACCACGAGGTCTTGATCCCCATGATCCGGAGCGTCGTTCGTTCGATCGCTCCCGACGAGGGGAAGATCACCGTCGACCTCCCGGAGGAAACCGGGGCATGATCATCGAGGTCCTGACGCTTTTCCCCGAGATGTTTCCTGGGCCCTTGGCCGCCGGGGTCACGGGACGGGGGCTCGCCAGTGGGCTCGTGACGCTGCGTGTCCTCAACCTGCGCGACTACACGCACGATCGCCACCGGCAGGTCGACGATGTCCCCTATGGCGGGGGCGCCGGCATGGTCTTGAAGCCGGAGCCGATCTTCGAGGCGGTGCGGGCGCGCGCCGGCAAAGGCCCCGTCATTCTGCTCACGCCGCAGGGCGAATTGCTGAATCAGCGGTTGGTTCGCGAGCTGGCGAGCCACGATGACCTCTACCTCATCTGCGGCCGGTACGAGGGCGTCGATGAGCGCGTCGCGGCCCACCTGGTTGACAGGGAGATCTCGATCGGCGACTACGTCCTCACGGGAGGCGAGCTCCCCGCCATGGTGCTGATCGATGCGGTCAGCCGGCTCGTTGCCGGCGTGCTGGGCTCTGAAGAATCGCCCAAGGACGAATCGTTCGACCAGCATCTCCTCGAGTATCCGCACTACACCCGACCGGCCGAGTTCGAAGGGCATCCGGTTCCCGAGGTCTTGCGCTCGGGCCACCACGCGGAGATCGAGCGCTGGCGCCGAGCCCAAGCCGCGGAACGGACCCGCCGCCGCCGCCCGGACCTGCTCGACCACCGGGGGTAGCTCCGGGTCCGGGGTGATATCCTTGTACGCCGTGTCCAACGTCATCAACCTGCTGGAAGCCGAGTCCCAGCGCAAGAACGTTCCAACGTTGATTCCCGGCGACACCGTCAAGGTGCACGCCAAGGTGGTCGAGGGCACCCGCGAACGGATACAGATCTTCGAGGGCATCGTCATCGGCTGCCGGGGCAGCGGTGCCAAGGAAGCCTTTACCGTTCGCCGCATCGCTCACGGCGTCGGGGTGGAGCGTAGCTTCCTGGTCCACTCGCCGCGCATCGACAAGATCGATGTTGTCCGGCATGGCAAGGTGCGCCGGGCGAAGCTGTACTACCTGCGAGGAAAAGTCGGAAAGAGCGCCCGTATCCGGGAGAAGCGCCAAGCCGTTGCCACAACTGCCGTCCCCGCCGATAACGAAGTCGCAACCGAAACGCCCGAAACGGCCGAAAGCTGACCGGGACCTCTGGGTCTTCGAGCGGCAGGCCTTCGGCCTGGGTTATGCGACGGTTGCCGGCGTCGATGAGGCCGGTCGCGGACCCTGGGCCGGTCCGGTGGTGGCTGGAGCCGCGATCATGCGTCCCTACTTTCACTGCGAGGGTATCGACGACTCCAAGCTGCTGACCGCCGAGGAGCGCGACCATTACTACGACTGCATCCTGGACGGCGCGGAGGCCTGGGGCGTCGGCATCGTCGAGGTCGACGAGATCGACCGCGTGGGCGTGTCGCGGGCGAACCGCTGGGCGATGGGCATCGCGCTGCAGCAGCTTGGCCGGTCGATCGATTACCTGCTGGTCGACGGCTTCTTGCTACCCGAGTCGCTGACGCCGCAATTGCCGATCGTGAAAGGCGACCGGCGCTCGATCTCGATCATGGCGGGCGGCATTCTCGCCAAGGTCACCCGCGACCGGCTGATGATGCGCATGGCCGAAAAGTTCCCGGGGTATGGCTTCGACGCGCACAAGGGATACCCGACACCCGACCATCTGGCGGCCATGGACCGGCACGGTCTGAGCCCGCTGCACCGGCGCTCCTTCATCTCGATTCGCACGCGCGCCGAGCTGGAAGCGGCCGCTATTGCCAGTCAAACCGCTCGGGACTAGCGGCGAGGCGCTGGCCGAGGACCACCTGCGTGGTCTCGGCTACGAGATCGTTGGCCGGGACGTCAGGACGCCGCTCGGTCAGCTGGACCTGGTCGCAAAAGATGGGAGGACGCTGGTCTTCGTCGAGGTCAAGACGCGGGCCGGACACGGATTCGGCCTGCCCCAGGAGTCGGTCGACGCTCGGAAGATCCGGAAGCTGCGGCAGCTGGCGCTGTACTACTTAAAGATACGGCCGCATCGGGGTCCTGTCCGCTTCGACGTGGTCGGGCTGACGGTCAGCGACGAGCGCCTGATTCGCGTCGACCACATCAAGAACGCCATCGTCTAGCTGATTCGTCGCGCGGGGGCGGAGCCTACGGAGTGACCCGGACTACGAAGACTAGCGTTAGTCCCTTGAGGTGGCCGGCGATCTCCCAGCAGCCCGCCGTCGGGATCTCGACTCCGACCAGGATCGATGAGCCGATGTCCTCGGCGAAGGCGTTAGTAGCCGTTGAGGCGCGAAGCGGTGTTGCGGATCCGTCGATGCGCCTACCAGTAACCGTCAGAGGGCTCTTCCAGTCGTAGCCCTGGCTCCACCAGAAGACCTTCTGGGTGTACGCGCCGTCGTGATAGGGAAGGGCCCTCCAAGTCCCGTCCGGCAGGAGCGAGGTCCACAGCGGCGGCGTTCCGTACCAGAACTCGCCGAGGCGTGCCGACCCCGGGGCTGGACCGGGAGGTGCGGGAGGCACGAATGGAGGATTCGGAGGTCTGGTGATCGGGCAGCCCTGGGGGTCGGCCGCTACGGTCGGTGCGGTGGCAGACATCGCCCCCGGATCAGCCGCTCGGCCACACGATGCCAGCAGCAGAACCACCACGAGGGTCAGCCACTGCCAGTCTCGGGCGACCGTGGATCTTTGCGAAGCCCCCATCCCGTTGCTATTACATTCGACGTCGGAAGTTGGTTCCATCCGGGTGGTAATAGACGCTGTCGGTCGATCGACCCGGGCAGGCTCCAGCGCTAGCGATCGGCCTTGTCATAGCTGAGGTAGTAGTACAGCTCGAAGTAGGTCTTGGAATGGGGTGGGTTGAGCGTGTGATCCAGAATGGCCGGATCGTCGATGGCGACGATCAGTTGTTGATGGATGCCATTCCGATAGTCGTGATGCGACAACTGGCTGTCCCACAGCGTATTGGCCGGATTCGGATGGAGCGACCAACCGTGGCTCGCCAGCCACTGGTCGTACCACTGGTTGATCACAGCCGCAGACTGACTGCTCGTGAGGTACGTTCGGACTTCCGCGGTGTGCGAGCATCCCGCATCGATGTGTTGGGCGTAGGCGACCGACTGGGGAGCATACAGTTGCGCTTCGCTATGGGAGAGCGCCTCAGCCCGCGACGGGAAATTGGGAACCCCGTCGCTCGAGGCCGCCGCCAGCAGGTGACCAGCCGAGACGTTCGCGGCGATCGCGACGACCGGAGCCAGGAGACCCACGAGCAGGACGGCGCGGCTGGAACGTAGGGCGCGGAATCCCAAACTCGCCCAGAGCCAGGGTAGGACGCTGGCGCACCCACAGCCCATTCGAGCCGCTGAGCCCACGGCGCCAGCCGCCTCCAGCGTCTGTGGTGCCGGATCCTGGCCCGGGCCATTCACCACACTCGCGTACCAGGTCCGTCCGTTGAACAGGACCAGGCCGAAGACGCCAACCGCGGAGATCAGGATCGACCACCAGAACACCCAGGCGAAACCTGGCGAGGCCCCTCCGACTGACCGGACCGCAAGCAAAACCATGAGGGCTTCCATGATCACCGCAGTGATCACGGCCCGCATCGTTCGGAGCTTTGCTCCCACGACGGCGATCAGCAGGCCAACCGGCCAGAAAACGAGGAAGAGGAAGGCTGCCTGGCCGGCAGAGAAGGCGGCGAGAAATCCGCAGCTCGCAGGCGGCACTAAGGTGAAGAGGAACGACACCGCCCAAACGAGCACCGCGCCAGCCTGGAATAGGACAAGCCAGCCCGCCACCTGAAATCCCGTGGGCGGTCTGGTCGGGGGCGCCCCGATCGGCTCTGGCTGGGCGGCCATGGCGCCTATAACGTCGGTTCGCCGGCAAACCGACTGTCAGGGTGGCTCGCTGCGGATCAGACTGGACGGCTCTAAAGGACGAACTTGGATTGTGCGGCGGCGTAGCGGCCGGCTTTGCGGAAGCTGTCCGCGTCAACGGCCAGCTTGCGGGACACCTCCAGCGCCAGCCACTGCAACGGCACGACGTTGATGATCGGAGCGAGGCGTTCATCGATCGCCGGGGTTTCCAGCGCGACGGTCGCCTTGAGACTGGCGGCCGCGGGACCGACGGCCATGGTTGCCGCGCCGATCTCGCGGAGGGCCGCGGCTAGCTCGGTGGTCCTCTCGAGGGCAGGCCCCGGCTGCGCCACCATGACGACCGAGTCCTCCGCCGTGAGGCTGATCAGCGGCCCGTGGAGGATGCTCTCCAGCTCGTGGCCCTCAGCGCTCAGGTACGACGCCTCGCGTAGCTTGAGCGCTCCCTCGAGCGCGGTCGC
The DNA here is from genome assembly GCA_005889345.1 of Chloroflexota bacterium. GTDB lineage: Bacteria > Chloroflexota > Dormibacteria > CF-121 > CF-121 > CF-13. The sequence continues at coordinate 51,645 of VBFR01000184.1, forward strand.
GTGTGCGGGGCCGCCTCCAACAAAGTGGACGACCCGGTCGAGGTGGAGCCGAGCGAGAGCGTGGACCACCGCCGCGCGGAGCCGTAGCGTCACGCGGATCGCGTCGGGCACCCGGGCAAGCTCGGCGGTCCACGGCGGCGATCCGAGGCCGACAGCCAGTTGCGCGAGGCGGACCATCGCCCCGGTGTGGCTTGCCGTGTGCACGGGCGAGCGCTCCTGCGCAACCGTGTGGACGACGCCCAGGCCGCTGAGCGGGGAGCCCTCGCCCGTGATAGCCAGCCAGCGGTCAGGGCTGCCCAACGCCTCGAGCGCTGCCTGGCTGAAGCGCTTGGTTCCGCGATGGCTGAGCAGCACGAGGCCATCATCGGCCTTGATGCGTGGTGGATAATTCGCGAACTCAAACGCCGGAATCGCCCAGGCGTCGACGCCCGCGCTCCGCAGTAGGAACTGCCCGACGAGCGCGCCGTGGTAGCTGGTCCCCGTGCCGACGATGAAAATGCGTGACCGACCCGATAACCGCGCGATGGCAGATGCCGACGGTGGGTCATGGAGAAGCCTCTCCAGCTCGGCCGGTTGCGACTCGATGGTCTGCTCGAGAAACGCGCCGGCGGCTGTCAGGCGGCTTCTTCCCAGGCTTTGAGGAACTGATACACGATCCGGCCGGTGGCGCCCCAGATGACGTCTTCGCCAACCGTGTAGTAATGAATGCGGTATTGCTGCTCGCCGACACTGCGGGTCTCGGTCGTATGCACCTTCGGATCCAGCAGTTCGGTGACCGGCACTACCAGCAGACTCTTCACCTCGTCCGGCGCCAGCACAAGGTCATCGATGCCGCCCTCGACCAGGCCGACCACGGGGGTGATGACAAAGCTGCTGACCGCCGTGAAGACATCGTCCAGCTCGCCGAGCACCGTAACACGCGATGGCTCGAGGCCGATCTCTTCATAGCTTTCGCGCAGAGCCGTCTCGACCGTCTCCACATCCGAGTCCTCGCGCTGCCCACCGGGGAAGGAGATCTGTCCCTTGTGCGTCAGGACGGTGTCCGTGCGCCGCGTGAAGAGGACCTCGATATCGTTGCCGCGCGACACCAGGGGAATCAGCACCCCGGCCCGGACCAGCGGTGGCGCCGTGTCGATGGTGCGCCGGAGGCGATGCTCGAGCACCTGGCGCAGCCGCTCGAGGCGGGTGCTGGCGGCGGTCGTCAGGTCCACGCCTCGAACGAGACCGGCACCTGGTGGCCGCAATGGGTGCAGACCCAGACCTGGCCTCGGCGCGTCACCTCCCGCCCATCGTCGAGCCGGACGGACTGGTCCGGCCCGTTGATCCGCTCCCAACGGGGCATGTGCTTGCACTGATCGCAGGTCGGAGGCGGTGGGTTGGTCTTCACTCGCCTCGATTATCCCCGCTGGCGTCAGAATCAAGCCGGCGAAGTACCCGCGCTGGATTCCCACCGACGATTACGCCCGAGGGGATGTCGTCAAAGACGACGGCGTGGATGCCGACGACCGTGTCGCGCCCGATCCGGACTCCGGGGAGGACCGAGACCTGTCCGCCGATCCAGACGTTGTCCTCGATGACCACCGGTCGGGCCCGGCCGGGGTGCCGGCGATCGACCGGCGACTCGGAATAGGGGAGATGGTCAAAAACCTCGCACCGATGTGGATGACCGCCTCTGGTCGGGTGGTGATCAGGCGGTTGACCTCGGCGTGTGACCAGGCGTTGACGTCAGCCCCGAATTCCACCCGCCCGGGACCGGAAATCCGGAGCCTCCCATTGCCGAGGAGGCCGGGTCCGATGTGGATGTTGTGGCTCAACCGGTAGGAGAGCGTGGTAACCCAGCCGAGGGCGCGAGCGGCGGAGGTTTTCCATTGCATCACTTGTGTGATGATCCGGCGGCGTACGACGATAGGAGGGGAATCGTCAGCTAATCATCGGGGAACGGGAGGATCACGGTGGCGAAGACACTCGACGAGTCGAAACTCCGGAGCCGGCACCGCAACGCCTACATCGCGCTCTATATCGTCGGCGGGTTGACCCTGCTGCTTGGCCTGGTGGCAGAACTGGGCCGCGTCGGCGTCCTGCTGCAACTGTTCGGGAGCGGTTGGGGGGTCGCGGCTGAAGGCCTGATCCTGCTGGTCCTCGGCTACTTCACCATGCGCGGCTCGCTGTTGGCGCTGGGCATCGCCCTGGGACTGTACGCGATCGACGCCATCGCCACCGTCGCGATCGCCGGCATCCAGGGGATCTGGCTTCGGCTGCTGGTCCTGTTCTTCCTGGTTCAGGGCTTCATGGCGCTGCGCGAGCTGAAGCGTCGTCAGACCACCGCCAGTCCGAGCGCGGAACCGTCGGGACCCCGTCAGGAGCATTCGACTACAGGCTGACGCATATACACAAACTAGTGTAATATCGGCCCTGGTGCTGGCCAGGGCCCTTTCCGGGACGGTCTTCGGCCTCGATGGTGTCCGGGTTGAGGTGGAGGCGAACATCGCCGACGGTCTGCCCGGGTTCCACATCGTGGGACTCGGCGATCGCGCGCTCCAGGAGGCCCGCGAGCGCGTGAAGATCGCGATCAACAACAGCGGTTTCGAGTTTCCCGGCCGCAAAGTGACGATCAACCTCGCGCCGGCGCAGCTGCCGAAAGAGGGGAGTGGCTTCGACCTGGCGATGGCCGCCGCCATCGTCAACGCGTGCGAGGAGCGCGGCCTGCCGGGCGATGCCGCCTGGCTTGGTGAGCTCGCCCTGGACGGTACGTTGCGAGCCATCCGCGGAACGCTGGCGATCGTCGCCCATCTCGATCGACTCGGCGTGCGGCGCTTCTACGTGCCCAGCGGCAATGTCGCCGAGGCGAAGATCGCCACGGCCGCGACGGTGGTGGGCGTCGACCACCTGCGCCAGCTCAAAGCCCATTGGGAATCGGGCGCGCCACTCGAGGCGTCGTCAGACGCCCCGCCGCCGCCGGCCAATCCGCCATCGCACGTCGACCTGGCCGACATCCACGGTCAGCCCTACGCCAAGCGCGCCCTGGAGGTCGCGGCCGCCGGCGCGCATCATCTTTTATTGGTAGGTCCGCCGGGCACGGGTAAGACGCTCCTCGCCCGGGCGCTGCCGGGGATCCTACCTCCACTGAGCCGGCGCGAGGCGGTGGAGGTGACCTCGATCGCGTCCTGCGTGGGGATGCTGCCCGCCGGTGCCGGCCTGCTCGATGTGGCGCCCTTCCGGGCTCCCCACCACAGCATCTCGCCGGCGGCCCTGGTGGGCGGAGGCGGTGCGAATCCGCGACCCGGGGAGGTCACGCGCGCGCATCGCGGGGTGTTGTTCATGGATGAGATCACGGAGTTCCGACGGGATGCCCTCGAGGCGCTCCGGCAGCCGCTCGAGGAGGGACGCCTGGCGGTGGCGCGCTCACGCGGGCACGCCGTCCTCCCGGCTCGATTCATCCTGGTCGCCGCATCGAATCCGTGCCCCTGTGGCTTCGCCGGCGACCCGCGCCGACTGTGCCAGTGCACGCCGCTGGAGCGCCAGCGGTACCGCGCCCGGCTGTCGGGCCCGATCCGGGACCGAATCGATCTGCAGGTGATGGTGCCGCGGCAGGCGGCCGGCGAGCTGTTGCGGACCGTCGCGGTCGGCGAGTCCAGCGCCGCCGTGCGCGAGCGAGTGATGGAGGCGCGGGCTCACCAGCGGGGACGCCGCGCGCAGGGCCCCTGGAATGGGGCGTTGACCGGTCCGCAGCTCCGCCGCGACGCCGCGCTGGATGCCCAGAGTCAGGGGCTGCTGGAGGCCGCGGCCGACCGGCTGCAGCTCAGCGGGAGGGCAGTCCACCGGGTGCAGCGCGTTGCTCGCACCATCGCCGACCTGGAGGGGTGCAGCGACATCGAGCAGGCGCACGTGGCCGAGGCGCTGCAGTACCGGGAGAGCGGCTGACGGCCCCGACCCCGACTCTCCCCCGCGAGCGGGGGAAGGGTACCCGCGTGGTCTGGCTCGGTGATCCGGACTATCCGGCACTGCTCAAGCACATCCACGACCCACCGGCGCGACTCTTCGTCAAGGGACAGCTACCACCGGAGCCGATGATCGCGATCGTCGGCTCGCGGCACGCGACGCCCTACGGCCGGCGCACCGCCCATCGCCTGGCGCGCGACCTGTCGGACGCCGGAGTGGTAGTGGTCAGCGGGTTGGCGCGCGGCATCGATGCGGCGGCGCATCGGGGCGCCCTGGAAGGGAAGAGTCCAACGGTTGCTGTGATGGCGACCGGACTGGACCGCGTCTATCCGCCCGAACACGCCGAGCTCGCTCAAGCCATTGCCGCGTCCGGTGCCGTCATCACCGAGGCCGAGAACGGGACGCTGCCGCTGCCCGGTCGGTTTCCGGTGCGCAACCGGATCATCAGCGGCGTCAGCCTCGGCATCGTGGTGGTTGAAGCGGCGCAGCGAAGTGGCGCGCTGATCACGGCGCGCATGGCGGGCGAGCAAGGACGGGAGGTCTTCTGCGTCCCGGGGAGTATCGAGAACCCACTGGCGATCGGCGGTCATCAGCTCATCAAAGACGGCGCAAAACTCGTGCAAACCGTCGAGGACGTGCTGGAGGAGTTTCCCGCGCTCGCGCGCGCACGCGCGCGAGCGCAGGCGCGTGTACACGCGCACACGCGTGCGCGTACGCGCGCGGATTCAGCACCGCAAGAACCGGAACTCTTTGCCGTTTGGGAATTGCTTGATTGGGTAGAACCGCGCCATCATGATGAATTGGCGGTCATGATGAACCTTGACGTCAAGGAAGTGAGTCGGCGCTTGACATTGTTGGAAATGAGCGGCTATATAATCGGCGACTGCGGGTCGGTCACCCGCTCTTCTCGAGCCTGACATGGCAAACCCACTGATCATCGTTGAATCCCCTGCGAAGGCCAAGACGCTTGGCCGGTTTCTTGGTGCCAAGTACGACATTCGCGCCTCGATGGGTCACGTGCGCGATTTGCCCAAGAGCACCCTGGGAATCGACATCGAGCATTCCTTCAAGCCGGAATACGTGACGATTCCGGGAAAGGAATCGACGATCAAAGATTTGAAGGCCGCCGCCAAGGGAGCATCTGAAATCCTCCTGGCCTCGGACCCAGACCGCGAAGGTGAGGCGATCGCCTGGCATCTCGCGCACGTCCTCAACCTGAAGGACCCACGCCGGATCGAGTTGCACGAGATCACGCCGACTGCAGTCGAGAAGGCGCTCAACGCGCTGCGTCCGATGAACCAGGATCTCGTCGACGCGCAGCAGGCTCGCCGCGTGATCGACCGGCTGGTCGGCTACAAGCTGAGCCCGCTGCTCTGGAAGAAGATTCGAAAGGGCCTCAGCGCCGGCCGCGTGCAATCCGTCGCGGTCCGTCTGGTGTGCGAGCGGGAAGAGGAGATCGAGAAGTTCGTTCCGGTCGAATCCTGGACGCTCGACGCGATGCTCTCCAAGATCGATCTTCCACAGCGCATCTTCGCCGCCCGCCTGCACAGCAAGCAGGGCAGCGACGAGAAGCTCGAGTTGGCCGAAGAGGGCCAGGTCAATGCGATCGTCGCGCAACTCGAGGGGGCCAGCTACAAGGTGCTGTCGATCGAGACCAAGGACAGCACACGAAATGCGCCGCCACCCTACAAGACCAGCACCCTCCAACAGGACGCCTCGAACCGGCTGCGGATGAAGCCGAACCGGACGATGAGCCTCGCGCAGCAGCTCTACGAAGGCGTCGAGCTCGGCAGCCAGGGACCGACTGGCTTGATCACCTACATGCGTACCGATTCCTTCCGCATCTCCGACGACGCGAGCACGGCAGCGCGACGCTTCATCACCGACCAGTACGGGCCGACCTACGCCCGCCGCGACAAGGTGGAGTTCAAGGCGAAGGGCCCGGTCCAAGATGCGCACGAGGCGATCCGGCCGACCGACGTCGAACGCACACCGGACTCGGTCCGCGCATTTCTCACGCCCGACTTGCTCCGGTTGTACCGGCTCATCTGGCAACGCTTCACGGCCAGCCAGATGTCTCCGGCGCGCTTTGCCCAGACGCGGGTCGACATCGGCGCTGCGGACTACGTGTTCCGGGCGAACGGCTCGGTGCTGGTCTTCGACGGCTTCTATCGCGTCTGGGAGCGCGACAGCGACAACGACGAGGAGAAGGAGCTGCCGGCGCTCGCCGCTGAGGAGGCGCTCAACCTGCGGGAGCTAAAGCCGGAACAGCACTTCACGCAGCCGCCGCCGCGCTACACGGAAGCCTCCTTGATCAAGGCCCTCGAGGAGCTGGGGGTGGGCCGGCCGAGCACCTTCGCACCAACCGTCGAGGTCATCCAGACGCGCCATTACGTCAAGCAGGAAGAGCGCCGGCTGTCCCCAACCGACCTCGGCAAAACCGTCAATGCCTGGTTGGTCGAGCACTTCCCGGAAATCGTCGACGTAACGTTCACCGCCGGCATGGAGGAGGAGCTCGACGACGTCGAGGAAGGGCGCCGCAAATGGGTGCCGATCGTTCGCGAGTTCTACGCGCCCTTCTCCAAGACGCTGACCAAGGCCGAGGCCACGGCGCGCGTCAAGGTGCCGATGCGCGAAACCGGCGAGGACTGTCCCAAGTGCAAGGAGGAAGGGCGCAACGGCCGTCTCGTCTACCGCATGAGCAAGCTGGGAGAGTTCGTCGGCTGCTCGCTCTACCCCGAGTGCGATTACATCCAGGGCCGCGAGGGCCAGGAGAAGGCGCCGCCGCCGGAGCCCACCGGCGAGATGTGCCCGAAATGCGGCAAGCCGCTCGTCAACCGCACCGGAAAGCGCGGACCCTTTGTCGCGTGCTCCGGCTATCCGAAGTGCCGCTACGTGAAGCGCGAGATCAACCCGGCCGACGTCGTCGAAGGCCGCGTCTGCCCCAACTGTGGCAAGCCGCTCCTCAACCGCAAGGGGCGCTTCGGCAGCTTCGTCGGTTGCTCCGGATATCCCGACTGTCGCTTCATCGAAGGTGGCAAGCGGGTGGTCACGCCGCCCGCTGCCAGCGAGCTCCTGATGGACGATCCCTGCCCGCGATGCGGAAAGCCGCAGGTGCTGCGCCAGGGAAAGTATGGGGAGTTCAAGAGCTGCTCCGACTATCCCGCTTGCAAACCGGAGCGGGCCGCCCGTACCAGCGCCCGGCCCCGCGGCCCGCGCACCAAGAAGCCGACCGTTCCCGCGGCCTGACCCGGGTTTCAACCTCGCACGCAGCGGCTATACTTTGGCCAGCAAATAAGCACGTCTCTCGACGGCCACGGGTTGCCTGAGCACAGGTCCGCCGGCCGGATGACGGAGGCGGAAGTAGAAACAGGAGGTTCGTTTTCGCATGCCACTCGTGACGCTCAAGCAACTCCTCGAGGCTGGTGTCCATTTCGGCCATCAGACCAGCCGCTGGAATCCGAAGATGAAGCGGTACATTTTCACCGCTCGCAACGGAATCCACATCATCGACCTCCAGCAGACGGTCAAGCTGCTGGACGACGCTTCCAACTGGGTCAAGGAGGTTGTCGGTGGCGGCCGGTTGGTGCTCTTCATCGGCACCAAGAAACAGGCCCAGGAATCGATCGAGCTGGAAGCCCGCCGGTCGGGTATGCCCTTCGTCAACCACCGCTGGATGGGCGGGATGCTGACCAACTTCACCGTGATGCGGCGCCAGATCGAGCGCCTCAACAGCCTCCGGGCCATCCGTAACAACGGCGGATTCACCGGCAGCAAGAAGGCGATCACCCAGCTCGAAGAGGAATACCAGCGGCTCGAGCGATTCTTCGGCGGCATGGCGGAGATGAAGCGGCTCCCCGGAGCCGTCTACGTCGTCGACCCACGCAAGGAGCACATCGCCATCACCGAAGCTCGCAAGCTCGGTATCCCGGTCGTCGCCATTACGGACTCCAACTGCGATCCGGACGAGATCGACCACGTCATCCCCGGGAACGACGACGCCATCCGTGCCGTCAAATTGATCACCTCGAAGATTGCCGACGCCGCCCTCGAGGCGCGCCAGCTGATCAGCCCCGAGGAACTCACGGCCGCACCCGAGGTACCGGTCACCGAGTTCGAATTTGGTGCCGAAGAAGAGGAAGAAGAGGAAAAGAGCTTTGCCGGAATGCCAACCGTCAACGAGGCCGAGTTCTACGAGGACGAAGCGCTGGACGACGAGAAATAGCCGTGGCTATTTCAGCAGACCAGGTCAAGGCGCTTCGCGACGCGACCGGCGCGGGGATGATGGACTCCAAGCGCGCCCTCGAAGCGACCAACGGCGACCTCGAGAAGGCCAAAGACTGGCTGCGCCAGAAAGGCATGGCCAAGGCCGGCGCCAAGGCGACGCGAACGGCACGCGAGGGCATCATCGCCACCTACGTCCATCACAATCACCAGCTGGGCGTTCTCCTGGAACTGAACAGCGAAAGCGACTTCGTCGCCCGCAACGACGAGTTCCGCCACCTGGCGCATGAGATCGCGGTCCACATCGCGGCCGCGGAACCGAAGTATCTCCGGCGCGAGGATGTGCCCCAGGACGTCCTCGACCGAGAGCGCGCCATCTTCGAGGGCCAGGCGAAGGATCAGAAGAAGCCGGAGGCCGTGATCGAGAAGATCATCCAGGGCAAGATGAACGACTTCTACAAGCGCGAGGTCCTGCTCGACCAGGCGTGGGCCAAGGACGACAAGCGGACGGTGGACCAGATGCTCAAAGAGGCGATCGCGAAACTTGGCGAGAACATAACGATTTCCCGGTTTGCGCGTTTCAAGGTCGGAGAAGCCAGCTAGTCCAACCTGTTCATGCAGTGATCAAACCGTCGGCTCTGCCGCGCTACAATCGGGTGCTCCTCAAGCTGGGAGGCGAGGGACTCGCCGGCAAGGCGGTCTTCGGCATCGATCCCGATGTCGTCAGCGACATCGCAGAGGACATCATCGCGGTGAAGTCCAAGTACAACACCCAGTTCGCGATCGTGGTGGGTGGCGGCAACATCATCCGCGGCGACGCGGCGAGCAAGCGCGGCATGGACCGCGTCACCGCGGACTACATGGGCATGCTCGGCACCGTGATCAATGCGCTGGCGCTGCAGGACGCGTTGGAGAATCGGGGCCAGCCGACCCGAGTCCAGACCGCCATCAGCATGCACCAGATCGCCGAGCCCTATATCCGCCGGCGCGCGGTGCGGCACCTCGAGAAGGGCCGCGTCGTCATCCTCGCGGCCGGCAGCGGCAACCCCTACTTCAGCACCGACACGACCGCCGCCCTGCGCGCGGTGGAAATCGAAGCCGAGGTCGTGCTCAAGGCGACCAAAGTCGATGGCATCTACGATGCCGATCCGGTCACCAATCCAAAGGCCAAGCGGTTCGCGCGCCTCGACTACCTCGATCTGATCAACAAAGACCTGCGCGTGATGGATCACACCGCGGTCACCCTCTGCCGCGAGAACAAGATCCCGATCATCGTCTTCGACCTATCGCATGGCGGCAACCTGGAAGGCGTGGTAGCGGGCAAGCCGATCGGCACGTTGGTGGGGCCGCCTGAATGATCGAAGCCAATGTCAAGGATGCCGAGACCAAAATGCAGAAGAGCCTGGACGCCCTCGCCAAAGAAATCCTCACGATTCGGACCGGGCGAGCCAGCCCGGCGCTGGTCGACAAGATTCCGGTCGAGTACTACGGCAATCCGACGCCCTTGAACCAGCTCGCGACCATCACGGTTCCCGAGGCGCGCATGATCATCATTCAGCCCTGGGACCGGACGATCATCGGCGCGGTCGAGAAGGCAATCCAGAAATCCGAGCTCGGCTTGAACCCGGGTAATGACGGCCAGCTGATCCGTGTCCCGATTCCGCCCCTCAACGAGGAGCGGCGCCGCGAGTACGCGCGACTGGTGAAACGCTATGCGGAGGGAGCGCACGTCGCGATTCGCAACATCCGGCGCGAGCAGATGGATCGCATCAAGGCGTTGGAGAAGGAGAAAAAGATCTCGGCCGACGAGGCCCGGCGCGGGGGCGACCAGCTGCAGAAGGTCGCTGACCGCTACATCGGCCTGGTCGACCAGATGGCCGCCCGCAAGGAAGCCGAGATCATGGAGGTCTAACCCCCCAGAACCACCGGTGAGCCAGTTGCCCCCGCCCGAACACGTCGCGATCATCATGGACGGCAACAGCCGCTGGGCCCGTGAGCGCTTGCTGCCGCGGGTCATGGGGCACAAGGCCGGGATCGAGACCATCCGTCGTGTCGCGGAATCCGCGGATCGGCGCGGCGTCCGCGTCCTGACGCTTTACGCCTTCTCAACGGAGAATTGGTCGCGGCCCCGGGATGAGGTCGATGCCTTGATGAGCCTGTTCTCGGAGACCATCCGGCGTGAGGTGGACGAACTGGCACGCCGTGGTATCGAGCTGCGCTTCTCCGGGCGGCTGCAGGAACTGTCGCCTTCGCTTCAGGACCAGATGCGGCAGGCCAGCGAGCGAACGCGGGTCAACGCCCGAGCGATTCTCAACATCGCCATCAACTACGGCGGCCGGCAGGAGATCATCGACGCCATCCGGGAGCTGGCGCGGGAGGGCGCCGACCTGAGCCAGCTCGAGGATGCTACCCTGGCGAGCCACCTCTACACGCGGGGTCTGCCCGATCCGGACCTGGTGGTTCGCACCGCCGGCGAGATGCGCCTCAGCAACTTCCTGCTGTGGCAGACGGCATACTCGGAGTTCTACAGCACCCAGACGCTGTGGCCCGATTTTGCCGATGCCGACTTCGATGAGGCGATCGCGTCATACCAGCGGCGCGTTCGCCGCTTTGGCGCGCGCCCCGAGGAGGTCCCCCATCGAGGTCGCTGATGCGACCAAGCCCGCGGAGCCGCCCCTAGCCGCACCGCGACGCTCGAACATGGTGGTCCGGATCGCGACCGCCGCGGTGCTCATCGCGGTGGTGCTCGCGGTGCTCATCCTGGGCTCGGTCTGGGTTTACGCCGCGATCGCGGTGATCCTCGGCGCGGCGCTGATCGAGTACTGGAACCTGACCCGCGCCATGGCCGCGCCCGCGCCGCTGTGGCTGCTGTTCCCGCTCAGCTATGCGCTGCTCCTGCGGGAACGGTTGCCTTCCTGGGCCGACGTCGGGTTCCTGCTGGCGGCCGCGACGGTACTCGGACTTGGCACGCTGGTGTTCGTTCGCGACTGGCGGGCCAGCCTGACCCGCTGGGCGCTTGCGGTCGGCGGAAGCCTCTACCTGGCGTTTACCCTGAGCTTCTACCTCTCGCTCTACTTCTTACATCGTCCCGATCCCAATCACCTGGGGTTCGGCTATGTGATCGCCGTCTTCGGGGCGATCTGGGTCGGCGACACGGCCGCCATGGTCACCGGCCTGCGCTTCGGCCGGCACCGATTCTTTTCCCGAATCAGCCCCAAGAAGACCGTAGAGGGGGCGGTCGCGGAACTTCTCGCCAGCACGGTGTTCTTCGGCATCGTTGGCCTGTTTCTCAACATCAGCTTCCCTCACAACGTGATCATCGGGCTGCTGATCGGCGCCTTCGCCGAGGTGGGGGACCTGGTGGAATCGCAGATCAAACGGACTGCCGGTGTCAAGGATGCGAGCCAGCTGATCCCGGGTCACGGTGGCGTGCTCGACCGAATTGATTCGCTCCTGCTCGTGGGAGTGGTCGTGTACTATTACGTGACGTTTCTGCACCTCGCCTAGGCCGGTCGGGTGCATGACTCAGGTAGACAACGCGTTTGAGCTGATGCGGGAACATCCCGCCCAACCTGACTAAAGCCATGAGATCCCCTCGTCCGTCGCCCCGGCGCCTGGCGCTGCTCGGTGCCACCGGGTCGATCGGCCGGCAGGTCTGCGACCTGGTCGAACGGCATCCCGACCGTTTTGCTCTCCACGCGCTCATCGCCGGGAGCGATGCGGCCGCGTTGCATGCGCTGGCTCGACGTCATCCGGAAGCCCACGCCTTGCTGGCGCATCCCGCCGATGCTCACGGCGGCGATGCGGCGCGCGCGATCGACGACGCGGTGCGTGACCCCGAGGTCGATCTCGTGATCATCGCCGCCGCCGGCAGTGCCGCACTGGCCCCAACCCTGGCCGCCCTCGAGGCCGGCAAGGACATCGCGCTGGCGACCAAAGAAGTCCTCGTGATGGCAGGGGAGCTAGTGCGTGAACGGATGCGGCGGCACGGATCCCAGATCTTTCCCATCGACAGCGAGCACAGTGCGATCTGGCAATGCCTCTGGGGCGAGAAGGAGAGCAGTATCCGCCGCCTGATCCTGACCGGCTCGGGTGGTCCCTTCCTGCGGCGGCCGGTTGAGACGCTGGAGAGCGTGACGGTAGCCGAGGCGCTCGCCCATCCCCGCTGGAAGATGGGTCCGAAGATCAGCGTCGACTCGGCCACGATGATGAACAAAGGTCTCGAGGTGATCGAGGCGCACTTCCTCTTCGATGTCCCCTACAGCGGCATCGATGTCATCGTGCACCCGCAGAGTGTGGTCCACTCGATGGTCGAGTTCGTCGACGGCAGCATCAAGGCGCAGCTAGGCGTTCCCGATATGCACCTGCCGATCGCCATCGCGCTCAGCTTTCCCGACCGGCTCGAAGGCGTGGCGCCGGCACCCGATCTGGCGACCCTCGGCCAGCTCTCTTTCGAAGGCCTCGACGCGGTGCGCTACCCGGCGGTCGCGCTGGCTCGCGAAGCGGGGGAACGCGGAGGCACCGCTCCCGCCGTGCTGAATGCGGCCAACGAGGAAGCCGTCGCGCTCTTCCTCCAGGGACAGCGCCGATTCGTCGATATCGTTCCCTCGGTCGCTCGCGCGCTCGAGGCTGCCGAACCCGCCGAGGACTTGTCGCTGGATGCCCTGATCGCCGCGGACCGCCGGGCGCGCGCCCATGTCCGGGCCGCCTCCAAGGGAGCCACCCGGCTCTGGAGCCAGCTGCCCGCATGAGCCCGGTGGTGCTCGTACCGCTCGTCATCCTCATCTTCAGCCTCCTCGTGATCGTGCACGAGTCGGGTCACTTCATCACCGCCAAGCTCGCCGGAATCAAGGTGGAGCAATTCAGCGTGGGGTTCGGTCCGCAACTCCTCGGCTGGACGCGCGGCGAGACGCTCTACGCGGTCCGTGCCATTCCGCTTGGTGGCTTCGTCAAGCTGGCCGGGATGGACGGCAGCATGGACGCCGGCCCACGCAGCTTCAATGCGCATCCGCTCTGGCAGCGCTTCATGGTCATCGTCGCCGGGTCGGCATTCAACCTGGCGCTTCCCGTTCTGATCTTCTTCGGCGTCTACACCACGGCCGGGGCGGCCGAGGTCCAAACGCCGATCCAGGTCAGCGCCGTGGACACCGGCACCCCGGCGAGCAGCGCCGGACTGCAGGCGGGTGACGTGATTCGCTCCGTCAACGGCCGCCCGATCAACAAGTTCGAGGATTTGCGCAGCACCCTCGATGCCGCCAGAGACACGCCGGCGACGGTGGTCGTCGACCGTCACGGTCAGCCGGTGACCTTGACCGCGACACCAAAGCTCGACCCGGCATCGGGCAGTTACATCCTCGGCTTTCATCCCGCCATCCATTCCTTCAAGCCGGGTCCGGTCGACGCGGCGGGACGGGCTCTCCGGGATACCGGCGATTCCATCGCCGGCATCGTGGGCGGCATCTACCAGCTGGCAACGGACAAGAAGTTGGGAGGCCTGCTTGGTCCGCGGGGCCTCGAGGGCCCGGTCGGCATCGTGAAGACGACGGCCAGGGCCGCCCAGGCTGGGCCGCTGTCACTGGTGGCCGTGGTTGCGCTGTTGAGCCTCAGCCTGGGGCTCGCCAACATCCTGCCGTTCCCCGCCCTCGATGGTGGGCGCGCCGCCTTCCTGGTGCTGGAATTGGTCCGCGGCCGGCCGGTCGATCCCGCTCGCGAGCAGGTCGTCCACTACGTCGGACTCGCTCTCTTGTTTGGTTTGATCGGACTGGTGACATATAACGATTTGTTGAGATGAGGCCATGAGACCACGCCGCAAGTCGGTTCCGGTTCGCGTCGGCAATGTCGTCATCGGCGGTGCCGCCGAGATCGTCGTGCAATCGATGACCAAGGCCGACACGCGAGATGTCAAAGCGACGCTCAACGAGATCGCGCGCCTCAAGGAGGCGAACTGCCGCATCGTGCGTGTCGCCGTCCCGACCAGAGAGGCGGCCCTCGCGATGGTGGAGATCAAGAAGGCCTCGCCGCTGCCGATCATCGCCGACATTCATTACGATGCGCCACTGGCCCTGATGGCGCTGGAGGCCGGCGTCGACGGATTGCGCTTGAATCCTGGCAACATCAAGGACCCGGAAAAAGTCAAAGAGATCACCCGTCGCGCGAAGGAACGCGAGGTGCCGATCCGCATCGGGGTCAACGCGGGTTCACTCCCGGGTCGTCCCAAAGAGGGCGCCGGCGTACGCCCGCCGACCGAGGAAGTCGTGGCGGCCATGGTCAACGCCGCTCTGGGCCACATCCACATCCTCGAATCGCTCGACTTCAACCTGATCAAGGTCTCGATGAAAGCCTCTGATCCACCCACCATGATCGCTGCCAACCGAGCGATCGCGGACAAGATCTCCTACCCGCTGCACCTGGGCGTCACCGAGGCGGGTCCGCCCCGCACCGGCGCCGTCAAGAGCGCCGTAGGGATCGGCGTCCTGCTGGAGGAAGGCATCGGCGACACCATCCGCGTGTCCCTCGCCGGCGACTCCGTCGATGAGGTCGAGGTCGCCTATGGCATCGTGAACGCCCTTGCCGAAAAGCTGACCGGACCCAACCTGATCGCCTGCCCGATGTGCGGCCGGCTGGAGATCGACATGCTGCCGATGGTGGCCGAGGTGGAGAAGGCGCTCAAGAAGATCAAGCGACCGATCAATGTTTCGGTGATGGGCTGTGTGGTCAACGGCCCTGGCGAGGGCCAGCACGCCGACATCGGCATCGCCGGTGGCAAGAATAAGGGCATCCTTTTCAAGCACGGCAAGATCGTTGGCACCTTCGCAGAAAAAGACCTGGTGCCCGCGCTGCTTCGCGAACTCGACGCGATTGCTAAAGAGGACGAGCAGAAGCTCGCGTCGTAGGCCCGTATACTCCTAAGCCACATGGCCGAGGAGGAAAAACCAGAAACCGGTTTCGTCAAGGAGATTCGCAAACAGTCCCAGGATTTTCCGGGTTGGTACAACGATGTCGTTCGCAAAGCGCAATTAGCGGACAACTCCCCGGTCGCCGGAACCATGATCATTCGCCCCTACGGCTACGCGCTGTGGGAAAACATCCGCGATCCGCTCGACGGGCTGATCAAGGAAACCGGGCACGAGAACTGGTACTTCCCGGCGCTAATTCCTCTCAGTTTCCTGCAGAAGGAGAAAGACCACGTCGCCGGCTTCGAACCGGAATTTCAACTCGTCACCAAAGGCGGCGGCAAGGACCTCGAGGAGCCCCTCGTCCTGCGGCCAACCTCGGAGACGATGATCGCGACGGTGCTGCGCGATTACATCCAGTCCTACCGCGACCTGCCGGTGCTCACCAACCAGTGGAACAACGTCTTTCGCTGGGAGCTGCGCACGCGATTCTTCCTGCGCACACGCGAGTTTCTCTGGCAGGAGGGGCATACCTTCCACGAGACCGCGGCGGAGGCCGAGGAAGAAGTCGCGAAGATGCTCGACTGCTATCGCCGCATCGCCGAGGAGTGGTGCGCGATCCCGGTCCTCACGGGTCGCAAGTCCGAGAGCGAGAAGTTTGCCGGCGCCCGCTACTCGACCGCGATCGAGGGCATGATGATGGACGGCAAGGCCTTACAGATGGGCACCTCGCACTACTTCGGCGAGAACTTCACGCGTGCCTACGACCTGACCTACACCGGGCGCACCAACGAGCGGCAGTATCCGCATTCGACCAGCTGGGGCATGTCCACGCGCATGGTGGGGGCGGTCGTGTTGGCACACGGCGACGACTCCGGCCTGCAGCTGCCGCCCCGCATCGCGCCGGTGCAGGTCGTGATCGTCCCGATCTTCCGCGGCGACTCGGAGCGGAGCCAGATCGAAACCGCGCTCAATCAGGTGCGCGCCGACCTGGAGGACATCCGCGTCAAGGTCGATTGGCGAGACGAGCGGCCCGGCTTCAAGTTCAACGAGTGGGAGTTGAAGGGCGTTCCGCTGCGCATCGAGATCGGTCCGCGCGACCTGGCCAAGGGCGAGGCGACCGTCGTCCGTCGCCTGAACCGGGCGAAGCAAACTGTCCCCCTCGGTGAGCTGGGGGTCGCCATCCCGGCCCTGCTCGAGGAGGTCCAGGAGGCGCTCTTCAGGCGCGCTCGGGAATTCCGCGAGGCGCACACGGTCAGGCTCGATTCGCTGGAGGCCATGGTGCGCTTCTTCGAGACCTCCATCGGCTTCGCCGTCACCTCCTGGTGCGGTCGCGAGGACGACGAGCGCACCGTGAAGGACCGGACGACGGCCACCACCCGGGTGATCCTGTCATCCGGCCGGCCGGAGCAGCCCTGCGCCGTCTGCGGCCGTCCCGCCACGGTGGAAGTGGCCTGGGGAAAGGCGTACTGATTCATTCCCGGAAGTTCGGGGATAATTCCGCCATCAACGAAATAGGGATGCGGAGATGCAGTTTGCCGACCTACTGACCCGGGTGAGCTACTTGCCGCCGAAGGACATCGAGGTCCTGTCGCGGGCCTACGATGCTGCCGCCAGTGCTCACCACGACCAGAATCGGCTGTCGGGCGAGAAGTTCATCGAGCACCCGCTGAGCGTCGCCGCCATCCTGGCGGACCTCCAGCTGGATCGCGACACCCTGGCGGCCGCCATCCTCCACGACACCGTGGAAGACACCCACCTGACCGTTTCCGACCTGGAGCAGAGCTTCGGGCCGACGGTTGGCAAGCTGGTCGCCGGCGTCACCAAGCTGGAGAAGATCTCCTTCCACAGTCCCGAACAAGCGCAGGCGGAGAACGTTCGCAAGATGCTCGTGGCGATGGCGGAGGACGTCCGGGTGGTGCTCATGAAGCTGGCCGACCGGCTCCACAACATGCGGACGGTCGAGTCCCTGCCCGAGGTCCGGCGGCGGGCGATGGCGCAGGAGACCCTGGACATTTATGCCCCGCTGGCGCACCGCCTGGGCATGTGGAACATCAAGTGGGAGCTGGAAGACCTCTCCTTCGCCCAACTGCATCCCGACGAGTACCGGGAGATCGTGAAGAAGATCGCGCGCAAGCGGAAGGAGCGGGAGACCGCCGTCGACGACATCAAGGAGATCCTGGAACGCGAGCTGACGGCCGTCGGCATCAAGGCCGATACGACGGGGCGACCGAAGCACGTCTACAGCATCGCCAGCAAGCTCGCCATGGGGAAGGAGTTCGAAGACATCTACGATCTCTCGGCGATCCGGGTACTGACCGACTCGATCAAGGATTGCTACGGCGCCCTGGGAGTCATCCACTCACTCTGGAAGCCGATTCCTGGCCGCTTCAAGGACTACATCGCGATGCCGAAGTCCAACGGCTATCAGTCGCTGCATACCACCGTCGTCAGCCACAGCGGCGAGCCGATGGAGATCCAGATCCGCACCCACGAGATGCACCGCACGGCGGAATGGGGCGTGGCGGCCCACTGGACCTACAAAGAGGGCGGCAAGGATGACCGCAAGATGGACCAGCGTTTCGCCTGGCTGCGCCAGCTGATGGACTGGCAGAAGGAGGTGCTCGACGCCGAGAAGTTCGTCGACGCTGTGAAGGTCGACGTCTTTCGGGACGAGGTCTTCGTCTTCACCCCGAAAGGCGACGTGCTGGCCCTGCCGACGGGAGCGACCGCGGTGGATTTCGCCTACCGGATCCACACCGAGGTGGGGCACCGCTGCATCGGCGCCAAGGCCAACGGCCGCATGGTGCCGCTCGACTACCAGTTGCAAAACGGCGACATCGTCGAAGTTCTGACCTCCAAGGGCCCGCACGGCCCCAGTCGTGACTGGCTGGCTTTTGTCAAGACTGCCGGGGCCTCGCAGAAGATCCGCGTCTGGTTCAAGAAGGAGCGGCGCGAAGAGAACGTCAGCAAGGGCAAGGAGCTGCTCGACAAGGAATTCCGGCGCATGCAGCAGCGCGCGCTAGCCTCCATTGGGGATGAGCGCGTCCTGGAGCTCGCCCGGGAGTTCCGCTTCCAGGAGCTCAATGATTTCTACGCCGCCATCGGATACGGCGACGTCAGCCCGCACTCCGTGCTGCTCAAGTACATGGCGGCCGGTGAGCCGCAGACGGACGGCAATGGCGAGTTCCCGCTCATTCCGCTGGTCCCCCAGTTCAAGCCCACCGGCGAAATTCGCGTCAAGGGCGAGCGCGGCGTACTCACTCAGATCGCGCAATGCTGCAAGCCGGTGCCGGGTGACCCGATCAGTGGCTATATCACGCGGGGCAAAGGGATCACGGTGCACCGAACGAGCTGTAAGAACATCATGAACGTCAGCAACCAGGAGCGTGTCGTCCCCGTCGATTGGGACACGGGCGGCCGACAGCTCTATCCCGTCGGGATCAAGATCGAGGCCTGGGATCGAACCGGGCTACTGCGTGATATCGCCACCGTCATCGCCGAGAGCAAGATCAACCTCACGGGCGCCGAAGTCCAGGTCTACGACGACAAGACGGCGGTGATCTCGACCACCGTCGAGATCAGCAGCCTCACCCAGCTCAGCCGGCTGATGGAACGGCTGGAAACGGTCAAGGACGTCCACACCGTGGCCCGCGAAGGCAACCTGTCGCACAACTGAGCCCTCTGGCCGTTACCACTTCGTAACGCTGAACCGATCGGCTGCGGGGAAACGGTTGCCGTAACCCGGCCTGCCTAGCATCGAATGCCGATGGGTGCCCCTTCGAATAGCTGGCGCGCGCTCGCGAGCTTCCTCGGCGTTGCCGTGGGAGTTGCCCTGCTGTTCGCCGTGGTCGCCATGGTCGCCCTTCGACCCAAGGAGGGCCTGGCCTGGGTTCGCGTTCCCGATTTGAGCGCGGACCTCCGTGTGGACGCCGGCCTGCAGACCAAACCGCTGAAGGACACCGTGGTGGCGGCGGTGCTTCAGGACCTGACGCTCGACGGCACCATGTCGGGCGGCCTCGCGGTCGCTCCGGCGCTCGTCGTCGCGCCGCCGCCAGCCGTCGCGATCAATACCTCGCCGGCCGCGCGGCCGGTGGCGCCGACAGACCCCGCGCAACCGGGGCCGGCCGCCACGCCCGTGTCCACACCAGACCCCGGACCGTCGCCGACACCCACACCGGCGCCGGCGCCTACCCCGACGCCGAGTCCCACGCCGAGCGTCGCAGCCACGCCGACGCCTATCCCGACACCGACCCCAACACCGGTGCCCACGCCGAGTCCTACTCCGGCGCCCACGCCGACGCCGACCCCCGCGCCCACGCCGACGCCTTCGGCGACGCCCAAGCCGCAGTTTGCGATCAAGTGGGCTGGCGAGCTGGTCACCAAATCAAAGAACGGCAATGGCGGCCCCTGCTCGCAAACAACGGTCACGGCCAACGGTGGCTTCACCACCAACGGTGTGGGTGGCACGGTCTCCTACCATTGGGTGCGCGTCGACAACCAGGGTAACCGGACCATCGGGGCCTCTGGCACGATTCAGGTGGCGGCCGGCGACACCAACCTGCATGGCGTCACCAGCGACACCTTTACTCCCGTCCACAGTGGCTCCGATCAGCTGGTCTTCCTCAGTCCCGCCTACTCCGTCCCGGCGCAGAGTTGGAACTGTATTGGCTAGAGCACGCCTTCGCCTCCCCCTGACGCTGCCCACCCTGCGGATCCGCACCCAGATCATCCTGCCGTTCCTGCTCCTGATGCTGATCCTGGGCGTGATCGGCACCTACCTGACAACCAGCCTGGTCGCGACCTCACTGGAGAACCGCATTGCGGACCAGCTGGTCCACTCCCAGGACGCGGCGTTGGACGCGGCGGTCAAGCTCCAGGGCCGCCAGGTGGCGGCGATCCGCCTGATCGCGAATACGGAGGGGATCGACCAGGCGGTCCGTGCCGGCGACGCCGCCGCCCTCCGCCGGCTGATCGTGCCGCTTGAAGTGAACAACCGCCTGGGCACCGTCATGATCTTCGACCCCCGCGGAAAGACGATCCTCGAAATCAGCCAGCCGGACGCCACGAACCCTGGCGGCCTCGTCTTTGGGAGCGGGACCGATCTCTCCAACGAGCCGGTGGTGCGGCCCGTGCTCAGGGGCGACTACGACGCGCTCGGCGACAAGTACATCGGCTACACGGGGTCGCCGCCCAGCGCGCTGTCGGCCGCCGGCCCGGTGCTGCTCGGCGACCAGGTTGTCGGTGGCGTCCTCGTGCAAACACCGCTGGCCGGCGTGCTCAGCGAGATGCAAGCCAAGGCCCAAGCCGACGTGGCGCTGATGGATAGTGGCGGCCGGCTGATCGGTGGCACCGTCCCTGGCATCAAGGGGGACCTGATTGACGAGCACCTGCGCTCCTACCTCGCACTGGCCTCACCGGGCCGGGCGGCGTCGCGAAGCCTGTCGGTCGGCACCCAGGAATATGAGTTTCAGTTCACCAACTTCTACCTGCGCCAGGTACCTGCCGGCATCCTCGCCGTCGCGGTCTCCCGAAAGAGCGTGATGCAGGCCGGGATGCAGTCCGCGATCCAGATGACGGCGCTCTTCGCGGGCGTGGTGCTGATCCTGCTGCTGATCGGCTACCTTCTGGCTCTGCGACTCACGCGCCCGATCGAGGCGCTGGTGAGCGGTACGCAGGCGGTGGCGCGCGGCGACCTGACCAAACGACTCGAGGTCAGGCGCAAAGACGAGCTCGGCGAGCTGGCAACCGCCTTCAACACCATGACCCAGGACCTCCAGGAGCGGACCCGATCGCTCAACGAGCAGATGCGCCGCCTGGCCGCCCTGTCGCAGACGAGCCAGGGCCTCGGGAAGCACTCAGAGCCCGGCGCCATGGCCGAAGCGATCCTGGGTGTCAGCCTGAAGGCCCTCGGGCTCGACACGGCGCTGTTGCTCGCCCGCAATGAGGCGAACGGGCTCGAAGTCCGCGCCACCGTCGGCGCCTCCCCTAAGGCCGCCGGCCAGTTAAGGCGGCTGAGTCCCGTGAAGCTGGCAGAAGGGTTTGCGAGCGAGGCGACCGCCGGCGTCGAAATCGCGGAAACGTTGCCCGCCGATGCGCGACGCGCGCTGCGCCTTTTCGCCGAGCTCGCCGGTGTCGAGCGAGCCCTGGTCGTACCCCTGATTCGCGGTGAGCGCAACGCGGGATACCTGGTCACGGGTCTGGCCGCCGGATACACCCTGCCCCAGCAGGATGTCGAGCTGCTGCAGACGATCGGTACCGAGATGGCGTTGATGATCGAAAACGCCGACCTGCGCAAGAAGGCCGAGCTCCAGTCCCATCGTCTCGACCAGGCCATCATCGCGCTGGAGAAGATCTCGCAGGCCCTGACGGCGGTCACGGTTGGAACCGACAACCTGTTGCGCGCCGTGGCGCACGCCACCTCCGAGATCCTCGATGTTCCCTATGCCTCACTACACTTGCGCAAGGCCGCATGGCGGCAGCAGTTCTCAGATGTGATCGTGGGTGCCACGACGCGACGCGAGCTGGCCGCGGTCCGCCAGGGCGGCGACGTGGCCACCCCACGCGTGGTGCGGCCCGAGCAGGTGCTGGAGCTCGACCTCGTTGATGAGCGCGGCTCCCCCTTGCCGCTGGCGCGGCGAATCGGCCTGCAGCGGACCGTCGCCGTGCCGATGTGCCTGGGAGGGGAGATCGTCGGTGTGCTGGCCGTTCACATGAAGGAACCACGGCCGCTGGAACGGAGCGAAATCCGGGTGCTGCAAACGCTGGCAAACCAGGCGGTGATCGCGATCGAGAATGCTGCGGCCTACGAGCGGACCAAGGAGCTGGCGACGACCGACGCCATGACCGGGGTCGCGAACCATCGGGAGCTCGAGACCTACCTCGACCGCGAGCTGCTACGGGCCAGGAAGACGAAGGAGGCACTTGCCATCATCATGTGCGACGTCGACCACTTCAAGGCCATCAACGACAGCGTCGGTCACCCCGCGGGAGACAAAGTGCTCCGCCACCTGACGCGACAGATCCTGCTGCCCGCGATCCGGCCCAAGGATCTCGTCGCCCGCTACGGCGGCGATGAGTTCGTGCTCGTGCTGCGGGGCGCCGACAGCCGGGCGGCGGTGGCGGTCGCGGAACGGATCCGGCGAACGGTCGCCGGACAGGCCGTCATGCTGGATGGCAAAGCCGTTTCCAATCTCTCCTTGAGCCTGGGCATCGCCGTCTTCCCCCGGGACGGCGACAGCCGCGAAGCGCTGGTGCAAGCCGCCGACCAGGCGCTCTACGTTGCCAAGCGCACGGGTCGCAACCGGGTGGTTCGAAGCGACGCGGCATCCGGCGAGACGCAACTGGCGAGCTAGCGCGGAACCGCGCAAAGCCATTCGCTAAGCTTCGACACCATGGCGTCGATCGCGCAACGTCCTCGCGGCACGCAGGATCTTTTACCCGCGGACCAGCCCTATTGGGCTGCGCTGGAGGCGGTCGCCAGGGAGGTGGCGGGGCGGTTTGGTTACCAGCGCATCGAGACGCCCATCTTCGAGTCGACCGACCTGTTTGTCCGCGGGGTGGGCGAAGGAACCGACATCGTCAGCAAAGAGATGTTCACGTTTAGCGATCGCGGTGGGCGTTCGCTGACGCTGCGGCCGGAGGGAACGGCTCCCATCGTACGCGCCTACTTCGATGCCGGCATGCAGCTGGAGCCGCAGCCCGTACGCCTCTACTACCTGGGGCCCTACTTCCGATCCGAACGCCCGCAGGCCGGGCGGTTCCACCAATTCCATCAGTTTGGGATCGAGACCATCGGCGACGCGAGTCCCCTCCTCGATGTCGAAGCCATCGTGCTCGGGTGGAACTGGTTCGCGGGCCTGGAGATTGGAGGCGTCTCACTCCACCTCAATAGCATTGGCGATGAGGTCTGCCGGCCGGCATACCGCGAGCTGCTGCGCGACTACTACCGGCCGCATCTCGCCAGGCTGAGCGAAGAGAGCCGGGCACGCTTCGAGCGCAACCCATTGCGCCTCTTCGATTCGAAAGATCCGCAGGACGAGCCGCTCAAGCGCGATGCGCCGCGCATCGTCGATCATCTCTGCGCACCCTGCGCGCAGGCGTTTCGCATCGTCCAGGAGGGACTGGCTGCTGAAGAGATTCCCTTCGAGCTCAATCCCAGCCTGGTCCGTGGCCTCGACTACTACACGCGGACGGTTTTCGAGTACCAGCACGAAAGCCTGGGTGGGGCGCAGAACTCGCTCGGCGGTGGCGGCCGCTACGATGGGCTGGCCGCCGCGTTAGGCTATCGGTCGACGCCAGGGGTGGGTTTTGCCATGGGCATGGACCGGACCGCCATCGTGTTGAAACAGACCAAGCCCCTCACGCCACCCGTGCCCGACGTCTATGCCGTCGCGCTGGAGGCGAAGGACGAGCTGTATGTGTTCCACCTGGCGTCGACCTTGCGGGCACGCAGGATCAGCGTCGTCTTCGAACCGGGTGCGGCGCGGCTGGATGCGAAGCTGCGCAAGGCGGCGCGACGCGGCGCCCGGCTGGCGCTGCTGGTCGGCCCCGAGGAGCGCGAGAAGCATCAAGTGGTGATCCGCAACATGGAGGAGAAAACCCAGACGAGCGTGGCGGAGGGCGACCTGCTGGCGACAATCAGCCAGCTGTTGGGTGGCGCATGAGCCTGACCGCACGCACGCCCGGCGGCGCGATCCGAGCCGATCAGGTCGGACGCGATGTGGACCTCTACGGCTGGGTGCATCGGCGGCGCGACCTCGGTGGCCTGATCTTCATCGACCTGCGCGACCGAAGCGGAATTGTCCAGGTGAAGTTCGATCCCGTCAACGCCGAGGCGCACGCGGCCGGTGGTGAGCTTCGGCCCGAATGGGTGATCCGCGTGCAGGGCCCGGTTCAGCGGCGCCCGCCGGGAACCGAGAACAAGGAGCTCGAGACGGGAGAGGTCGAGGTCGAGGCGCGCACCGTCACCATTCTCAACCGGGCACAGCCACCGCCCTTCGCCGTCAACGAAGACAGCCCTGTCGATGAGCAGGTGCGTCTTCGTTATCGATACCTGGATCTGCGCCGGGCCCGGATGGCCCGCAACCTCCAGCTCCGGCATCGCCTGACCAAGGCAATCCGCGACTTCCTTGATGCTGAGGCGTTTCTCGAGATCGAAACGCCGGTGCTGATCCGGAGCACGCCCGAGGGCGCCCGCGACTTCCTAGTGCCGAGCCGGCTCAAACCGGGCTACGTGTACGCGCTGGCGCAGTCGCCCCAACTCTATAAGCAGTTGCTGATGGTGGCGGGCATGGACCGTTATTTCCAGATCGTCCGCTGCTACCGGGACGAGGACCAGCGGGCGGATCGCCAGCCGGAGTTCACCCAGCTGGACCTCGAAATGTCCTTTGTCAACGAGGACGATGTGCTCGACGTTGTCGAGCGCTGCTTCGCCCACGTCTGGCAGAAGGTGCTCGGTGTCTCGGTGCCGACGCCGATCCGCCGCATCACGCATGCGCAAGCGATGCTGCGCTACGGCGTCGACAAGCCTGACCTCCGCTACGGCCTCGAGATCGAGGAGTTGTCGTCGATCTTCGGGAAAACGCAATTCAAGATCTTTCACCAGGCCCTCGACGCCGGTGGGGTCGTCCGCGGGTTGCGGATCGCTGGGGCGGTCGGTGGGAAGGAGATCGAGGCCCTTACCGAGGTCGCCCGCGCCGAGGGGTCGAAGGGCCTGGCATTCTGGCATCGAGAGGCGGAGGGCTGGCGCTCGCCGATCGCCAAGTTTTTCGGCGAACCCGAGCTCGCCCAGTTGCAGGAGACGACGCACGCCGAGCCTGGCGACGTGGTCGTTGCGGTCGCCGACCAGGTCGAGATCGCGTCGGCCTCACTGGGGGCCGTGCGCAAAGCCGCCGCCCGAATGCTGGGCCTGGTGAAGGAGGGGTCCTTCGAGTTCGTCTGGGTCACCGACTTTCCCCTCTTCGAGCGCAGCAAGGAAACCGGCGAGATCACCGCGGCCCACCATCCCTTTACCTCGCCGCGGCCCCAGGACCTCCAGCTGCTGAGCAGCGAGCCGCTCAAGGTGCAGGCACGCGCTTACGACCTGGCGCTCAA
Source organism: Chloroflexota bacterium (assembly GCA_005889345.1). Lineage (GTDB taxonomy): Bacteria > Chloroflexota > Dormibacteria > CF-121 > CF-121 > CF-13. The sequence goes on from VBFR01000184.1 coordinate 76,796, forward strand.
CGGCACGGAGCTTGGCTCGGGCAGCATCCGGATCCACGACCCCGAGTTGCAGCAGCGAGTCTTTCAGGGACTGGGCATCTCGCGCGAGGAGGCGGAACAGCGTTTTGGATTTCTTCTGACGGCGTTCCGTTACGGCGCGCCGCCGCACGGCGGGTTCGCGTATGGCCTCGATCGCGTCGTTATGCTGGCGGCCGGCCAGGAAACGATCCGGGAGGTGATCGCCTTTCCCAAGAACCAGCAAGCAGAAGAGCTGATGACCGATGCGCCGGCGCCCGCGGATGCGAAACAACTCCGTGAAGTCGGGCTGGAATTGCTTCGGCCGCCCCTGAAACGGCCGCAGTGACGTTTCGATCGAATCGGTAACTGGCCTTTTGCGGGCCTGTGACGGAGCGCAAGATCAGCGCCATCTCGGGCGTAAGGTACGCAACATACAGTAGGCGACATGAACGCCGCCCTCTTCACCAAATCAACGACTGGACTCATTCTCGCTTCCGGTTTGATCGCCGCCTCGAGTGTTCTCGGCCACGCGCAGGACGCGCCGATGGCCCTGGGCACGCTGGCAACCTACCCGCTCAATCAGGCGTACGCGACCGTCCCGACCGGCCAGGCAAGCCTGGGCGGCCACACCTTTGACATGACCAGCGGGAACATGATCAAGCTGGCCACCAATGGCTCGGCCAGCTTTGCGGGCTCGTATCAGAATCCGACGGCGGTCCACCTGCTGCTGAATAGCGCGAACACCACCAGCTGGTTGGCCGGCACGCCGGTAGGTACCGTTGTCCTGACGTTCAGCGATGGCACGACGCAGACCGCGACCCTGACCGTCGGCGGTAACCTGCGCGAGTGGTATATCGGTGCCTTCGGTGTCGTCAATGGTGTCAGCGACATCACCCCGTCGACCACCACCCCGTACTCAAGCCAGGTTTGGACGACCACGGTGCTGGGCGGGTCCGGGACTGCGGTGCTCGACATGCTGACCGTCCCCGTCACAACGGCAAACAAGACGCTCACGGGCGTGCAGCTGACCAATAACAACCCGTACGGCGGCGCCCTGACCATCGACCTCTCCGGCCTGACCGTCGAGTTGGCCGCGCCAGTCCCGACGCCGCAGCCGGGCGGGGACTGCATCCGGCCGGGCAACTCGTGCACCACGCCGGCGGCGCAGAACAGCCAGTCGACCAAGTGGCAGGCGCCGGCCGCCGCACCGGCAACCGCCGCGCCGGCCGACAGCGACAGCAAGCACGCGAACAACGGGCATCGCGCTCACTAGAACAACGGAACTCGAAGAGAGGCTCGGCCAGGCGGCCGAGCCTCTTTCGTTTTCGACGCGCACTAGCACGGTTACCAGGCCTTTTCGGACCCGTGACGCAGCGCCAGATGCGCGCCATCTCGCGCGTAAGGTACGCAACTTACAGTAGGCGACATGAACGCCGCCCTCTACACGAAATCGACGACAGCACTCATTCTCACATCCGGTTTGATCGCCGCTTCGAGTGTTCTCGCCCACGCGCAGGACGCGCCGATGGCCCTTGGCGCCCTGGCAACCTATCCGCTGAATCAGGCGTATGCGACCGTCCCGACTGGCCAGGCAACCCTGGGCGGCCACACCTTTGACATGACCAGCGGGAACATGCTGAAGCTGGCCACGAATGGCTCGACAAATTTTGCGGGCTCCTATCAGAACGCCAAAGCCGTACACCTGCTGCTCAATAGCGCCAACACCAACAGCTGGTTGGCCGGCACCCCGGTCGGCACTGTCGTCTTGACCTTCAGCGATGGCACGACGCAGACCGCGACCCTGACCGTCGGCGGCAACCTGCGCGAGTGGTATATCGGTGCCTTCGGTGTCGTCAACTCGGTGACCGATACCACGCCCTCGCCAACCACGCCGTACGTGACGTCGCCCGCGGTCTGGACGACCACGGTGCTGGGCGGCACCGGGACCGCGGTGCTCGACATGCTGACCGTCCCGGTCACAACGGCAAACAAGACGCTGACCGGCGTCCAGCTGACCAACAACAACCCCTACGGCGGCGCCCTGACGATCGACCTTTCCGGGTTGACCGTCGAGTTCACGCCGCCGGCACCGCCGGCACCGGCGCCGGGTGGCGGAACCGGCACGGGCACGGGCACCGGCACTGGCACCGGGACAGGCACCGGAACCGGTACGGGCGACAACGCCTGCGGCCATCACCAGGCTCAGAGCATCGCCGCTAAGGCGGAGAAGACCGACGACAAGGCGGGCAAGAGCAACGAGAAAGCTGAGAAGAGCGACGTCGAAAAAGCCGACAAGACCGGCGACAAGAACGACAACGACTGCCAGAAGGCAGCCAGGACGCCGGCCAAGACGAAGACCGTCCGCCGCGGCGACGACTAACGAACAACTTCAATGGGGAGCCCGGCCAATCGGCCGGGCTTCTTTCATTTTGGCGGGTCGGAAGGCTGATACACTCGCCCCGTTGCCTGTGCCGATCCCGCCGGTCTTCGTTCTGGTCGCGCTTGTCATCCTGCTGGGCACACAGCTCGCCTACGTGGTTGCGCCACGGGCGCCGCACTACCTCGTCCGCCTTGGCCTGAGCGCGCTGGCCGTTCTCCTGGGGGAGGCGTCCGGTATTGCCGGCGTCGGCGCCCCCCTGGTCCTGGGCGAGTTGCATCCGGTCAACGACCTGGTGGTGCTGGCCATCGTGCAGTGGGCGGCCACCCGCTGGGCCCGGCGCGTCCAGCCCGCGTAGCCAATTGTCAGCGACGTTTGACGGCTCCGCGAATGAGGTACAACTTCGGCAATATCCCGTGAGTGGGGAGCTCGAGAGGAGTTCGTGATGGTGTGGCAAGTCGGCGTGCTGCTGGTCGGCATTGGCTTCCTCCTGCTCGCCATCTTTGCCTCCTTCATCCTCCTCAACATGACGCGCAGCTTGCGCACGATCGAGGCCATTCTGTCCCTGACGCTCGACGAAGCCCGGCTGGCGCTGCCGGAACTGCGTCACAGCCTGCAGCAAATCGATGACATGGTCAGTGGCGTCAACGACAAGTTCACGGCCGCCGACCGGGCGATGAATGCTACCGGCGCCGCCATCACCGGTTGGCGCGATCGCGTGCGCGACGCGCTTGGCGGACTCGGCCGCCGCCGTAAATCACCAGCCGGCCAGCATCGGGAGGAATCATGAGGGAACACCGAGTCCGCCACCAGCCCGCGACCACCGGCCACGAGGCGCCGACCACGGGTGCTTACCTCACGGAGTTGAAGCTCCCGGCGGTCGGCGATTACATCGTCGTCGCCAAGCGTGCCGCCGCTTCCCTGGGCCTGGTGGTCGGGTTCTCGGTACAGGAAATCGACGATCTGAACATCGCGATCGCCCAGGCCTGCGAGAGTGCTATCGCCGCCGCGACCCAGCAGTGGGGGAGTGGTAACGGGCAGCTAAAGTTGATCTTCAAGAGCCGGCCCCGTCGGCTCGAGGTCGAGGTGCGGAGCGTCCCACCGCGCGCGGTCGAGCAGCAGACCGTGCGCCGGGCACAGCGCGAAGCGGAGCTCGACTATGAAACCATTGGCTTGAACATGATCCGGCTCTTCGTCGATGAACTCCGCTACCAGGTGGACAACCAAACTGGAAGCATGCGGATGAGGATGGTCAAATACCTGATCGAGTAGACCGGCCAGCGGCTTCGCCGTCGACCGTCCGACCCAATCGAGAGCTCGTTCGGCGCCTGTTCCTCAAGTATCAGAAGACCAAGGATCCCGAGGTTCGCCAGCAACTCGTTGAGCTGTTCAACAACCTGGTGATCTTCCTCGCCAAGAAATTCAGCAACCGCGGCGAACCGCTCGAGGACATCGTCCAGGTCGGCTACATTGGCCTGCTCGCGGCGATCGAGCGCTTCGAGCCGCAGCGCGGACTGGAGTTTTCGACCTTCGCCACACCGACCATCGTGGGCGAAATCAAGCGCTATTTCCGGGACAAGAGCTGGGCGGTCAAAGTGCCGCGCCGGCTGCAGGAGACGATGCAGCGCGCCGACGTTGCCTCACAGCGGTTGCAGGCAAAACTTGGTCGTCAGCCGTCGGTGAACGAGATCGCCAAAGAACTCGAGCTGCCGCCGGAAGATGTGCTGGAGGCGATGGAGGCAAGCCCGGCGCAGCGCACCATCCCCTTCGAGTCCACCGGACCTGCGCCCAGGGACGACGACGGCCTCCAGCTCACCGAGCGTCTAGGGCGGGAGGACGAGAACCTCGACAAGGTCGAACTCCAGGACCTGCTCGACCAGGCAATGCGTCACCTGACGCCACGCGAGCGGCGGATCATGTACCTCCGCTTCGTCGATGAGCTGCCCCAGGCCGAGGTTGCCAAGCGGCTTGGAATCTCCCAAATGCACGTGTCGCGGCTGCAGCGGGCGGCGGTCGAGCAGCTGAAGAAGGAGCTGCCGGTCTCGAGCTAGCTCCCTAGCGCCGAACCCGGACTTCGGGGTGCCAACTCGCCCCTGTGCGTCCGTTGCAGCACCAGTGAGATCGTTCGGACGCCGGGTTCCTCCTTGGTCAGCCGCCCTGGCGGCGTATCTCCTCCTGGCCTTCCTGCTGTTCCTACCGGTCTGGCTCCCCCCGGGGCTGCGAACCGTCGGCGGAGGCGGCGGCGACCCGTTTTTCTCCAGCTGGTTCATCCGCTGGTTCCCGCACGCGATTTCGCATGGCTGGAACCCGCTCTTCACGACGTACCTGGACTACCCCGACGGCGTCAACCTGATGTGGAACGGGTCGATTGCGCTGCCGAGCGTCCTGCTGGCGCCGGTGACGTTGACCGCCGGTCCGATGGTCGCGTACAACCTGCTGGCCACGCTCGGCCCCGCGCTCTCGGGATGGTGTGCCTACCTCGCCATCTCGCGCTACGCGCGCAACCGGTTGGCCGCGTTCTTCGGCGGTGCTCTCTATGCCTTCTCGCCCTTCATGATCAGCCAGTCCCTTGGTCACGCGCACCTGACGATGGCGTGGGCGCCCCCCTTGGCATTGCTGCTTCTCGATGAGCTGTTCGTCAGGCGCCGGCGGAGTCTCTGGATCGGCGTTGCGCTCGGTGCCCTCGCGGCCACACAGTTGCTAACCGCGGAGGAGGTGCTGGCTATCGTGGCCGTGGCCGCCGCGGTCGGGCTGATCGTTGCCGGCCTGCTGCATCGCCAAGCCGTGTGGTCGCGCCTGCAACCGGCTCTGCCTGCGTTGGGTCTGGCCGCCGTCGTGTTCCTGGTCGTGGCTGCCGTGCCTCTGGGCGTCCAGTTCTTCGGCCCGCAGCGCGTTCATGGGCCGCTCCAGCCATCGAACTACTACGTCAGCGACCTGCTCAGTTTCCTCCTGCCCACTCATGCACAAATGATTGCGCCGGCCGCGGTAACGCGCATCTCCGACCACCTGGCGGGCTTTGGCGAGCAGACAGCGTACCTCGGTCTTCCTCTGATCGCCTTGCTCGCCCTCGCGATTCGGCGAACCTGGCACCTGCCCGTGATTCGCTGGGCGGCCATCGCCGGTGGAGCTCTTGCCCTGCTCTCGCTCGGCGATACCCTGCACGTGGCGAGAGCGGACACGCACCTGCCACTACCGTGGGCGCTAACGAGCGCGATTCCTCTCCTTCATGAGATCCTCCCCGTCCGGTTCAGTCTGGTGGTGTTCTTGATGGTCGGGCTGCTGGTCGCAGTATTCGTCGGCGAGACCATGGTCACAGCGGGCTGGCGGCCCCGGTTGGTCGGGGCGTTGGCCGTCGGGCTGAGTGTCGCCGCCCTCTTTCCAGCGGTCCCGTTTCTCACGTCGCCTTTGGGCGCTCCCGGATTTTTCAGCCGACCGTCGGCGCTTCACGCGCTCTCAGAAGGCAGCGTGATCCTGGTTGCGCCCTTTGCCGTTGTCGGGACCGCGAACGCGATGTACTGGCAGGCGGAAGCCGGCATGTGGTTTCGGATGCCCGAAGGTGAGGCATTCGTGCCGAGCCCATACCCGCTCTATCCGCCGCCCTCGGCGACCGAGTTCGCCCTCGTTCGTCTGGCCGACGGTAGCGTACCGCTGGCGGCGATCGACGCGGGCGTCGCCAGCCAGATCCGTGATGACCTGCGCCGCTGGCATGTGCAGGCAATCGTCGTTGGCCCGATGCCGCATCGCGACCAGGCGGTCTCGCTGCTGAGCGCGGTCCTGGGGCGGGCACCGTCGTCCGGCGATGGGGTCGACGTCTGGTGGGATGTGCCCAAAACCTTGGCGCAGATCGACCCTTCTTCTCGCAGTCGTCCGGCGACTACCGTCGTAGCGACCGGTACGGTAACACCGCCGTCCGCATGGTGAGCCTGGACCCTGCGGCCGCTGGTTACTTTTTCGCGGCTGCCTCCGTTGCAGCGGATGGATGAGTCGGAGGGTTCGGCGCGCGGTCCTCGGGCTGGCGGCCGCCATATTGACCGGGGTCGCAGTTGCGGCGGCGACCGTTGCGCCGCCGACTCACAAGGCCGCCGACCACCCCAGCCCAGCGATGGCTCTAACCGACCTGCCAGCCGCGCCTGCCTCCGTGGACTGCCCGGCCGACCAGCTACTGGAGGGCCCGGACCGTTTCCATGTGAGCCAGGACGTCAATGGGTACCTTTCCGGCTGCTTTCGGGTCCAGGCGATGCAGCCGGGCGGGTACACGGCCGGCCTGGCGAGCTGGTTGTCAAAGGGAGGCGCTGCGCCCTCGCAGAACCGAGCTGTTGATCTCAACGTAAGCCCCGCGTCCGGAGAGGCGGGGACCGTGATCACCATCACCGGCTACCTGCAGGGCGGTCCTTCAGCGGAAACCGCCGCAAACAACGAAAGCCTCAATCACGCCATGGTGTGTGTCGGCTGCCCTGGCCTGGTGGAATTTGTCGATGTCACCTGGTCGTCAGCCGGACACTTCGCCATCCAGGCGAGGATTCCCGCCGTGCCGTGGCTCGGGACAGCGGGACCGGTACCGCTGAAGCCGGGACCGTTACAGGTTGGGATCCAGTGCCTGGGACCACCCGAGAAGTACGAGAGCGGCTGCGGCGGCCGCGTCCAGGGGACGGCGACGTTCACCGTCAGCGGACCGACTCCCGCGGTGTGCTTGAGCGGCAAGCCCTGCGCCTGGTTGCGCTTGTCGCCTGCTTCGGCCATGCCCGGGGCGCTTGTGCGGGTGAGCGGATGGGCTCCCCTGACCGAAGAAATCGGGACACCCGTGGGATACGACCTTCAACTGAGGCAGGGTCTGGGCAATGACGGACCGAGCCCGCTCGCCAAGGCTCCCGGCGCCAGCGTGGTCCTCCTCGCGCCAACCAGCTTCACGGCGCTGGCTGGTCCCGATTGGGCTTCGCTTGGTCAGATTCGCTCGACCAATATCCAGTTGAGCGGCGATGCGCCCCTTGCAACTGACCCATCCAACTCTCAGCACCTGGCTTTTTGTGCTGCCCACGGCATCAGGATGACCTGGAACGGCGGCAGAACCTGGTCGAGTATCTCGCTGCAGAGCGCGGTCCGGGTCGTCAACGGCATGGGCTTCGCCCCGTTGCCTATGGATGGAGGTTTGCCCAGCTGCGCCTCAGTAACCATAGACCCGCATCATCCCGCCAGCCTCTTCGTCCGGTTCGCCGTAGCGAAAATCAACGAGGGGATCCCACCCATCTACGAGATTGGTCTCATAAGTCCCGACAGCGGGACGACCTGGAGGCCGGTCCCCATTCCCAGCGGCCTGGCTGCTGAGCGCTTTGGCGGATACCGCTACGAGAACGCCGTCAAAGCGTACTTCGTTGCGACCGTCCCCGGCTTCACGACGCCGCCCGGCGGCCTCGTGGTGGAGCAGACGACGGACGGAGGGCGGACCTGGGTATTGTCGAGCCCGTCATGTCCGGTTACGGATCCATGCGTGGCGCTTGCGGGGGTCTGGGATAACAACTGTGCGAAGTTCGGTGCGCCGGAACTGATCGAGTTCTCGCCTGACAACGGCAAGACGTGGTCATTTCCAGATTGGCCACGGTCGCTGGATGCGTGTGACTCCGATGAGCTGGTGGCTGACACCGCCCATCGTGTCCTCGCGGTATCCGGCCGCGAGGAGTTCCACATCAGAATCTCCCACGATGGCGGAAAGAACTGGTCAGCTGTGGTACTTCCGTCCCTGGCCAGCGACTCCACCTGGCAGATGTTCAACGATCTACAGCTGCTGCCCGACGGCTGGCTGCTCGCCCTTCACGACACCACCTGGATGCTCCTGCAGCCGGCCGGGACCAGCTGGTGCAACGTCTCCGGCCCGCTGGCCTCCGCCAATGTCTGGGGACGGACACAGATAATCGGCGATCATCTGTGGTGGATCAGCAGTGACGCGACCCCAAGGAATGTGGCGATCAGCGCCATTCACTGCTAGCGCGGTGCCTCGAGCGGCTCGATCAGTTCTCCAGCAGCCAGTAGACGTCGGTCTGCATCTTGGCGGGGTCCTCGTCCCAGTCGCCGTACACCTCATAACGGGTCCCGCTGGGAGTATGGCCGTTGGTGCGGCACCACTGGGCGATGGCGTCGTGCGCCTCTCCGAGACCGGCGTAGTTGCCTCGGTGAATCGTGTGAGCAGCCAGCCCTCGCGGCAGGCTGGACGGCACGACCACTCCAGCGGGCTCGAAGGTCCGTGCCACCTGGACTCCGACTTCGAACTCCAGGTTGGGCACATTATTCCGGTAGACCATGACGTTGTGGCCGTCAGTGCGAAGGTCGTTCTGGCGAAGGAATGCCCACACGCCGTCCAGCATCGGCTTCCATCGCGAAGCGAACTCCTCCCAGCTCTTCGCCACCCCGCGCGATACCGCCGTCGGGCAAGCAGCCAGCGTCACGATCTCTACGTGGTGAACAGCCATCCGGGCATGCTAGATCTTCGCACCCCGGTAACTCGGCGTTCTCCATTAGCTCCGTGTTTCGGGATCGGACCCGTACTCGGCTCAGTCTCCCCCAGTATCTTTGAGTGACATCTCCAAGCTCAGGAGTGTTACTTGAGGATGGGGGTCGTGCTGCAAGGGCTCCGGTGTGCGGACACTGCACACCACAAGCGGCCCACAGGTGGTCGGCGCGAGCGGCAGTAGGAATGAGAGAGGCCCGAGGGGGCTGAAGGGAAGATGGACGGATGGGCAGCTATGTGCTGGGTTTCCAGGAGATCGACCAGACGCAGGTCGCAATCGTTGGCGGCAAGGGCGCGCACTTAGGCGAGCTTTCGCGGATCGAAGGCATTCGCGTGCCAGCTGGGTTCTGCGTGACGACGGATGCCTTCCGGCGGATCATGGCCGAAGCACCGTCCATCGACGAACGGATCGAACAG
>VBFR01000037.1 GCA_005889345.1 Chloroflexota bacterium
CAGCTACGGCAACGGCGACGTCAACAACCCGCACGACGCGATCCTGGCCGCCGGTCGCTACCTGAAGGCGCACGGCGCCCCGTCGAACATGACCCGGGCGATTTACGCGTACAACCCGAGCATGCTCTATGTGCGGGCCGTCCAGCTCTACGCCCAGCAGATGTTTGCCAGCGAGCGGGCCTTCCTCGCGTACTACAACTGGGAGGTCTACGTCCAGACCAAAAGCGGCGAGGTGCTCCTGCCGGAGGGCTTCACCGGCTAGCGACCGTTCGCGGGCACAACCAGGACCCGGTCAAGGAACCGGTAGGTTCGCTGCAGCGCATCGTCGATGGCGGCCCTGTGGTCTGTCGCCCCGTATCGGAGGAATCCGTGGGGCGCGCCCGGATAGGTGACGATCTCCTTGTCCGTGGTCAGGGCGTCCTTGAAGGCCGCGATCTGATCAGCCGTGATGTTGGGATCCGCGCCACCGAAAATTCCCAACAGGGGAATGCGGATCTCGGCGGCCAGCTGCAAGGGCGAAAGCCGACCCGCCTCGGCCTGAAGATGCCCGTAGTACGCCACCGCGCCGGAGAGCCCGCGTACCCGTGCCGCTGACACGTCGGCGAGGCGGCCTCCTATGCAGAATCCCCAGCACGCGACCCGCGAGGCACCTCGCGCCAGCAGATCGTCGACGGCCGTCTGCATGTCGGCCAGGAATCGCTCGTCGCTTAGCTGCTGAGCTCGCTGCACCGCGCGGGCCATCGCCTCCGGCTTGGTGCCGGTCCGCTCCGGTGCCCGCATCGCCTCCGGCAGATCGCCCTGGCGCCCAAAGAAATCGACCAGGGCGGCGGCGTGGCCGTGTTCGGTGATGCGACGGGCCAGGTCCTTATAGAAGTCGGTGTAGCCCCAGATGTCGTGGATGATGAGCACCGCGCCCCGCCGCAACCCGCTCGCCGGCTGGGCCACGAACTCTCGCAAGGCCGCGCCGTCGCCGGCGCGCACGCTTCGTTCCTCCTCGTTGAGCGCCGCCGCCGGACGGGGACCATCATCGTCGCCCGGCGCGGTACACATTCGGCCAGTTTAGGATCTGAGTCCGCGAACGAATTCGGCGACCCGGTCCATCGCCGCATCGACCACCGGCAGCAGACCATGGCCCACGCCGGGAAACGTCACGAGCTGCCCTCGACGCAAGAGCCGCACCGAGGCGCGGAGCAGGTCAACCTGCGCGAATGGGTCCGACTCTCCGGAGAGCAATAACACCGGGCAATCGATCTTCGACCAATGTTCGGTGCGAAGGTCCTGCGGGTGGCCGGGACGATGCAGCGGGTAACTCAGGAGGATCAGCGCCGCGTAGCGCACCTGGATCGCCGCCATGCTGGAAACGCGACCACCGTAGGAATGCCCGCCGGCGATCGCCCCCGCCGGCACCTTCTCGATGAAGACCGGTACGGCGCGCTCGGCCTTCGACCTTGGCAAGTCGATCGCGGTGGCGGTCAGCTTGCGCGCCTGCAGCGCCTTGATGTACGGCCGCATGCTCGTCGCGTCTCCCGAAGCGCCGTGGGCGAGGTAGATGGCAGGAATGTTGGCGGCTTTTGCAGGCACCCGCTAACATTAGTGCCGCGACCCATGGCACGCGTCCTGCTCGTCGAGGACGAGCCCAACATCGCCTCGATTATCGTCTTCAAGCTGGAGCGGGAAGGTCACCAGGTTCGCTGGGAAGCCAGCGCCGCTGCCGTGCCGGCCGCCGCGGAGGCGACCCAGCCCGAGTTGGTGCTGCTGGACTCGAGCCTGCCGGATGGTGATCCGTTTACCCTCCTCAGCGTGCTCGCCCCGCGCGCCCCGGTCGTGATGATGACCGAGTTCCGAGACACGACGACGCCGCAGCGGGCCCGGGAAGCGGGCGCCGTGGCGACCGTCGAGAAGCCGTTCAAGCCAACGCAACTGGCCCGGCTGGTCGCGCAGCTCGCGCCTGCACCGGCCGCGGGGCGGCCATGATGACCGTCCTGGCGCGCAAGCAGGGCGCCGCGCTCGTGATCCGGGATCGTGCCCTTGGCATCTTCACCGACAAGGGCTTCACTCCTGTGGACTTCAAGGTCGAGCTCGCCATGAAGCTCGCCACGCGGCTGAAGTACACGCCGGTGCTGCCGGCCCAGGAGATGGAGGAGCCCGAGCTACTCCTCTTCCTCACCCAATAAGCCGCGCGTAAGAGCGCTCCCCGCGCAACGTTGTTTTAGTCGGCATGACCCCCGAGATCGAGCGCCTGGTCGAGAGCGGCCGGCAGGCGGAGACGGAGGGGAACGTCCGCGAGGCGCGCGTCCGCTTCGAGGCCGCGGTCAAGCTGGCCGGTGGCGACGCCCTGCCACGGCTGCGGCTGGGGACCCTCTGCCATCGGATCCGCGATTATGCACGGGCACGGGAAGTGCTCCAGGAGGCAACGCGCCTCGACCCGGACAACGCCGAGGTGGCGTTCCGCCTCGGCTTGACCTGCGATGCGCTGGGCGACCGCGAAGAGGCCCGCGCCGCATTCACGCGCGCCATGATGCTGGCGCCGAGCGCCTGGCAAACCTGGTTCCTGATCGGCAGGGACCACCGCCAGCTGGGCCACGCCGAGGTAGCGCGGCTCGCCTATCGCAGAGCCCTCGATGCGGCGCCCGACGAGCCGGAGATCCTCTTCGAGCTGGGCACGTTGCTCTGGGAAATGGACATGCGCGACGACGGCTTCGCCTTGCTCGAGCGCGCGGTGCTGGCCTGCCCAATCGATCCCGGCTACGCGTTGCAACTCGGCCTGGCGGAAATGGAGCGGAACAAACTGACGGCGGCGCGCCGCTGGCTGACGACGGCCAAGCACCTCGACCCCGCGGAGCGGCGCATCGACCTCGCCCTGCAGGACCTCGCGTCTCGATTAAAGGCGCCCCGCAAACGCAAGCGCGCCGCGTAGATCCGCCCAAAAACAAAGGCCGCTGGTTGAGGGCGGCCTTGTGGGGAGGAGGGGGACGACAGGATTTTCTTGAGCCTGACCGCAGGCTAGCAGCGCCGCATTACGGCGCCGCTAAACGTCAGGCGCCCTGTCGCGCGCCGGCGTCGGCCCAGCGCGGGGTCGCAACGTCGGCCGTAAGAACCTGCTCCTGGGCGAGGATTCGCCGCAGGATGGCGACCGAGGACGCATAGGTCGAATCCAGCCCGTAGTAAGAAAGTCCGCGCGCGCCCAGCGTGCGGGCCTGCGTGTAGGGCGTGTCTGAGGCGTAATGCACCACGCCGAAATCGAAGGGCAGCTTGGTGAAGTTGATGTTCTCGCGCGTCGGATAGCGCGATGATTCGGCGGCCTCGTAGAGCGCATTGAGGTACGGACCCGCCTCCATTTCGACCACCGTAAAGCTCTCCCGGTGGTAAAAGTCGAGATACCCGCGGTTCTGCAGAAAGGTCCCACGAACCGTGACCGCGCGCTGGTTGTCGAGCGCGGCGCCGTACACCAGGAACGGCGCCACGCTGTTGAAACTGAAGCAGTTGTCCAGCCAGTAGGTATTTTCGGAGTGTTCTTCGTAGACGACGTTCGGGATCATGATGTCGCCGATGCTGCCGTTGAGCGTGGCCGCCTTGCCGAGCACGTAGACGCCGCGCAACGTCCCGACGCTCTCCGCGACCTCCCGCAGGACGTTGTAGGCACCCAGCCCGAGCGGATAGTTGACGTTGATCAGCACAGCCGGGCTGCGCTCCAACCGATCGGGCGGTGGGCTCCCCAAGCGCGGATCGAGGTCGGCCGCCACCAGCCGGTCGAGGATGATCACCTGGGCGGCGACGTCGAGGCCGGCCTGGCTGGGAAGGAAAAAGATGCCACGCTCCTCTTCTTCCGCCGTACGGAGGGCTCGGCGCTGACCCGCCTCGGGCGATTGCCCGTAATACGAGCGCGCCGCGTAATAGAGAAAGTTGTCCCAGTTGCCGCGCGACTGACCCTGCCGCAGCTTGCGCAGCTCGGGGACCAGTTCCAGGTTGTTGCTTCGCTCGATGTACTCGACGATTTCGCCCTGGTGCCGTCGCGCGGATCCGCTCAGCAGGTTGACGAGACTGTGCGTGTTACTCGAGACGAAATAGACCGGTCGGTCGCGCACGCTCTGGCGCTGCATCAGTGATTCAATCGGCTCCCACCAGCGGCGGGTCGCCTTGATGTATCCGATCTGCGTGCCACCCAGCATCCGGACGCGGAAGTCCTTCTCCTCGGCCTGGATTCGGCGCAGCGGCTCGAGTAGGTCACTCCAGATTTCCACCAGCCGCAGCGCGTCGTCCTCCGAAATTCCCAGTCGCTGCAGCACCTGGAACTGGTCGGTCACCTCCGTGGCTGGGCCCAAGTCCTCCGCGCTCAGCAGTGCGTGCAGCTTGTTCCACTCGATCTGGAGCGCGACCAGTTGTGGGATCACGTCGTCGATATCGGATGGGCTGGCGATGTAAACGGCAAGCGTTTCCTTGCCGTCGAAGTAGTAGCGACGGCGCCGCCCGGGCGCGCTCTGCATCTCCCACTTCTCGACATCGACATCGAGCATCCGCTTGAAGACGTCGGCGGATTGGCCGAGCACGATTCGCCGAACGGCCGTGATCGAGGGGGGCAGACGGCGAAGCGCGTAGATCAGGGCGCCCGTGTCCGGCTCCGCCGATCCGGCCTTCGGGTGCAGGCTCGACTGCATCCCGATGTGGGACTGCTCGAGCACCTTCAGCTTGGTCTCGCCGGAACTCCGCAACAGGGTGCCGTAGGTCCGTGTATAAAGCTCCACCGCGTCCCGG
>VBFR01000013.1 GCA_005889345.1 Chloroflexota bacterium
GCGCGCTGCCCAGTATTCAGGGCCTGGGGATCCACAAGGAGGAGGCGGCCGGGCAGGGCTACGTCGGAGACAACGTGCTGACCCGCGCGCAGCATTTTGGCTATCAGATCCCGTCGATGGGCGAGGTCATAACCCACCGCACCGAACCGGTGGGCGCGGTCGCGGACTGGATCGACTCCGTTTACCACCGCTTTCCGATGCTACGCGCGGATCTGGTGGAACTGGGCTATGGCGACGCGTACCTGGGGCCGCTGACTGTCCAGGTGATGGACCTGTCTTATCGCGAGAAAACGACGGGCCGGGTCATCCTCTACCCCGCGGCCAACCAGACCAACGTGCCGATTGCGTTCAACGGCAACGAAATCCCCGACCCCGCGCCAAATGCCAGCTATCCAATCGGTTACCCGGTGACCGCCACGTTCGATCGCAACGCGAAGGTGACGATCGGCGCCTTCCACTTCCTCGATCCGTCGGGCACGGACCTGCCCGGGGTGACGCTGCGGCCGAGCGACCCGGATATGGAGAACTCGTTTGCGTACCTCGCGAATGTCCCACTCAAAGCCGGCACCACCTATACCGCGGACCTGACCTACACCGTTAATGGCAGGGCCGGCCACACCGTCTGGAAGTTCACGACGGTGCTGGGCGCCAGCCCGACGCCGCAGTTACAGACGGCTTCAACGGAATTGCGCTAGGTCAATGCCAGCTGATGAAGAAGGGCTGACTCCAGGCCCGGGCACCGTCGTCGCGGATCGCCTCGACGCGGACATAACCTTCATTACCAGTGACGCGATAGGACCCCGAGCTGGCGCTGACGGCTCGCAGCAGCCGGCCGCCGCGGCCGATGAAGCGCAAGCTGGACCCGGGCGACGCCTCGGCGGTGATCGTCGACCCGGCAACGCGCAGGCTGGTGAACTCGGCGCCGCTGGATGCGACGAAGGCTCCGCGTCGCAGCGAGCTCAGCAGTGAATCGCGATCGTCCGTCGGGGCGAGCACGGTGATCCAGGCGCCGCCGATGGCGGGATCGTTCACGCCGGTGGCATCGTCACCGGCAAAGGCGAAGACGCGATTTCCAGCGGAGAGAAGTCGATCCCACAACGCGGAGGCATCGGCACCGCCCGCGTCGCCACGCGCCAGCCGGGCATCGTAGACCTCCAGTCCGTAAAGGCCCTGAAGACCCATGACGGTGATCAGCGACTGCGGCTTCGCCGGCGATAGAGGCGCCGCGAGAACGGGAAGTCCGCCATCGGCGGCAATCCAGTCGATCGCAGCCTGCAGCGTTTGCGCCGGCCGCCAGTGATCGATGCCGATCGCCAGCACATCGGCGAACGGGTAAGTCGCGTCCACGGTCGGCAAACCCGGAAGGGCACGGTTGCCGTACTCCTCCGGCCAGGTATAGGTGTTCATGTCGCTGATACCGAGGAAGGCGTAGCCATGCGCCGCATACCAGTCGCCCAGCACCTTCGGCAGGTCCTTACCGACGCCGCGCACCGAGGCGACGTGCAGGTTGCCCTTGTACCAGGTGCCGCCCGCCTCGTAGGGATCGACGACCGTGAGCTGCTTCGCAGGCGTGGTTGAAGGCTTCGCGGTCGACGATCCCAGCTGGTGGCCGAGGATGGCCGAGCCGGCGACCGATAGGATCAGGACTCCGATCAGGGCGGGATGATATCGGCGCCCGGCGAACGGGGCGCGGAGACGCTCACCCCAAGCGCGTGCAATTGCCGGCGGATGCGAGCCGCGAGCACGCTGGAGCCAGGTGTGTCCCCATGAAGGCACAGGGTTTCAAACGCAACCGGCACGCGGCTGCCGTCGCTTGCCACAACTTCACCGTTAGTGACCAGCGACCGAACCTGGCGCGCCACCTCCTCGGGATCGGTCAGCACGGCACCCGCCTCGGACCGTGGGAGCAGCGTGCCGTCCGGTCGATAGCGGCGGTCGGCAAAGGCCTCGGGCGTAAAGGGATGCCCAACTTCTCTCGCCGCGCGGGCCATCGCCGAGCCCGCACGCCCTACGAGGCGAAGCGCGGGGTCGAATGCCCGAACGGCGGCGATGATCGCTGCGGCGAGCGCGGCGTCGGACTCGGCCTGGTTGTAGAGCGCGCCGTGCGGCTTGACGTGATGCAGGCCGATACCCGCGGCCTGGGCGATCGCACCTAGGGTCCCGAGCTGGTCCACGAGGAGGTGGTTGATTTCCGCGGCGGTCAGCTGCATCGGGCGCCGGCCAAATCCCTCCCGATCGGCGTAACCCGGGTGAGCGCCCACGGCGACCCCGTGCCGCCGGGCGATCGCCACCGTCACCCGCATCATCTCCGCGTCGCCGGCGTGCCGTCCGCAGGCGACGTTGGCTGACGTCACCAGCCGAAGCAGAGCGTCGTCGGTTTCGGGATCTCCCTCACCGACGTCGGCGTTCAGGTCGATCTGCCGCACCGGCTGATGGTAAGGCGCGTCGCAGGTCAGGCCTCAACTCGCTCCGGATTACTAAGGGGTGGGGAAGACGCGGCGCGTGTAGTCCGATCCAAGGATTACCTGTACTCCCGTCCCCGCAGCGGGTGGGCCGGCCACCAGCGCGCCGAAATAGTCTGCCATCCATTGCCCGCTGGCGAGCGCCGGACCGGTAGTGCCGACGAGGAGCTGGGTTTGGGCGACGGTCATGGCGCGATGGTCCGGCCCGACCATCGCGTTCCAGCCGAGATCGGAAAGCAAATGCACCTCGATGCTCGCCGGCGTTTGGCCGGCGGGCAGCTTGAACGCATTGCTGCCGTCAGAGACGATCACCGGCACCCGGGCGTCCAGCAGCCGCTGGTCTGGCAGCGCCAGCGCGAGGAAGTGCTTAAGGGCGCCAAACGTCGGGTCCCGCGGCAACGCGAGCTCGCTCCCCCCGGCCACGGTCACGTCATTTACAAAGTTGTTCGCATCGACCGTCACCCGATGTATCCCCCCGAGTGAAATGGATCCCAGCAGCCTGGCCAACGGTTGCGCGTCCCCCGGCCGCAGGCTGGTGAGCAGGCGACCCTGGAGCGCGCTCAGCACGGCAAGGTCGCCGGGCCCCGCCTGCAAGGATCGGAGCCGTTGCAGAATGCCAAGCAACACCAATTCCTGGCGCGCCGAGCGGTCGGCCTCCGATGTGCTCAGCCGCGAGCGTGAATACTCGAGCGCGCGTTCACCGCTCATGACCTGCTTGCCGGAATCGAAATGGATGTGGATCCGACGATTGGTCTCGTCCATAGGGTATCGGGGGTCGTCCAGCGGCGCCGGAACCTGGACCTCGATCCCGCCAAGGGCGTCGACGATCGTGCGGAAGCCACCGATGTCGATGGCGATCCAGCCGTCGATCGACAAGCCGGTCGCATCGCTCACGGTCGCCGCGGCAAGATCGCCGGCCCCGGTGGCCGTCTTCCAGGTGGGCCTAAGGCCAGCGTCATCCACTTTTGCTCCGATGTCAAAGGCCGTGTAGAGCTTGCCCGTAACGTCCCCGCTTGTCAGTGCCGGAATCTGGACGAGCAGGAAGCGCGGCAACGAAACCAGGACCGCCTGCCGCGAACGCGGCTGCACCGAGAGGACGAGCATGCTGTCGGTGAAGTACGGGTTGTCACTCCCGGCGCCCCCACGTGCCATGAGCAGCAGGTTGATGCGCCGGTCGCGCTCGAGCTTGACCCGGAGCGCATCTCCCCCGGCGCCCGGATGAATGAGCTCGACCAGATCGCTCAAGCTCGTCCGTGGCGCGACGTTGTGCACGCCCGTCCAGATCGCAGCGCCGCCGATTACCAGCAGCGAGATCAAGACCAGGCCGATCACGACGGCGACGGATCGCGCGCGCGCCATATGCCAGTTTATGAACCGGCTCAAATCGTGTCGGCGCGTTTCGGCGCCTGCAAGCGTTGACACCGAGTGGCGCGCTTCCTAGGATGGGCTGCGAGGGGTCGTGGTGCCGGGCTTCCCGCCGGCCACAGGTTACACAGGAGGGGCGAATATGTCGCGAAATCTGCGGCGCGCGTTTGCAATCACGGTTTCGTTTGTTGTGCTCGCGCTGACACCGGCCGCGACGTCGGCTGGCGGGGGCTTCATCCCGAAAAATACGACTACCCTCAACATCGTCTCGGCGGCGCTAGCCCCCGGCGGGGCGATCGTTAACCTCACCTATTCCTGCTTTCCGGGAGGCTATGGCCCTTACAGCACCTTTGGTGACGTGCGGATGACTGATGTCCATGGCAACCAGGGTTTCGCTACGTTTCAGCCGACGTGCGACGACAGGAAACAAAGGGCTGGCGTGTTCGTACCGGGCAACTTCAGCCCCGGTGATGCCGCCGTGAGTGCTTTCGTCTGTGGCTTCGACTGCAACGGAGCCTCCCAAGAGGTGAAGCTCAGGTAGCGCGGGGGCGACCCCGACTGATCCTCACTCAGTCGCTGGAAAGCTCGAAGGATGCGCCCTGATCTTCGGACGAGA
>VBFR01000038.1:0-21638 GCA_005889345.1 Chloroflexota bacterium
CCCAGCGCAAGGATCCCGGTGCCGGCGACTAGGGCCAGCCCCGCCAACACGATGAGGGCTCTGTACTTCACCGCGACTGGTGCCCTAGGCGCTCGCGTTGATCGGGATCGAACCAGGGCGGGTCGCCCGCTTGCGCGTTTTCGGTCGGCCGCCCGGGCGTCTTGGTCGCGGTCAGCACGGCGCTCACGCGCGGATCGCTCGCAATCCATTTGAGGACGGCCTGTGGCCATGTTCGAACACCAAAGGACTCGATCACATCAGGACTCGGCGGCCGGTCGAGCACACCGAAGCGAAGCGGACTGTGTGTGAGGACGCCCAGGCCCAGTTCGGCGGCGAGCGGCAGGACGCGTAGCTCCGCCTCGCGGCGCCGCGGGTTGTACGGAACCTGGATCATGTCGAGGCGCCCGGTTCGCATCAGGTCGCAGAGGTCATCGAATCCGCCCGGGTCGTAGTGCGTCGCCCCAATGGCATTGACCCTCCCCTCCCCTTTCAACTGCTCGAGCATGCGGAGCTGCGCCGGACAGTTCACGAGGTTGTGGACCTGGTAGATATCGACGCGACCAAACACACGCAGCGCGTGGTTGGCTTGCTCGCGCCCTTCCGTCGGGCTACTCGTCCAGATTTTCGTGGCGATGATCGCGCGATCTCGGCGACCGTTTACGGCCTGCGCCAACGTCTCCTCGGCGCGGCCGTACATCGGCGACGAGTCGAAGAGGTTCATGCCGACCGAGAGCGCCTCATCGACGATCGGGGTGCGGTTGGCAGCCGTATCGAAGGTCTGCCAGGTGCCCATTTCGATGGCGGGCACCTCCAGCGACGTGTGGCCGAGCTTACGTCGTTCCAGCGGGCTGTTTGAGATTCTCGATCGGCACCGGCTCGATCGGATCCGGTAGAGGAAACCCGAAGACCTTCGAATAGAAGTACAGCTCGCCCTCGAGCGAGCGCTTGATGTTCTTCGCGATGCGAAAGCCGTGCTGCTCGCCCTCGAATGGTAGGTAGGCGACCGGGAGCCCTTTCTTGCGCAGGGCAGCGACGATCAGCTCCGCCTGATTGGGCGGCACGATCTTGTCCTCCAACCCCTGGAACAGGATCACGGGTGCGGTGATGCGATCGACAGAATGGATTGCCGAGCGCTCGCGGTAAATCTCCCGATCCTCCGGCCACCGGCCGAGCAGGCTCTGGTCATACATCGACTCGAACTTGTGGGTGTCGCTGTGAAAAACCTCCAGGTCGCTGATGCCGAAATGGCTGGCCCCAGCCTTGAAGAAATCCGTCGACGTCAGGGCTCGTAGCACGGTGTAGCCACCGGCGCTCCCTCCCGTGATCGCCACGCGGTTGCCGTCGACCCGCCCATGTTCGATCAGGTAGCGGGCGCCATTAACGGAATCGTCGACGTCAACAACACCCCAGAGGCCGTTGAGACGCTGGCGGTATTCCCGGCCGAAGCCCGTGCTCCCACCATAGTTGACGACCAGGTAGGCGAAGCCGCGGGTGGTCCAGAACTGGTCGGAGATATCGAGCGCGTTCGACACCGCACTCGTAGGACCCCCGTGAACATAAACGATCAGCGGAGGGAGCTCGCCCGCCGGTGCAGTGAATTCGGGGTTTACCGGCGGATAGAAAAAGGCGTGGGCCGTTACGTCGCCCTCGGTCGGAAATTCGATCGCCTCCGGCACCGAGATATAGGTTGGATCGACCACGCGTTCGGCGGAGCGACGTAGGACGTCGACCCGGCCGGTTTCGAGATTGACCGCAACGACCGCCATGGGATCCGTCGGAGACCCGGCGATGACGTAGGCGCTTCCCGCCCGGGCCTGAATGTATGGCGAGAACGCCGTGAAGGGCATGTCGACCGGCTTGAGCCGTGGGGCCTGCGGATCGATGATCGCCAGGCGCGTAACACCCTGTGAGCGGACCTGGCACACGATTCGCCGCTCGGATTCGAAGGCATAGGTCGACATGCCGAAGGTCCATTGCGCCGTGCCGAGCTCGGCCGTCACCTCCGCCACGGCTTCCACGGTCGGCCCGCGCCAGCGGTAGAGGTTCCACCAGTTACTTCGGTCGGACACGAAATAGAGCATGCCGTCCGGCGACCAGGTCGGCTGGAAGATCGATTCCCCTTCCCCGCCGGCCACCTTGCGCAGGGCCCGCAGCCCATCCGGAGTCAGGTCTGCGACCCACAGCTCTGTGGCATCCCAGGGCATGTTGGGATGGTTCCAGGTCAGCCAGCTCAGATGCGTTCCCGAGGGGCTGACCCGCGGCGATGAGTAGAAATCGTTGGCCTGGACCAGCGTCTTTGCCGGGATCTTTCCGATCGGGTCGAGGCTGACGATCGTGTTGACCGCCTGCGGCATGTCAGTCGTGTGGTCCTCGCGTACCGCGATCAGCCGCTGGTGCCGCGCGTCGAACACGATATCGGCGTGGCGGATGTCCTGGGCCGGGGTGATGGCGACGGGTGCCCGCCCCGAATCCTGCCGGTAGAGGCGCTGATCCTTGAAATTCGTGAACCAGACGACGCCATCCCGCACCAGGTACGCCCCGCCGCCGTACTCGTGGACCCGGGTCCTCGCGTTGTACTCGCGCGGCGTGACGTCTGAGATGCTCCCGTCGGGACGGCGCCGGACGATGACGTTGCGGCCGGCCTCGGCGGGCCGCCCCTCAACCCAATAGATGTCGTCGCCGTCGAGCTGGATCTGCGATAGGCCGACGACCCCCGCCACGATCGCGTCGGCGGTGACGGGCGAGCGCCAGGAGCCATAGGGGCTTTGCTGTCGCGTTGATTGAGGTGTTGCCATCGGGATGAGTGTAAGGCCCCCCACCCTGCCCTCCCCCGCAAGCGGGGGAGGGTACATTGTGGGGTGGTCATGCGCTACTACGAGGATTTCCATGTAGGCGAGCTCATCGACCTCGGTAGTGTCCAGGTCAGCCAGGCGGACATCATTGGTTTTGCGCAGCACTATGACCCGCAACCGATGCACCTCAACCCCAATGCGGCGAGCTTCACGATCTACGGCGGTCTGATCGCCAGCGGCTGGCACACGGGCGCCCTCTTCATGAGCTTGCTGGTGCGCAACCTGATCGCGCAGACCAGCAGCCTTGGCTCTCCGGGGATGGAGGAGCTGAACTGGCCGGCCCCGGTGCGGCCGGGCGACACGCTGACCGGCCAGATCGAGGTGCTCGCCACCCGGCTCTCGAACAGCCGGCCGATGGGGATCGTTCGCTGGCGCGGTCATCTGCGCAATCAGCATGGTCAGCTGGTGATGACCGCCATCGGCACCAACTTCTTCGGGTTGAAGCCGGCTTAGCCGGCGATCCGCGAGAAGAACATATCCGTCGGCCCATTGCGGCTCGCCGGCTTTCCCTGGACGAAGGCGGCGGCGAAACCGTCGGGCAACCCGACCAGGCCCATGTAGTCGCCGATGAAGGGACCGAAGCGACTCGCGGGCACGGCGCGGAGATCAAACGGGCCGGCTGCGCGGCGTTCGGTCCAGTGCACGCCGCGATCGCGCGAGGTGCTGAACCAGACGCTTGTGTCGAGCGTCCGGCTGCCGCGCGTGAAATGGCGGAAGTCAAACCAGAGCAAACCGACCGTGGCATCGCCGGCGACGGCGAGCGTGGGAAGAAACGCCTCGGCCTTTTCTCGCACCACCAGCTGCGGTGTGCGCCAGTCGAGTCCGGCATCTTCCGACCGGGCGACGAGGACGGTTGAGAAGTCACTGTGGTCTTCGAACCAGCTGACGTAGACGGCATTGCCCGCCGACGCGGTGCTGATGTTTTGCCCGAAGAACCGCAGCTGCGCGCCCGTGCCCGGGTCCACGGCATTCGTGTAGGTGAAGCGCGCCGCGTCGATGGGTGCCGACCAGGTCTTTCCCTGGTCGGTCGAGCGAATCACTCGGATCTTCACGGGCAATGGTGGCGGATGCGGCGTGCCGGGTAGCGAGGGAGCCTCGGCGAAGACATCGAGCAGGACGCCACCTGCGGTCAACAGCAGCTGGTTCTGCTGGGCCTCGTCGCCGCCGCTATAGATCGCGGCTGGTGTCGACCAGGTGCGGCCACCGTCACTGGTTCGCGCGAACATCACCTGGTCGACGCTCGGGTCGACGCCCGCCGTTACGCGGTAGTCGACCCACACGAGGTACGCCGTCGCCGGGAGGCGCGGGTCGGCCAGGATCGCCTCCTTGTCAGGTTGTGTCGGCGGCGCGCTCGCGGTTTCAACGATGACCGGCGCCTCCCAGCTCATCCCATGGTCGCGTGAGACGCTGACCACGATGTCGTGCGCGGTCGTGCTGGACGCGGCGGGACGTGTACCGAGCGAGGCAACATAGATGGTGCCGTCTTGCCCGATCGACACCCAGGGGTCGCTGGTGTGCGCGTATCGCCCGCCGGCGCAGGTCAGCAAACCCGGCAGCGGTGATCGAGTCCAGCTTCCACCTCCGTCGTGGCTCACGGCGACGACGGTGCCCGCCGGATTCTCCAACCAGGTCGCGACCAGCTGCCGGGGATCGTTAGGGTCGGCCGCGAGTGACGGCTCGGCGGGGCGCGCGAATGGCGGCGGACCCGTGCAGGCCACCGGCCCAGGCACCAGACCGCTGATGATCCGCGGCGGCGGCAAGCTCGGCTCGTTCGTCCGCTGAGCACTGTCGCAACCGGAAACCAGGATGAGCGCCCCCAGTGCGGCCGCCAGGCGGGCACGCATAGGCGTGCATGTTACGAGTTGTGCCTAGGCGGTCATGCGCCACGCGGGCGGGAGCTGGCGGCCGGTGCCCGACTGGATGCACGATGCGAGGAGCGCCTCCATGCCCTCGTACTCCAGCGGCTTGGAGAAGTAGAAGCCCTGGCCGGCATTGCAGCCCATGGCGTTGAGAGCGGCCAGTTGTTCCTGCCGTTCGATACCCTCGCCGATCGTCATCAGGCCCAGGCTGTTGGCAAGCCCGATGATGGCCCGCAGGATAGCGCCGTCGGCCAGGCCCTGTCCGATGCCTGCAACGAATGACGCGTCCATCTTGATGATGTCGACCGGGAAGTCGCGCAGGTGCCCGAGCGACGAGTAGCCGGTGCCGAAGTCGTCGAGCGCCAGGCGGAAGCCCAGGCTGCGGAGTTCCTGCAGGGTGCGCGCCACCGGCTCCGTGTCGGCCAGCAAGACGCTCTCCGTCAGTTCGAGGATCATTGACTGGGGGTCGAGACCGGCGGCGTCGACCGCATCGACCACCTCCTTGATCAGGTCCGCGCGCTCGAGCTGCCGGCCAGAGAGGTTGACGCTGATGTTCATCGCCGGCACCGACGGGTAGCGCACCTGCCAGCGACGCCCGTCACGGGCCGCCTGCTGCAGCACCCAGCGTCCCAGCTCGATGATCAGCCCGCTCTGCTCGGCGACACCAATGAAATCGACCGGGGCCAGCACGCCCCGTCGCGGATGGTTCCAGCGCACTAACGCCTCGACGCTATGAATGGCCCCGGATTCGAGCATGATGACGGGCTCGTACTGCAGCACGAACTGCTTTTCCTGAAGGGCGGTGCGCAGGTCGTGCTCGAGTTCCATCCGCTCGATCGCCGCGCTCGCGATGGACGCTTCGTACTGGACGAAACGCGCCTTGCCCTTCGCCTTCGCGATGTACATCGCGACATCGGCGTTCCGGATGAGGTCATCCGCCGCCTCTTGACCGGAGACCAGGCCGGCGATCCCGATACTGGCCCGGATGGAGATCTCCTTGCCGTCGATGGCGAAGGGCGGCAGGAGCTGCCGCGTGATCCGCTCGGCGACGCGCCCGGCGATCTGCTCGTCCTCCATCTTCTTTAGCAGCACCGCAAACTCGTCGCCCCCCAGGCGGGCGACGGTATCACCGGGCCGGAGCGTCGACGCGATGCGGGCGCCGACCGCGACGAGCAACTGGTCGCCGATGTCGTGGCCCAGCGTGTCGTTCACGGCCTTGAAATCATCGAGGTCCAGGAAGAGCACCGCGAGCCGCCCTTCGGACGCGCCGTGCAGCGCGTGGTCGAGGCCGATGCGAAACGCGGCCCGATTCGGCAGGTTGGTCAGCGAGTCATGAAACGCCTGATGGGTGAGCTTGTCTTCCAAGGCTTTCCGCTCGCTGACGTCGCGAGTGTTCAAGACGAGCCCGCCGACCGCGGGCAGCTCGAGCAGGTTGGTAATGGTGACCTCGGCCGGGCAGTAGGAGTCGTCCACGCGCCGGAGCCGGCATTCGGTGGCAATCGGTGGTCCCACGATGTTGATGGCCTCGTCGATCTTGCGGAGCGCCTGCGTGCGGTCGTCCGGGTGCACCAGGTCCCCGAAGGGCTTGCCCACGAGCTCGGTCTCTTTGTAGCCGAGAATGCGCTCAACCGAGGCGCTCTGATACTGGATGGCGCCGTGACGATCGATGAGCGTGATGACGTCTGACGAGTTCTGCACCAGCGCGTGGAAATGTTGCTCCCGCTTGGCGAGGTCATTCGCGTTTGCTTCCAGCCGCCGGTTGAGGTTCTGGTTGTCGGTCAGCATCAGGTACTGGCGGAGGACCACCCCGACGATCAGGGCCATTACGGACCAGAACACCACGGGGTCGAGCTCACCAGGAAGCGCTTCCTCGAAGACCGCGACGACGGCGGCGGCCGCGATCGGTACGTAGGGAAGCACCAGCCAGATCCGGCCGGTTGTGCCATCGTTGGTGACCGCCGAGCCCGCCCGTGTCGTTGCGGCTCGAAAACCCGCCAGGGCGATCAGCAGGTAGCCGGCAGCCCAGCCGGTGTCCGAGCTGCTGCCGCTGCCGTAGGTGTTGGTGGTAGTCAGGTAAGCGAAGGCGCTGTCGGCCAGCAGGTTGGCGATCAGGCCGCCGGCCAACAGGACGAAGGGCAGCCGGTTTTCCTTGGGCGCCCTCGACGCCAGGATGAGCACGATCGTGGCGATGACGATGTCGCCGGCCGGGTAGGCGAGGCCGATCAGCTGCGCCAATAGACCGCCGGAGCCGCTCCGGTAGACCGTGCCCAGAACGGTGGCCCAGCTGATGATGAAGAGGGAGCCGGCGACGAGCAGCGCGTCGAGGATGGTTCGGAGGAACGATGTGGCGCGGGAGGGCACCCAGGGGAAGAACAGCACGCCGGCGATCGCCAGGGGCACGGCGCCGAGGAAGCCGAGGTCCGCGAACGATGGAAACGGCGTCTGCTGACCTTTGACCAGCTCGTAGTACGACCAGATCGCCTGACCCACACCCCAGGACAGCGCCGAGGCGCCGATCAGGGCCCAGGCGACGCGGCTGCGACGATGATGCCGCCGGGCCGCGATGGCGCAGACGGCCGCGGCAATGAGGGCCGCCAGGGTCTCGCCCAGGTTGTCGAATCGCTGCGTGACGGTCCCGCCACCCCACTGGAACTGCAGCCACGCCGCGAAGAACAGGGAAAAGCCAGCCCACCCCATGAGCACTACCCCGAAGCGGCGATTGCGTGCCATTCTGCTTAGCCTGTAGGCGGGTTCTCCCGCCTACAGGCATAAGTCAGGGGTCAGGCGATATCTTTCCCTCCCTTCAGCGCCCGGCTTCGCCGACCGTCACCGGGATCTCCTTGAGTTCGCCCGCCCGGACCACCTTGACCGTCTGGGTGGCGCCGACTTTGATCTTGCGGAGCCCCGAATACAGGTCTTCCAGGCTCTTGGTCGCCGTTCCGTCGAGGGCGACCAGGGTGTCGCCCTGCATCAGCCCGGCTTTGTCGGCGGGGCTCTGCGGCTCGACGGCCACGATCAGCAGGCCGCTATCCTGGTTGACCCGACCCTTCACGACGTCGGGCAGGGGCACCTCCTGGGTACCAATCCCCAGGTACGGTCGCTTGATCCGGCCCTCGGAGCGCAGGCTGGCGACGACGCGCTCGGCGACGTCCATGGCGATCGCCCGCCCGTCGCCTCGCCCGAAGACCCAGCTGTTCATACCGACCACGCGTCCCTCGACGTCGACCAGCGGACCGCCACTGAATCCGGGGTACAGCGGTGCGTTGGTCTGGATCAGATGCTCGATCTCGCTGCCCCGCCAGCCGCGCCAGGACGACGAGACGGCGCTGATCGTGCCGAACGTGGCCTTGAGGCTACCGGGCCGGCCGATCGCCAGCACGATCTGCCCCGGCTTGAGGTCGTCGACCTTCGCGCGAGGCAGCGCCGGGGCCGACAGGCCGTCAACCTTCAGCAGGGCGAGGTCGGTTGCCGGGTCACGGCCCACCAGGGTCGCCTTCGTGCTCTTGTCGTCGACGACCACCTGGATATCGTCCTCTTGCTCCACGACGTGGTTTGCCGTAAGCACGAGACCGCTATCCCAGACGATGCCGGTCCCGGCCCGGCCCCGGCGGGCATCAACGCGGACCACGCTCTTACTCGCTTTCTCCACCAGTGCGGCGATGTCGTCCGAAAGATCTTTGAGAGTCGCCATGTTGTTGCTAGCTCCTTTGTGCCTTGTCTCTAGATTTCCCTCCCCCGCTTGCGGGGGAGGGCAGGGAGGGGGCTCTCCCACGGTACGGCTGGAGCCGTACCGGCGCCTTCACCCGGACGGCGAGGCACGTACCCGGACGTTCGGTCAGGCCGCAGGACGGTTCCCTCCCCCACTGGGCAGGCAGAATTCCCCTCCCCCGCGTGCGGGGAAAGGTAGGGTAGGAGCGTGGCGATTCAGCGGTGCGGCTGGGGGGAGGGCGATCCGTTAATGCTCGAGTACCACGACCGCGAGTGGGGTGTCCCCGTGCACGACGACCGTCTCCTCTTCGAGTTCCTGATCCTCGAGGGCGCTCAGGCCGGGTTGAGCTGGATGACGATCCTGCGCAAGCGCGACGCCTATCGCAAAGCGTTCAAGGCGTTCGATCCGGGCACCGTCGCGCGCTTTAGCAATGCGACCGTCGAGCGCCTGTTGACCAATTCGGCGATCGTCCGAAACCGGCGGAAGATCGAGAGCGCCGTCAGAAACGCCCGCGCGGTCCAGGCGATCGCCAGGGAGCAGGGCAGCTTCGATCGCTACATCTGGTCCTTTGTCGGCGGCCGGCCGAAGCGCAATGCATGGAAGACGATGGGCGACATTCCCGCAGAGACTGCCGAGTCGCGAGCCATGAGTAAGGACCTGATTAAGCGCGGCGCGAACTTCGTCGGGCCGACCATCTGCTACGCCTTTATGCAGGCGACCGGGCTGGTGAACGACCACCTGGTCCGCTGCTTCCGCTACCGCCAGCTCTCGGTTACGACCAGGGCGTGACGGGCCTGGGCTGCAGCTCGCCGTCCACGTAGACGGCGTCGACCTTCTCGTCGTAGAAGCAGAGAAGGTTCTCGATCTTCGGGCATTCCGGGATTGGCGCCGGGTAGCCCCACACGATGTCGGTGAACTCCTTGCCGCCGACGTTGACGGTCCAGTAGGACGCCTTGCCCTTGTAGGGGCAGCGCGTCGATGTGTTGGTGGGCGTCAGCAGGTCCAGCCGCACATCGAGCTTGGGAATGTAATAGCGAGTCGGCAGGCCGGTCTCGAAGAGTAGACGCGGCCGGGTGGTCTCGGCGACGACCTCGCCGCCGACGATGACCTTGACATGCCGCGAGCTGTTGAGGACATCGACACGGTGGTAGGGATCGCGGGGATGGACGAAGACCTCGTCGTCCTCCTCGAACCAGCCATCCATCTTGTCCCAGTAAAAGGCGACGTAGTCCTTCAAGTCGGGTCGTTCCGGTTGCAGGTAACGCCAGGCGGCTTTTTCCGCCACGCGGTCGCCCACCTTCACGGAGTAGAAGGTCGCCTCGCCCTTCCCCGGATGGGAGCTCTTGTAGCTCGTGGGTTGGAAGAGGTCGAGTCGGACATCCTTCACCGGGAAGTAATAGACGGCCAGCCGCTTCTTCTCGAGCATCAGCATCACGGCGCGGCTGTCGGCGATCGTCGTCCCACCGAACAGTACCCGAACGCGTCGGCCGGTGGGGTTAAAGGCGATGTCATCGCCGGCCACAGGCCGCTCCCCCGCGTTTTCGATGACCCGATCTTCAAGCGCTTTTGCCACGGTCAGGTTCCTCCCTGGACTTGGGGTTTGATATCAAGAACCGGTCCCAGCCCGGCGATGTTCCATTCAGTCGAGCGCCAGCACCAGGAGCCCGCCAAGGATGCCGGTGTTCTTGAGGAATTGCACGCGCTGCTGCGATCGCTTCACCGGGTCGTCGATCTCCCAGAAGGGGTGCCCGGCGATCGTCGTCGGAACCATCGACGCCGCCAGCGCCAGCGCGGCAAGTCGCGACATCACGCCGGCGGCGAGCAGCACGCCGGCTCCCAGGTGGACCGCCGCGTTGAGCCTGACCGCGTCGACCGGATCCGTCGGCGCGAAGGGGATGACGGAGGCGACCTTGTCGACCACCGGCTTCGCCGCCGTCGCCCGCGGCTCGGGATTCGCCAGCACGTCCAGCCCCGACACGATGAAGACGCTGGCCACCAGCGGCCGCGCGATCGTTCGAGAAAGCTTCATCAAACCACTCTATTCGGCAGCGCCGGCCGCTCGCAACGTCTAGGTGACGCTCAGACGAAGGTTGGCGATACCCAACGTCCCGGCGCGCTCCTGCCAGCCCTGATCCGTGAGCTTGCCGCGCGCGAGCTCCTCGACGACCCCGAACGGTTCCACGCTGTCGCCACCGCGGTGCAGCACCGGCGCCGCGCCGGGCAAGGATTCGAGCGTCCAGCCACTTCCGACCAGGGCTACTGCCAGGGCGGCGCCAATCGTCACCGCGCGGGTGCGTTGCGCGTCAGCAGCCCAGTCACCGGGCAGCATCAACCGTGGGATGTTGGCGACGGTCTGCCCGGCCAGCAGCTGCGCTTCGCGCCGGACGCGAGCTTCCCAGTACGGGACCTGAACCTCGATTCCAACGTCGGGCCACGCGACTGGCCGCAGAGCCGGCGTGCCGGGCTTCAGCAAGCTCGCCGCCAGAGGCGCCTCGGCGCCGGGCGCATTTTCGAGGAGGCTGAGGGCTGGCAGCTCGCTCGCCGGCTCCGGACCGGGCGGCAGGCCTTCCAGCGCTTTGATCCGATCCGGAAGCGACGGATGACTGTCGTAGGGGTCCATTTTCGGCTTCGTCATCTCTTCCTGCGTCGCCTCATTGATGGCGTCCGCCACCCGCGGCTCGCGCAGAAACTGGGCAAATCCGTCCGCCAGCGGCGGCAGAAACCCTGCGCTCAGGACCGGGACGACCTCGTTGCGCCAATAGCCGTCGTAGGCCAGGGCCGCCCCAAAGATCGTGCGCAGCCCGGTGGTGAGGGGACGGGCGCCCACCGTGCGCGCCGCGAGCGCGTCTGCCGCGAACTCTTGCCGCCGTGAGATAGCCTGCGTCACGCGCAGGAACATCTGCCCGTACCACACGAAGGGAAGATGGAGCACGCTGCTGCTACCCGAAAGCTGCCGGACGGTCCGGATGATCGCTTCGCGCGTCTTGTAGATCCAGGGCGCGAGCTTGGTGTCACCGCCGTGATAGTGACCGAACTCGTGCGCGATCACCGCGCGCATTTCGGAAATGGTGAGGACCTGGAGGAGCGGCAGGCCGAGGAGCATGACGCGGCGGCCGCGGGCGCCCATCAGACCGCCGCGCTGGCGAACGCCGGCATTCACGTCCGGCACGAGGTACACCTCGTGCGGCATCGGCTCCCCCACGCGCGACGCGACGTCGTTGAGCTCTTTGAACAGCCTCGGATTTGAGGCCGGCTCGAGAGCCGGTCCCGGTGGCTCGAACCGCTCCGGTCGCGGGACGATCGACCAGAGAATGATGCCGGCACCGATCACGCAGAACGCCGTGACTCGGTTGACGTGGTGGCCGTTGACCCAGAAGAGCCAGGCGATCGAGAGCAGGCCGCCGGCGATCCCCAGCGCCAGCCCGTAAAAGCCGATCGTGAGTAGCAGCGCGACCGTGACTCGCCCCCGCATCGAGTCAAATTCTGCCACGTGGCTGGGGCTGGGTGCGTATTCGGGCACGATCTCAGGTATACACGAATTACTACATATCCGTTATCATATTTAGTGATGTTGCCAGGAACACACGCGTTCGCCCCCGCCTGATGCCGCGCCGACGCCTGTCCCGCTACGCCTTCCACCGCCGCCTGCGGCTGCTCCGCCAGAACCAGCGTCGCTCCAAGGGGCGGCGCTCCTTCCTCCTGGTAGCGCTCCTGATCGTGGCCCTGCCGCTGATGGTCATCCCGGCATTCGCCGCCGAGTCGGTCGGCAGTCTGCCCGCGGTCGACGGCCTGTCTGCCACCGGCCTCAATCAGGACATGCTGATTTTCGATCGCCATGGCACGCTAATCGACGACATCGGCGACCACGGCGACCACCGGATCGTGGTGCCGTTGACCTACATGTCGCCCTTCGTCAAGCAGGCGACAATCGCAATCGAGGACAAGTCCTTTTACAAGAACAACGGCGTCGACTTCGGCGGCATCATGCGCGCGGCGCTTGCCGATTACTCGCATCACTACATCGCGCAGGGCGGGAGCACGATCAGTCAGCAACTGGTCAAGCAGGTATTCATCGGCCCCAACCCGCCACCCACCATCCAACGGAAGCTTCGCGAGGCGGTGCTCGCCGTCGACCTCAACAGTCGCTATACGAAGGATCAGATCCTCGAGCTGTACCTGAACACCATTTACTACGGGGCGCAGAGTTACGGTGCGGAGGCGGCGGCACGCGGGTTGTTCCACACGACGGCGCACGACCTGACGCTGGGGCAGGCCGCCATGTTGGCCGGCCTCCCGCAGGCGCCGACGCAAAACAGCCCGCTCATCAATCCGACGCGGGCCAAGGCACGCCAGGTGGAGGTCCTCGAGGCGATGCTGGCGCAGAAAATGATCACGCCCGAGCAGGAGTTGGCGGCGGAGAACGAGAAGCTCGACTTCTTCTATCCGACCAACCAGCTGCAGGCCCCCCACTTCGTCGACTATGTGCTGCAGGTGCTGGACAAGCAGTTCCACATCCGCCCCAGCGACCGGAAAGGCTACCGCGTCTACACCAGTCTCGATATGAACGTGCAGCACCTGGCCGAAACCGTGGTGCGCAACCAGATCGACCGCTTCGGGAGCTACTACGACTTCCATGACGGGGCGCTGGTGGCCATGGATCCAAGGACGGGCGAGGTGCTGGCCATGGTCGGCGGTGACGATTACTACCGCCCGGGAGGCCAGATCAACATGGCGACCACGACCACGCGCCAGCCGGGCTCCTCATTCAAGATGTTCACCTACACCGCGGCGATCGAGAGCGGCCGGTTGAACATGGTCAGCCCCATCTACGACCAGCCGATGATCTTCCCGCTTGGCGCCGGGAAGGACGGGCTCAAGCCCTACGCCCCGATCAACTACGACAAGCACTACCACGGCACGCTGCCGCTGAAGATGGCGATGGGCAACTCGCTCAACATCCCGGCGATCAAGGTCGAGTTGACCACCGGGATCCCGGCCGTGCTCGACACCGCGCGGCGGATGGGCGTCACCAGCCTGAACCAGGACGACAGCCACTACGGCACGAGCCTGACACTCGGCGGGTACGGCGTCTCACCGCTGGATATGGTCACCGGCGCCTCGACGCTGGCCACCATGGGCGTCCGCCACCGGCCGGCCCCGGTGCTCAACATCCAGGACGGGCTGGGAAAGACCGTCTTCAAGTACGACCCGGCGAAGAACCAGTTCCAGGCCATCAGCCCGCAGGTGGCGTTCATCATCGATTCGATCATGTCGGACGATCGCAACCGCTGCATGTCGTTTGGTTGCGGCGGTGACCTGACCCTTCCCGGCCGGCATGTCGGTGCCAAGACCGGGACGACGCAGGACTTCCGCGACAACTGGACCGTCGGCTTTACGCCCACGCTGGCCACGGCCGTGTGGGTCGGGAATCCCGACTACCACCCGCTGGCGCACAACTCCACCGGCATCGTCGGGGCGGCGCCTATCTGGCACCAGTTCATGACGCAGGCGCTCGCCTCGCAACCGGACCAGTGGTACGCGATGCCCGCCGGCGTCAACCAGATCGGCCAGAACTATTTCCTGCCGGGAACCGAGTCGCTGCCCGCAACCCTGGCCGGCCCCTGGCCGGTCTGCCGCTTCCGTTCGTTCAACCCATACACCGTCACCGACGCGCAGCTGACCGTCAATGGACTCCCGTGCGTCCTTGGCTACACGCCGCGCGACTTGAACCAGAGCGGCTAAAAACAAAAGCCCGGCGGCTACCAGTTGCAGCCGCCGGGTTGTGAAGGGATCGCTCCGCTTATGGCGCTCGACGGCTACCGTAAAAGCCGAAGCCGCCGGCGAACAGACCGAGGATGATCAGGATGATCCCGATCAAGGTGTAGCCGAGTACGAGCGCAATAATCCCCAGAACGATCAACAATCCGCCTCCACCGAAGTACACCCTGCACCTCCTTCTCTGAGAATCCGGACAGAACCGACGTTGCATTCACGATAGGACGCTCGGGCGTCCGTTGTGAAGGGTTTGAATTGCGAAGTCGCGCTTTTGCCGCGTGTTATGATACCCAGTATCAAATGACGCGGGTTATCAAGACGCTGCTCGCTGCCGCTCTCCTATCGGCCCTGCTGGCTGCCTGCGGAGCGCCCCCCGCGGGTGCCGGTTCGGGCAAGACGCTTCAGGTGATCGCCGGCGAGAACTTCTGGGGCAGCATCGCCGCGCAGCTCGGCGGCTCGCGTGTCTCGGTGACCAGCATCGTCACCAACCCGAACACAGATCCGCATGAATACGAGAGCAGCGCCACCGATGCGCGCGCCTTCGCCACTGCCGACTACGTGATCTTGAATGGCGCCGGATACGACGATTGGGGACAGAAGCTGCTTTCGGCCAATCCGAGCCAGAGCCGGAAGGTCCTCACGATCGCCGACCTGCTCCACAAGAAGGCGGGCGACAACCCGCACTTCTGGTACAACCCCGACTGGGTCGACAAGGTCGCCGACACGATCACGTCCGACTACCGCGCGCTCGATCCGGCGGAGGCGGGCTATTTCACCAAACAGCGCGAGGCGCTCACCAGCGCACTGCAGCCGTACCGCGACAGCATCGCCCGCGTCCGATCGACGTCCAATGGCATCCCTGTCGGATCGACCGAGAGCATCTTTGTGTACTTGGCGCAAGCACTGGGCCTCAACTTGATCTCGCCGCCGGAATTCATGCAGGCGATCTCCGAAGCCACGGACCCACCGGCGCAAACCGTGGCCGAGTTCCAGCGTCAGATCTCCCAGCGCCAGATCAAGGTGCTCGTCTACAACACGCAGACCTCGACGCCGATCACGGAAAACCTCAAGCAGTTGGCGACCAGAAACGGCATCCCGGTGGTCGGGATCTCGGAGACGGTCGAGCCTGCGACCGCCTCCTTCCAGGACTGGCAGTCAAAACAGCTGAACTCCCTGCTGGCCGCGCTCAGCCGACAATAGCGGGCAGCATGGCCGGTTCCATCACTCCTGCCATCGTCGCCGAGGGCGTGGCCGCCGCCTATGGAGACCAGCTCATCTGGCGAAATGCCAGCTTCACGGTCAACACGGGAGAGTTCGTTGCCGTGCTGGGCCCCAACGGGAGTGGAAAATCCACGCTCCTGCGTTTGTTGCTGGGCCTTCAGCCTCCGGCGGCCGGGAACCTTCTGGTCCTCGGCGAGCACCCGCATCGCGGCAACCCCGAGATCGGCTACGTCCCCCAGCGCCGAAACATCGACCGCGACCTTCCCGTCCGGGGCCGCGACTTCGTTCACCTCGGTATCGACGGCAACCGATGGGGCGTCGCGCTGGGCAATACGGCGGGCAACCATCGGCGCGTGAACCAGGCGATCACATCAGTGGAGGCGCAGGCGTATGCCGGTCGGCCGATCGGACGCCTCTCGGGCGGCGAACAGCAGCGCCTGCTGCTGGCGCAAGCGCTCGCCGGGCGTCCCCAGATGCTGCTCCTCGACGAGCCGCTCGCGAGTCTCGACCTCCGCAACCAGATCGTCATAGCGGAGCTGGTCGCGGAACTGGCGCGCGCCAACGGCCTCACCGTGCTGTTGATCGCTCACGACATCAACCCATTGTTGCCAATCGTCGATCGCGTGCTCTATGTGGCGCACGGAGGTCTGGCGATCGGTAAGCCCGCCGAGGTCATCACCACCGAACAGCTGAGCCGCCTCTACGATGCCCCCATCGAGGTGCTCCAGGATAGCCACGGCCACATGTTCGTGGTGGGCCTGGAGGCGGAAAGCGCGCATCACGATGCCTGACCTGCAGCTGGTTGTCGCGCCATATTTCGGCTGGGATCTGTTGCGTGTCCTGCAGGAGCTCTTTCGCTACGCCTTCATGCAGCACGCCTTCGAGGCCGGTACGATCGTTGCGCTTTCGGCCGGCGTCATCGGCTATTTCGTAGTACTGCGCGGCCTCTCGTTTGCCGCTCACGCGCTTTCCCACATCGGGTTCGCGGGCGCAACCGGCGCCGTCCTGGTTACGGTGGCGCCGATCGTCGGGTTGCTGGTCTTCACCATGTCCGCGGGCGCGGTCATGGGCGCCCTTGGCCAGCGCCTTCGCGGCCGCGACGTCACGATCGGGCTCGTGATGGCGTGGTCCTTGGGCCTCGGTCTCCTCTTCACGCGCCTCTACCAGGGATCGGCCAACCTGGCGATCGGCATCCTCTTCGGTCAGATCTTCGGCATCACCACGCAAGAGGTGGCTCTGACGTTTGTCGCCGGCGTGCTCACCGTTGTCGCGGTCGTCGTCATGTACCGTCCGCTGCTCTTTGCCACCCTCGACGAAGAGGTTGCCGAGGCCAAAGGTGTGCCGGTTCGCGGACTGTCGATCGCCTTCATGGTCATCCTGGCGGTCGCCGTCTCAGAAGCAGTCCAGGTGGTCGGCGTTCTCCTCATCTTCGCCCTGATCGTCGCGCCCGCCGCCATCGCGGAGCGCTTCACGACCCGGCCGAGTCGTGGGGTGCTGCTTTCCGCGGTGCTCGCGATGCTCTTTACCTGGGCCGGACTGACCGTCGCCTACTATCTGCCGTATCCGGTCGGCTTCTTCATCACGACGATTGCCTTCGGAAGCTACGTCCTGGCGCGGTGGGCGGCCCCTACCCTGACCCGCCCCCGCAGCCGGGGCAGGGAACTTCTCGCGCGGGAGGAGCAGGTCCGGCACTCCCCGTAGAAGTCGAGCGTCGCGTGGTCGACCCGAAAGCCCCGCTGACGCGCGATCGTCTCCGCCAGCGGCGCGACCGCCTCCTCGTCGAGGTCTTCGACCGTCCGGCAGGTCGTGCAGATCAGGTGATGGTGATGTCCGGGCTCACACCACACGTAGGCGGACACATGACCGGGTCGCTCGAGCCGCTGCGCCAACCCGGCGGTGACCAGCGTGTCGAGGGATCGAAACACCGTGGCGCGGCCGATGTAGGCATGCTTTTTGCGCACGCGCTCGTAGAGTTCCTGCGCCGACGTTTCTTTCCCGGTCTGCGCCAGCACGGCGGCGATGGCGAGCCGCTGCGGCGTCAGGCGGACGCCGGTCTGCTGCAGCGCGGCCTGGGCGGTAGTCTCAACCACAACCAAATGATACTGCGAATCTA
Source organism: Chloroflexota bacterium (assembly GCA_005889345.1). Classification (GTDB taxonomy): domain Bacteria; phylum Chloroflexota; class Dormibacteria; order CF-121; family CF-121; genus CF-13. The sequence goes on from VBFR01000038.1 coordinate 17,530, forward strand.
CCGACTCCTCGCCCCGTTGGGTTCCCTCCCCGCTCGCCCGGAAGGGCAGGGTGCGGTTATGCGCGCCGTTACTTCGCTATGGCCTCCGCCGCCGTCGTCTCGCGCCCCCGGTTCAAATGGGGCAGTTCGGCGGCCGGGCTGGGTTCCCTCCTCTTCCCCGCCGGCATCTTCGCCTGGCTCGCGGCGCACCCGGCGAGCGACCCGAGCGTCATCGTGCCGCGCCAGCACTTCTTCATCGTCACGGTGGTCTCCTTGCTGGCGTTCGGGCTGGCGATCTTGCTGGCGATCGCCGCCGTGCAGATCGCGCAGTATCGCGTCCTCTTCTTTTGCCTCGGCTTCATGGCGATGGGCGGGATCTTCGCGGTCCACGGCATCGACACCCCTGGCATCCTGAAGACGGGAGCCGACGCAAAGTACGCCGGGAGCGTGCTCGGCGTTTCCGCCTACCTCAGCCTCTTCGTCCCCGCCGTCTTCTTCGCCGCCTCCTACACGCCGCTGACCGCCGCCTTCGAGCGGCGCCTCCCGTTCTCGCCGGCGGGCTGGCTGATCGTCTTGCTGGCCACCGCGCTGGCGATTTACGGCGCCCTTGCCGTGGTTAGCACCGAGGTGATCGCGGGATTGCCGTTTGGCGTGAAGCCGTACTCGACCGCGATGGGCCTGACGACCATCGCGCTCTTGCTGTTTGCGGCCTGGCGGCAGGCCGCCGCCTACCTCGTCGGCCGCCAGCCACTGCAGGGTGCGCTCGTCCTCGCCTTCATCCTGCTCGCCGAGGCCCAGGGCATCATGATGCTGGGCCAGGTCTGGCGCCTCTCCTGGTGGCTTTATCACGGGTTGATGCTGCTCAGCGTCGGTCTCGCGGTCTCAGCACTCGCGGCGCAGCGAGCGAAGGGACTCTCGTTTCGCGAGGTGATGGAAGCCACGCTCGAGCTGCAGGTCAAGGTCGGTGTCGAGCTCGAACATGCCGAGTCGATCGCCGCGCTTGCCGCCGCGGTCGAGGCGAAGGACGAGAACACCAAGGGGCATAACACCCGCGTTGCCGAGCTTGCCGTCCAGATCGGGCGCGCGATGGAGCTGCCCACCGACAAGCTGCGGACACTCGCCCGCGCCGGCCTGCTCCACGATGTGGGCAAGATCGGGATCCCGGATGCCATCCTCAACAAGCCCGGCCCGCTCGACGCCGACGAGTGGACCGCCATCAAGCGCCACCCCGACCTCGGCCACGAGATCCTGCTGCGAGTGCCGAGCCTTCGCCGGGAGGCCGAGATCGTGATCGCCCATCACGAGCGCATCGATGGTAGCGGCTACCCGCGCGGATTGCGCGGCGAGCAGATTCCGCTCGAGGCGCGCATTCTGGCGGTGGCCGACACCTACGACGTGCTCGTTTCCAACCGGCCATACCGTCAGGCCTTCGACCGCGAGCGTGCTCTTCGCATTCTTCGCGAGGAGTCCGGGACCCACCTCTGGGAACCCGCCGTTCGCGCCCTTCTGCGCAGCCTCGGCGAGGGCGTCGACGGCCGGGCGGCGGCCGCCTGATCCGGCGACCTAGTCGGTGAAGACCGCCGCGATATACATCTTTTCGCCGTCGATCGCGGTGCCGATGCCGACCTGGCCGAAGTGCGAGCTGAGGATGTTGGCCCGATGTTCGGGTGAGTTCATCCACCACGTCTGCGCGTCCGCAATAGCGTCATCGAATGGCGGTCCGCCCGCCCAGAAGATGTTCTCGCCGTTCCAGGTGTAGGTGACCCCGTTCTGGCGCAGCAGCTCGGTGGCGGCCATCACCGCGCGACCCGGGCGGATATGGGTGAGCCCGTCCGTCACCATCTGCTGGGCGCGCGTCGAGGCGATTGCGTCGAGCGTCGGGGATGCGGTCAGTGGCGGGAGCCCGGCCGCAGCTCGATCCTGGTTGAAGAGCGCAACAGCGACCTGCGGGCCGGGGCCCTGCGGAAACCTGGCCGCTGGTGGTCGCTCGCTCGAGGTGCGTACCCGCAGTGAGATCTCGTCGTTCCAGCGCTCGGGCGCCGAGATCGCCGGTCCGGCGAGCGCAGGGACAAGGGCGGCAGGAGCCGTCCCAACCGCGACCTGCGGGTCCCCAACCAAGAGGGCGATCGCCGCCAGGCTGGCGATCGCGCCAAGCAGCGGCACGGGTGAGGCACGGCGCGCGGCGAACTCGGAGTAGTGGATCATTCGTTACGCCTACGCATAACGTGATATCGATTATATCATTGCGGTATTTGCGAACTTTTTACCCGCTCGTCGGGCTCTTGGCCGCCCCCGCCTCGAGTTGCGGATGCAGCGAGGTGGCCTGCTTCGCAAGCCCGAGGCGTGGAATCCGCAACCGGTCGGAGATCGTCGCCAGCAGCGAGTAGTGGTTCAACGGCATCGTCAGCTGGCCGTGCAACCCTGGCGCGACGACGAGCAGCGCGACCCGGCCGTCGCTCGCGCCCGACTCGTCCCAGGTGATGAACAACGCCCCGCCCATCTTCCAGGCCGTCGAGCTGGTGATCTGGGGAACCGTCTGCGAGAGCCAGCGATCGGTCGTCGCGACACCGCAGTCGTGACCGTCGTTGCACATGCCGGGGGTGATCCACGAGAGTTGTGGCGTGTTGGCGCTCAGGTCGCTGGCGAGGTCGGTAATGGGCACGACGTTCGCCGGGCAGGTACCCCCGTAATAGGCGAAGGGATTGTGTTTGAGCGTGTAGGGATACGGGCTGTTGAAACAGTCACCGGTGAAGCCCTCCATGTACGCCTTCCACGAGATCCCGGCGGCGCTGAGCTGCTCACCCAGGCCGGTCGCCGGCAGTGTGTGATAGAGGTCGTCGCGAATCCCCCAGGTCGAGCCCGACGTCATCGCCAGGTAGTTGGGCAGGCTCGGGTTCGAGACCTCCGTGTAGTTGGTGGCGACGGCGTACTGGCTGGCGAGGCCGGCGATGTAGCGCTGCCGCAGGGCGAGCTGGTAGGGCGTGTTCTCGAGAACGATCACGAACACGTGCTTGGGTGTTGGCGTCGACGTCGGCGATGCGGTCGCCTTACCCGCTGATGTCGCGGGCTGACAGGCCGTCGCCAGCAGCAGCGCGGCGAGCGTGGGCGCGAGCATGCGGACGAATCGAATATCGCCGATGTCAGAAATCATCCCAGACGAATGTAAAACGATCCTGAATTGGGGGTGAGAATCGGTTAAGAGCTGGGCGCGCGGTCCGGCGCCCGCAGCAATCCGATCGATTCGATCCCGACCTGCATCCACTCGGGCGAATCGAGCCAGTTCTCCACGCCCCAGAGCAGGTAGACGCTGACGCCGTGGCCCCGGTAGGCGAGGGCGCTGGCGATCAGGTCGTCGGTGGTGAACCCGGACGTGCCGATCCAGGGCGTCGCTTGCATCTCCGTGATCCAGAGCGCGCGGCCGTGGCTGTCGGCTTGCTCGTGCCAGTAGTCGAGCGTGTCCTCCTTCCAGGCGATGCGCGTACTCGCGGTGATGACGTCCAGCGGCGTGGACTTGGTCACGACATAGAGGTCGAGGCCCAGCGTGTCCCCCATCGTCAGCGCCTGGGCCGGGTGTCCGGCGGGCTTCGCCCCAGGGAGGTGGGCGTAAAGCCAGCCCAGCGGGCTCGCTCCCCTGATGTCGAGCGTGACGTGCGAGGAGTTGAAGGTCGTCACGACGACCTCGTGCAGCAGGTCGATCGATCGCAGCAGGTTCACCTCTGAACGGATCATCGCTGCGGGCAGGGCGCCATTGGTCAGCTGGTCGATGCGCGCATTGTCGAGGGGCTCGTTTTCAACCTGCCAGGCCCGCAGGATGGGAAGGTCCGCGTAGCGGCGAAAGGTGGATTCGAGGTATCGGCGGTAGCTCGCCGTCTTCAGCAGCGTGTCGAGTCGGTAAACGTCGCGCGTGTCCAGCCAATCCGGCACGTGGACCTCCGGATAGACGAGGTTGCGGGCGCCGACAACCAGCACGACCTCGATATGGCGGGACCCCTTGACGGTGTTGTGCGCCTCGATCGTCTCGATCATCCGGTCGACCGCGGCGTAATCAAGCGTGGTCTCGGTCGGCGCCACGGCGCCCCAGTACACGGGGAGGCGCACCAGGTCGGGCTGCAGCACGGTCAGCAATCGAG
>VBFR01000038.1:21699-30471 GCA_005889345.1 Chloroflexota bacterium
GGCAACGGCGAACAGCACAGCGGCGATGACGGTCGCCACCCGCTTCCCCACGCCTCCTCATGATGTCGTGGCTTCATGAGAGCGCCCTGAGGATTACGCCGCTTGGGAGCGCTCCGACCAGTGGCGAATCCAGCCCTCGAGCTCGAAGACCGGCATCGGCCGTCCGATGAAATAGCCCTGGGCGGCTGAGCAACCCATCCGTTTCAGGGCATCCCACGTAGGCTCGTCCTCGACGCCCTCCGCCACGACCTCGAGGCCCAGGCTGCCGCCCAGCTCGATCGTCGCTCGCACGATCGCCGCGCTGCCCGCTTGACTGCTCATCTGGCCGACGAATGAGCGGTCGATCTTGATTTCCTCAACCGGGAGCTTCTGCAGGTAGGCCAGCGACGAATATCCCGTACCAAAGTCGTCGATGGAGAAGCGGACGCCGGCCAGGCGAAGCCGTTTCATGCTTTCGAGCACGCGACTGGGCTCGGCCATGACCGCGCTCTCCGTGATTTCCAGCTTGAGGTGCTCTGCCGGTAGTCCCGTTCGGGCGATCACCTCCTCCATCATTTCCGAAAAGTGAGGGTCGAGGAGGTTGCGCATCGAGACGTTGACCGCAACGGGTAGGCCCACGGCTGTCTTCCCGAAGGCGATCGCGTCCTTTCCGGCAAGCTCGACCAGATACTCGGTCAAGGGCTTGATCAGGCCCATCCGCTCCGCGACTGGAATGAAGTCGGCGGGCGGGATCCAACCACGCTCCCGGTGTCGCCAGCGGGCCAACGCCTCCATCCCGGTGAGATCACCCGTGGCCAGCGCGACCTGCGGCTGGTAATAAAGCGTGATGTCGCGATCGTCGATGGCCCGCCGGAGATCGGCCCGCAGCAGCAGCCGGCTCGCGTCATACGGGTCATCTTCCTCTCGGTACACCGCGTAGGTGCCTCCCGTGCGCTTGGCCCCGTACATGGCGACATCGGCGCGCCGCATCAGCGTCTCCGCGACCGCGCCGTGCTCGGGATAAGCGGCGATCCCGATGCTGGCGGTGACCTCGAGCGCATGGTCCTCGCTGAGGAACGGTCGTTCCAGCGCCCGCAGCATGGCCTGCGCCGTTCGCGCCGCCTCTTTGGCGTTCGCGCCCGGAAGGAGGATCGCGAACTCGTCACCACCGAGCCGGGCGATCAGGTGTTCCGCGTCGATCGGTTCGCGCAGGCGCGCACCCATCTGGCGAAGCAGCGCGTCACCCACCTGGTGCCCGAAGCTGTCATTGACTTCCTTGAAGTTGTCGATGTCGAGCAGCATCAAAACGGCATAGGCATTTGTGCCTATGGCTTTCTGGATTTCTTCGCGCAACATGAGTCGGTTCGGGAGGTCGGTCAGCGAGTCGTGAAGGGCGTGGTGCTCGAGGGCCGCCTGGGCCACGCGCTGGCGGCGGCGCAGCTCCCCTTGCTCGATCGCATTCTTGACCGCAGTTCCGAGCCGTGCCAGCCGGTCCTTGAGCACGTAGTCCATCGCTCCCAGGCGCACGGCCGCGACCGCCAGGTCCTCCCCGATGGCACCAGAGACGATGACAAACGGGATGTCCAGGCCCATGTCCTGCATGATTTTCAGCGCCCGGATGGCATTGAACTGTGGCTGGTGATAGTCGGCCAGGACCAGGTCCAGCTCGGGGTCGAGGTTGGCCTTGTAGCCCGCCTCGTCGTCCACCCGGCGCCAATTGAGCTCATAGCCGGCCCGGCGGAGCTCGTGAAGGGCCAGGTCGGCGTCCTCCGGCCGGTCTTCGAGGATCAAAACGCGAAGTGGTCGTCCAGCCATGGGGATGCAGCGATGCAACGCCTTACCGAGCAATTAGTTGCCTCGGTAACGGGTTCTAGGGACAGTGAGCCAGGGCGTTTTCATTACTGTCAGCCAGTACGCGACGACGGCAGCCTTCGCCGCGATCGCCGTGCTAACGGTCCGCGACTGGCTCGCGACCCGGGACATGAGCCGGATGTACCTGGCGCTGGCAATTGGTTCCCTCGCCGCCGTCTCCATTCTGGGCCAGGTTGGCAAAGCTCTCGGGCCATCGTTCGCCTCCGCCAGCGCCTACGTCACGATCACCGTCTTCCTCGTCTCGGGGCTTGCCCTTCTCTTATTCCGGCATGCGGTCATCCCGCTCAAGCCCCGCACCCTGCGCGTGGTCGTCGGCATCGTCGTGGCAACGGGCCTGCTCGAGATTGGGGTGCTGGCGATCTTCGGGCGGACCGCCCCCAGGTCGATCCAGCTGGTCGCCGCTGCGGCGTTCGTCCTCGTCTGGAGTGGCTGCGTCGGCGAACCGAGTGTTCGACTCTGGGTCGCTGCTCGCCGGCGGACGGTCGTGCAACGCGCCCGGATGCGCGCGCTCAGTCTGGGGTACCTGGCGATCGTTGCCCTCCTGCTGGCTTCTGTCTTCACGTCGTCCCTGGCCGCCCAGCCGGCCTTTCAGATCGGCTTTGCGCTGGCGACCATCGCGATCGTTCCCTTGCTCTACGCGGGGTTCGTACCGCCGGCGTGGCTGCGGCGGACCTGGCGGCAATCGGAGGAAGCCGTATTCCAACAAGCCATCCGCGACATCGTCATGTTTGCGTCGGACCAGCATGCCCTAGCCACGCGCTCGCTCGAATGGGCGATTCGCCTGACCGGTGCGGACGCCGGCTTGTTCCTGAGCGGAGCGCGCACCATCCTCGCCACACAGGGCCTCGCGTCCGATGACGCGGCGACGCTGCAGGCCGCCGCCGCCGGGGCCGGAGGTCGCACCGTCATACCGCTCGGCGGTATCCCTCCACGCAGCGTCATGATTGCCCGTCTTCATGTGAACGATGCTGCCATCGTCCTGTTGGGCGGCCCCTTCACCCCGGTCTTCGGTAGCGACGAGGAGGCCTGGCTGCAGCAATATGCCGCGATGGTCAGCACCGGTCTCGAGCGCGTGCGGCTGGTGGAGGCGCTCGCGCAGACCAACGGCCAGCTGGAGGGCAAGGTCCGCGAAGTGACCGAGCGAACGCAGCAGCTCGAGGCGGCGAACCGTGAGCTCGAGGCCTTCTCCTACACCATCTCGCACGACCTGCGGGCGCCGTTGCGGGCGGTGAGCGGCTTTACCGCCATCCTGCTCGAGGATTATGCGGAGGGCATCCCGGCCGAGGCCCGTGGTTACCTGAAGCGGGTCAAGGACAGCGGCGAGCACATGGGCCACCTGGTCGACGACCTGCTCGCCTTTTCGCGGCTCGGCCGCCAGGCGCTGCGCACCCAGCGGGTCAGCATCAGGGGGATTGTCGATCGCGCGGTTGCCCAGCTTGCTTCAACGATCGAAGCCCGGCAGGTCGACGTGGTGATCGGCGAATTGCCCGATGCGGAGTGCGACGCCGCCCTGCTGGAACAGGTCTTCGTCAACCTTCTGAGTAACGCCTACAAGTACTCGCGGCGGCGCGAGCAGGCCCGGGTTGAAGTCGGCGCTCTCGAAGGCACCGCCACCGAAGGTCCGACCTACTTCGTTCGGGACAACGGAGCCGGGTTCGACATGGAGTACGCCGGCAAGCTCTTCGGCGTTTTCCAGCGAATGCACCGCAGCGAGGATTTCGAAGGCACCGGGGTCGGCCTGGCCATTGTCCACCGAATCGTCGAGCGGCACGGCGGTCGAATCTGGGCGGAAGCAAAGGTTGACGGCGGCGCGACGTTCTACTTCACATTGAAAGGAGCGCAGCAATGGCGGACATCGGTAGCAGCGTAGACATCCTGATGGTCGAGGACAACGCCAACGACGAGGCGCTGACCCTCCACGAGCTGCACAAGTATCACCTCACTAACCGGATCCAGGTCGTGCGCGACGGCCAGGAAGCGCTCGAGTACATATTCTGCACCGGTCGCTACGCCACGCGCGATATCAAAGAGCAGCCTCATGTGATCCTGCTCGATATCAAGCTGCCTTTTGTCGACGGGTTGGAGATCCTCCGGCGGATCAAGCAGGATCAGCGGACCCGCACCATCCCGGTGGTCATGTTGACCTCGTCGCGCGAGGAGCGCGACCTGATCGAGAGCTACCGGTTGGGCGTGAATTCCTACATCGTCAAGCCGGTCGACTTCGACCAGTTCAAGGAGTCGGCCCGTACTCTCGGCATGTACTGGTTGCTCCTGAACAAGCCACCGAAGGCGGCCTAGCTGCCGCCGACGTCCCGCCGCTGGAAGATCAGCAGGCTGAAGACCGTGAACACGACAAGGTAGACGAGCAGCGTGACCACCCCGCGCCCGGCGCTGACAAGCTGGGTCGAAGCCGCGGTATCGCGGATCGTTACCGGGAAGGCCCCGTTGATGGCGCCGCCGTTGATGCCAGGCAGGAACTTGAGGACTTCCTTCACGACCGGCGTGTTGCGAAGCAAACTGCCCAGGAGGGCTTCGCCGACGAAGAGGTAGGTCAGGCCGCCGCCAATCGCCGCCGCCGCGCTCCGGAAGGCGATCCCAAGAAACGCACCGAACGCGGTCCAGACCGCGAGCTGGAGGAGGAGCGCGCCAAACGCTTGCAGCATCACCTCCCCCGAGGGCCAGGCACTCGAGCTGCCATCGAGCGTCACCGCTGCATAGGAGGCAACCGCCGCGGCTGCAAACATCAGCACACTGACCAGGAGCGTCGCGGCAGCGAGTGCGAGCAGCTTTCCGCCGAGCACCGTGGCGCGCGTGGGCTTCTGAATCAGGATCGTTTGCACCGTCAGCCAGCCAAACTCGCTCGCGGTACTCAGCGCGCCGAAGATCAGCATGATGGCGGCGCCGATGCTGGCGCTGGCGCCGAGGACGGTCGGCACAAAGTTCTCGGGAAAGAGGCGCCGCTTCAGGACACTCGCCGGGACCGGCCCCTGGATGCTTTTCGGCGACAACGTGACCACAAGGAAGAGCGTCAGGTAGGTGAGCAACAGGATCCATGCCAGCAGAATGCCGATAAGGATCCAGTTGGCCCAGCGCTTGCGGGTCTTGAGGTTCTCGGCGCGAAAGCTCGCGATCATCGTCGCTATTTCCCTCCCCCGGCCGGCCGGCCATTTCCCTCCCCCGCTTGCGGGGGAGGGTTAGGGTGGGGGCTTTGAGGGGTTTCCGTCAATTCAAGAAACACGTCCTCCAGCGATTGCTCCGAAACCCGCAGCTCGCTGACGTCGACCCCGTCGGAAACGAGCCGCCGGTTGATCGTCGCCGCTTGCGACGGATCGATGGATAGCAGGAGGGCGTCCCCGTCGACGCGCACCTTCTCCGGCTTGATGAGAGACTCCACCAACCGGCGAGCCTGGTCCAGTGGTGTCGCCCGGATGAGCAGCGCGCTCCCGCCGCTCCGCGCCCGCAGCTCATCCACGGTGCCCTCGGCAACGAGCTTGCCTTTGGCGATCACCCCGACGCGGTCGCAGGTCAGCTCCACTTCGTTTAGCAGGTGGCTGGACAGCAACACCGTGCGCCCACCCTGCTTCAGCTCCTTGATCAGCGCCCGCATCTCGATCGTCCCCTGCGGGTCGAGGCCGCTGGTGGGCTCGTCGAGGATCAGAAGATCAGGGGCTTTCAGGAGCGCCGCAGCGACACCGAGCCGCTGCTTCATTCCCGTCGAGTAGGTCTTGAACTTGTAGCGCGCCCGGTCGGTCAGGTCCACCAGTTTGAGGACGGGATCGATTCGCGATGTCGGAACGCTGCCATAGCGTGCCACCACCCGCAGGTTGTCGCGCCCCGAAAGGTACGGGTAAAAGGCCGGAGTCTCGACCATCGCGCCCAGGCGTGCGAGGCTCGCCGGAGTCCCAGGCGCGGCGCCCGCGACGATGGCGGTCCCGGATGTCGGATGAAGCAGCCCCGACAGCAGCCGTAAGGTCGTGGTCTTGCCTGCGCCGTTTGGCCCGAGGAAGCCGTACACCTCCCCAGCCCTGACTCGAAGGTCGAGGTTGTTCACCGCGAGCACGCCGGTCGAATATCGTTTGGTGAGGCCGTGGGTCTCCACGGCGAGGGTCTGCGCCAAAAGCTACCCCCTCCTTCGCGTATCAATGTTATCGGCTCGCACCTTCTGCGGGACAACTCCATACTCACGGTAAGGAGGCGATAAGGATGAAGTGGATCACTCGCGCCAACGCCAACGTCGACCGGGTCGCATGTCCGTGGCTGATCAAACGGTTCGTGGATCCCGACGCAGAATTCTTGTTCGTTCCCGCCGACCAGGTCATCCCGACGGCCAAACGGGAGCAGGCGATTCCATACGACGTACCGAACGTCGAGCTTGGCCACGTCGACGGGCGCTGTAGTTTCGAGTCGATCGTGCTGAAGTACAACCTGAAGGACCCGGCTCTCGCCGAGCTTGCGCGAATCGTCCACGGCGCTGACGTCGCCGATGACATCAGCATTACCGCACAGTCGGCCGGGCTGAGCGCCATCGCCCGCGGCTTCGCCTTGCTGCACGGTGAGAATGACCTTGAGAAGATCCGGCTGGAGAGTCCAATGTACGACGCGCTCTATACCTGGTGTCAGAGCCACTGATTCCCTCCCTGATGTCCCGCGATTTCGCGCTCATCCTGGCCGCCCGCTTACTGCGCGCCTTTGGCTTCGGCCTGGCGGCGGTCCTGATCGGGCTTCATCTGGAGCGTCGAGGCCTGAGCCCTGGTGCCATCGGCCTCGTGTTGACCATCGGCCTGCTCAGCGCGGCGATCGCCGGCGTGGTCGCGGCCACACTCTCTGGGCGTATCGGGCGCCGCTACACGCTTGCCGGTGCGGGCCTGCTGATGGCGATCGCGGGATTCGATCTTGCCCTCGCCAATTCGCCGCTCTTGCTTGGCGTTGCGGCCGCCACCGGCATGCTCGGTGCGGCGAGTGTCGACCTTGGGCCGTTCGCCTCGATCGAGCAAGCCGCCCTCGCCGAGTCGGTCGAACCAGCGCGCCGTAACCTCGCCTTTGCACGCTATTCGCTGACGGGTGGACTCGCCGCCGCGGCCGGTGCGTTGCTCGCGGGAACGGCCACGGATCTCAACGACAGCCGCCTCCTCTTCGCGGCCTACGCCCTGATTGGTTTGATCACGGCGGCGCTGGCGATGCTCCTCTCCCCTCGCGCCGAGGCGCCGGTACGCGCAGCGGCAATTTCCGCAAGGGAGATCCGCACGCTGGCTCCGCTGTCGGCGCTCTTCGCGATCGACGCGCTCGGCGGTGGCCTCGTGGTCAACGCGGTCATCGCGTACTGGCTCCATGTGCGCTTCGGCGCACCGGCGAACGTCCTCGGTCCGGCCTTCGCCGCGATCGCGCTCCTGCAGGCTGCGTCGTACGAAGCCTCGGGCCGGCTCGCCAACCGCATCGGCCTGATCCGCACCATGGTCTTCACTCACATTCCCAGCAACATCCTGCTGCTGCTGGTGCCGCTAAGTCCGTCATTGCCCTGGGCAATCGGCCTGCTGTTGGGTCGCTTCAGCCTGTCGCAGATGGACGTCCCGGCACGGCAGGCCTACGTCGTCTCTATCGTTCCGCCCGCCGAGCGTGCCGGCGCGGTGGCCTTCACCGGACTCGTGCGCGGACTGGGGCAGGCGGGCGGTCCGATCCTCTCGGGTGCCGCGATCCAGAGTGCGGCGCTCGGGTTGCCTTTTTTCCTGGCCGGCACCCTGAAGCTTGTTTATGACCTGGCCCTCTATGCCGCCTTTCGCTCGCGCCGCGCGGAGCACGAACAGGGATAGGGTCACGCCCCTGGAGCTATCAGGTCCTCAGCGATCCCGCGATGGGCATGAATATAGGTATGAAGACCATGCAGCGACGCGCCGGATCCGCGGCGCCGACCGTGACGATTCGCCGCCTGCCAGCCAGTGGTAATACCGCCCTCGCCGCGTCGGCGTTGATCCAGGCTGCCCTGGGAATCGAGTTCTTTCTCTCCGGGCTCAACAAGTTCGCCGACCCGAACTTCGTGCGGAACTTCCAGTTGTTCGTCGACGCGAGCCCTGGGACGCACACCGGCGTGCTGGCCCCGCTGATCCACAGCCTTGTCCAGCCGAACATCGCGCTCTTCGCCGGCTTGACGAAGTACGCGGAACTCGGGCTGGGCATCGTACTCCTGCTGGGTGCGCTCGAAGTCGGGCGTCGCCGCCTGTCGGGTCGTGCCGGCGCCGAGCACGGCTACGAAGCTCCCGTTGCGCTCATCGCCGCGCTTGCCGGAGTAGCCGCGGCGGGCCTTTCGCTCTCGATCGCCCTCCTCATGGGCGAGCAGCTGCCGACCATCACTCCGGGTCGGGCGCTGACCACGGCGATCCCGGTCGAGCTCTTGCTCGTTCCGCTCGGCATCGCTGTCGCCTGGATGGAATTCGGCCGCTTCCGGGTCCTGCACAGAACACACTGATCGACCGGCTATCCTCGAAGCGCCATGAGCAAGGGGCGCGTCGAGGCGTTCAGCGACGGGGTGTTCGCGGTGGCGGCCACCCTCCTGATCTTCAACGTCCAGCTCGACAAGACCGCACCGGGCGGATTACTGGCGGCGTTACTGGCCGCGTGGCCGAAGTACGCCGCCTACGTCGCGGGCTTCCTCACGATCGGCGTGATGTGGCTGAATCATCATGGGCTCTTCGAGCGGATCTTCCACCTCGATCGGACCCTCGTGTTCCTCAACCTGCTGCTCCTGATGGCGATCGTCTTCATCCCCTTCTCCACTGCCGAGCTCGGCGCAAACATCCTGGTGCCCCGCGATGCCAATACCGCCGCCAGCCTTTACGCGATCAACGCTTCCGTGATCGCGGTCTTGTTCGGCGCCGTCTGGATGTACGCGCTGAACCGCCACCACCTACTGTCGCCGGACGTGGACCG
>VBFR01000039.1 GCA_005889345.1 Chloroflexota bacterium
CTACCGGAAAGCGATGGCCGTGCCGGACAATCTCATCCTTCGCTACCTGCAGCTGACGACCGATGCCACTCCCGCCGAGATCGCGGACGAGGAGCGCGCGCTGCGCGATGGCGAGAATCCCCGCAATGTCAAGCAGCGGCTCGCCGACCGTCTCGTTCGCCAGTTCCATCCCGGTGCCTCGCGCGATGACTACCGCCACGAGGGCGGCGGGTTTCGCAGCGCCGGGCTGCAGGAGCTGTCGGTCGAGCCGGGCGAGCGCACGATCGCGCAGCTCTTTGTCGAGGCTGGGCTCGCCAGCAGCAAAAGCGAGGCCCGTCGCCTCGCTGGCCAGCACGGGATCAGCATCAACGATCAACCGGTGAGCTCAGCGGAAGACAAAGTCACGCCCCAGGACGGCTGGCTTTTGCGGCGCGGACCTCACCGAGTCGTGCGCTTGAAGCTGCGCTAAGCTTCGCAGCCACAAACGAGGGTAGGCCGCCACGGTTTGACAGGCAGCTGTCGCACAGCAACTGCAACATGTGGGGATGATGCCCGACTACGCCCTGGTCAGGCGGACCTACCGCTACCGGATTTATCCCACAGTTCGTCAGCGGCTTGCCCTCGAAGCCCAGCTTGACTTCGCCTGTCAGCTCTACAACGCGGCGCTCGAGCAGCGGCGATACGCTTGGCGAGGCCGGCACCGATCGGTCTCCCTCTACGCGCAGTTTCGTGAGCTGACCGAGGTTCGCGCGGCGAACATGGGGCCGACCGAGATGAGCTGCTCCGCCATGCGGGACCCACTTCGCCGACTGGATCGGGCCTTCCCGGCCTTCTATCGCCGGGTCGAAGCTGGAACGAAGCCGGGCTATCCACGCTTTCGCTCCGCCCGCCGCTATGACAGCCTGACCTGGTCAGGCTTCGGCGTTCGCGCCTCCCGCCTCGTCTTGCAGGGCATCGGCCACGTCAAGGTGAAGTGGCATCGCCCGCTGCCGCCGTCTGCGACGATCCGGACGGCCACCGTGCGACGAGTGGCGGGACGCTGGTACACGTCCTTTTCGCTTACGGTCTCCCGATCGTCGCAGGTTAGACCGGCCGGAAAGCCAGCAGTGGGACTGGATCTTGGCGTACTGCACTTTGCCACTCTGTCCACGGGGGAGCAGATACCGGGCCCGCGGGCCTACCGTGCGGCGAGGCGGCGTCTTCGGGTCGTCCAGCGGCGATTGTGCCGTCGGCAGAAGGGCTCGCATCGGCGAGAGAAGGCGCGACTCCTTCTTGCCCGCCGGCATGAGCGGATTTGCAACCTCCGGCATGACCATGCCCATAAACTCACACGACGTCTGGTATCCGCCTTCGGCTTGATCGTGGTCGAGGATCTCAATGTCCGCGGTCTTGCAGCGGGATCTCTCGCCAAACAAGTAACTGACCAAGGCTGGGCGGCATTCCTGACGGTGCTCGAGTACAAAGCGGCAGAGGCTGGTACTCGACTGATCAGGGTGCCGCCTGGAGGAACCTCGCAGACCTGTTCGGGGTGCGGTGTTGTGGTTCCGAAGCTGCTCTCGGACCGGATTCATCGGTGCCCCGACTGCGGTCTCGTTACTGACCGGGATACGAACGCGGCCCGCAACATTCTTCGGCTCGGCTTGAGCCGTCAGGCGTCAACGTGGCCCATGGGGGCGTGCGTTGCCTGAGAAGGCATACTTGATGCGCCGGTATGTTATTGCCCTAAACTTCGACCGGGGAAAAGATGTCAGGACATTCCAAGTGGTCGTCGATCAAGCACAAGAAGGCCCTCACCGACGCCAAGAAGGGCCAGCAGTTCACCAAGATGGCACGAGAGATCACGATCGCCGCCCGCGAGGGTGGGGGAAACCCGGACGGCAACTACCGGCTCCGCCTGGCGATGGAAAAGGCGCGCGACGTCAACATGCCGCAGGACAACGTCACACGCGCCATCAAGCGCGGCACAGGCGAGCTGGGCGGGGCCACGCTCGAGGAGCTCCGCTTCGAGGGCTATGGCCCGCATGGCGTCGCCATCATGGTCGACACGCTGACCGACAACCGCAACCGCACGAGTGGTGAGATCCGCAATCTCTTCAGCCGGGCCGGGGGCAACCTGGGCGCCACCGGCAGCGTCGCCTGGATGTTCACGCGGCAGGGCCAGATCGTCATCGATGCCAACGGCCGCGACCCGGACGAGGTTGGGCTGGAGGCGATCGACATGGGCGCGGGCGACGCGCGGGTCGACGGCAAGACCGTCGACGTCGTCACCGACCCGGCAAGACTCGAATCAGTCCAGCAGAGCCTGAAGAAGAAGGGCTACAAGATCGACTCGGCCGAGGTCACAATGAACGCCTCCCAACTGGTGTCGTTGAACGAGGCGACGGCGCCTTCCATCCTCAAGTTGCTCGACGCGCTCGAAGAGCACGACGATGTGCAGGCTGTCTACTCCAACATGGACGTTCCGGCGGACGTCCTGGAACGCATCAGCGAACGTGTCTAGGTGGTAACCACCAACGACGGGCTCCTGGTGCTCGGCGTCGACCCGGGCCTGGCGGACACCGGCTACGGCGCCGTGCGCCGCCAGAACGGTCGTCTCTACCTCGTCACCTGCGGCACGGTCAAGACCCCGGCCAACATCTCGGAGCCGAAGCGGCTGGGCCTTCTTGCCGAGCAGCTCCGGGCGCTGATGGCGGAGCTCCGGCCGCAGGCCGCCGCCTTCGAGGAACTCTTCTTCAGTAAGAACGTCCGCACCGCGATGGCGGTCGGCCAGGCCCGCGGCGTCGCGTTGCTCTCCGCCGTGGAGGCCGGGGCGGCCGTGCACGAGTACACCCCCAACCAGGTCAAGCTCTCGGTTACCGGCTACGGCGGCGCCACCAAAGGCCAGATGCTGAAGATGGTCCAGTCGCTCCTCGCCACCCGCGAGCTGCCTCGCTCCGACGACGCCATCGATGCGCTCGCCGTCGCCATCTGTCACCACCACAGTGGCCGGCTCCGCATGGTTATCAGCCGGGCCCCGGACCCGGCCGTCGTGCGCCGTTGATCGCGACCCTCGAGGGCGTGCTCGCCCAGCGGGGCTCCGACTCGGTGATCGTCGATGTCCACGGCGTCGGCTACCTGGTGACGGTGGGCAGCCGCACTCTAACCGAGCTACCGCGCGCCGGCGAGCGGGTCCGCCTCTATACCTATACGTATGTGCGCGAAGACGCGCTGGGCCTCTTCGGCTTTCTCAGCCAGGAGGAGCTGGCCTTCTTCAAGCTGCTCCTCTCGGTCAAAGGGATCGGCCCCAAGGCGGGGCTCGGGATTCTCAGCCGCGCAGAACTGCGGGTGCTCAAGCGCGCCGTCCTGCAAGATGATGCTGCCTTGCTGGCCACCGTCCCCGGCATCGGCCCGAAGACGGCCGCCCGGGTCGTCCTCGAGCTCAAGGGGAAACTGAAAGGCGAGTTGTACGGCGAGGAGGCGCGGATGCCGGCCGGGTCCGGCGGCGATGCCGTCGCCAAGGCCCTGGAGGTGCTAACTGGCCTGGGCTACACGCCGGCGGAGGCCAAGGAGGCCGTCCGGCAGGCGACCGTTGGCAACGGCGGCAGCCACTCGGTCGAGCAGCTCGTGACCGTTGCCCTCAAGGGACTCGATCGCGGATGACCGACCGCATCATCACCGGCGAGGAACGAACTGAGGATCAGGAGTTCGATCGCAGCCTGCGCCCACGCCATTTGAGTGAATTCATCGGCCAGGAAGCCGTCAAGGCGAACCTGGAAATCTTGATCTCTGCGGCCAAGGGCCGGGACGAGCCGATCGAGCACATCATGATCGCCGGACCGCCAGGCCTGGGCAAGACCACGCTGGCGAACATCATGGCGAACGAGATGGGGGTCAACATCCGGACCACGTCGGGTCCGGCGATCGAGCACCAGGGCGCCCTCGCGTCCATGCTGACCAACCTGGAGGACCGTGACATCTTTTTCATCGATGAGATCCACCGGCTGGCGCGACCGGTGGAGGAGTCGCTGTATCCGGCGATGGAGGACTTCAAGTTCGACTTCGTCAGCGGCAAGGGCGCCGGCGCCCAGTCGATTCGCCTCCAGCTGCCGCGCTTTACCGTGATCGGGGCGACCACCCGGCAGGGCATGCTCTCGGCCCCCCTGCGTGACCGCTTCGGCGCGACCTACGCGCTCTACTTCTATGGGGCCGACGAGCTGTTCGCGATCGTCATCCGCTCCGCCGCCCTGCTCAAGGTCACCATCGATGATGCCGGCGCTCGCATCATCGCCAGCCGCGCCCGCGGCACGCCACGGGTCGCGAACCGGCTGCTGCGGCGCGTTCGAGATTTTGCCCAGGTGCGGGCCCAGGGGCGGATCGACGAACGGATCGCGCTCGACGCGCTCGCGATGCTCGAGGTCGATGAGCTCGGTCTCGACACCATCGACCGCCGCATCCTGCGGACCATCGTCGAGAAGTACGAAGGCGGACCGGTCGGACTCGACACCATCGCGGTGTCTGTCTCGGAGGACCCGGAGACGGTCGAAGATGTCTACGAGCCATTCCTGATGCAACTCGGCTTCCTGGCGCGGACGCCGCGCGGGCGCGTCGCGACCAAGCTCGCCTACGAGCACCTCGGCCTGGTCAAGGCGAGCAGCGGCGAGCAGCCTCGGCTCTTCTAGTCTCAGTCCCGGTGAGGACTGCCGACTTCGACTACCAGCTACCACCCGAGCTGATCGCCCAGCACCCGCCGGCAGAACGAGATGCGGCGCGCATGCTGGTTCTGGATCCATCGGGTTCCTTCGTCGATCGGACCGTCCGGGATTTGCCGCAGTACCTGGAGGCCGGCGACGTGCTGGTGCTCAACGACAGCCGCGTGCTGCCCGCGCGACTGATTGGGCGGCGTCGCGATGGGGGAGAAGCCGAGGTCTTGCTGTTACGCCCACTGCCTGAAGGTCAATCCCGCTGGGAGGCGCTGATCCGACCCGCCCGCCGGTTGGGGGCAGGCTCCCAAATCACGTTCGAGAGATCGGCGCTGGCCGTCGCCATCGAGGCGCGGAACGGGGAGACCGCAGCCGTGCGGCTCGACGGCGTCGCCGATCCACTTTCTGAAGTCCGCCGCATCGGTGAGATGCCCACGCCGCCCTACATCAAGGAGCGACTTGCGGACCGTGAGCGGTACCAGACGGTCTACGCTCGCGAGGAAGGGTCGGCGGCGGCGCCGACGGCTGGCCTGCACTTCACGCCGCCGCTGCTGTCGGCGGTTCGTGATCGCGGTGTGCGAGTCGCCTTCGTGACCCTGCACGTCGGCCTCGATACCTTCCGGCCGGTGCGGGTGGACGATCCGGGCGAGCACCGAATCCATCGCGAGTGGTTTCGGATCGACGATGCGTCCGCAGGAGCGATCAACGAGGCGCGTCGAAACGATGGGCGGGTCGTCGCAGTCGGTACCACATCGGTTCGCGTGCTGGAGAGTGCTGCAACCGACGCCGGCGTGGTGGCGGGGGAGGGGTGGACGGGGCTTTTCATCCTGCCCGGCTATCGCTTTCGCGTGGTCGATGCCATGCTGACCAACTTTCATCTGCCGAAGAGCACGCTGCTGATGCTGGTGAGCGCCTTTGCGGGACGCGACCGTATCCTGGCGGCGTACGCCGCGGCGGTCGAGCGACGGTATCGCTTTTACAGCTTCGGCGACTGCATGTTGATCATCAAGTGAGCTTCGAGCTCCTCGCGGAAGAGGCGGGTGCACGGCGCGGGCGCCTGCAGACCGCGCACGGCGTGATCGACACGCCGGCCTTCATGCCGGTCGGCACCCAGGCGACCGTCAAAGCGCTCACACCGGAGGAGCTCTACGAATTGGGCGCCCAGGTGCTGCTCGCCAACACGTACCATCTGGCGCTGCGGCCCGGCGCTGATCGGATCGCCCGGCTGGGCGGCCTCCACCGATTCATGGGGTGGGATGGGGCGATCCTGACGGACAGCGGGGGATTCCAGGTGTTTAGCCTCGACCACCTGGTGAAGGTCACCGACGACGGCGCGACCTTCCGATCGCATCTCGACGGCAGCGAGCAGAGGTTCACGCCGGAGTCGGTCATGGCGATCCAGCGGCAACTCGGCTCGGACATCGCCATGGCGTTCGACCAGCCAGTCTCGTGGCCGGCAACCGCGGAAGCATCGCGCACGGCGATGGAGCGTACGCACCAATGGGCCGAGCGTTGCCTGACGAACGAGGCCGCTCCCGGCCAGCTCCGATTTGGGATCGTCCAGGGCGGGTTCGACGACGACCTTCGCCGGGAAAGCGCCGAGGTCCTCGGACAAGGTGCCTTTGACGGCTTCGGTGTCGGCGGGCTGAGCCTGGGGGAGCCGAAGGCGGTGACCTATCGGTTGCTCTCCGTGCAAACCGCCATCCTGCCGAGCGACCGCCCACGCTACCTGATGGGAGTGGGCACGCCCGCCGATCTGATCGAGGCGATCGCGCGCGGCGTCGACATGTTCGATTGCGTCCTTCCCACCCGGATCGCTCGCAATGGATCGATCCTGACGCGCGGCGGCCGCGTCAACCTTCGCAATCGTCGCTTCGTCGACGATGCTGGCCCGCTGGACGCCGGCTGCGACTGCTACGCGTGCCAGCGCTTTTCGCGCGCCTACCTGCGACATCTCTTCATGGCCGGCGAGATCCTCGGCCATCGGCTGGCATCGATCCACAACGTGCGCGTCCTTGTGCGATTGGTCGGTGAGATCCGGGAAGCAATCGGTGGGGGCGGGTTGGCGAAAGCGATCACGTCTCTGCGTGATCAATGGGCCCTCGCGCCGCTTCCGTGACCCCCACCCTGTCCTCCCCCGCAAGCGGGGGGAGGGAACGCCGCCGTTTAAGAGTTTCTCATCGGGGCTCACCTATACTTTCCCTCGCATGCGCGTCGATCGTCGACTCCTGGCACTGATTGCCGTCGTTGCCGTGATTGCCCTCTTCATCGACGGGTTCGCCTACGTCTACCGGCTGGCAACGAATCAGCCGCTGACCGGCGCGATCCGCGGCGTTCCGACGCTTTCCATCCCCTTCCTGGGTTTCGAGCAGCAGATCTACGTCCACAAGGGACTCGACCTGCAAGGCGGCACGCACCTCGAGCTCGAGATCACCAACGTGCGGTCCGGGATAACGGACACGGCAGCCCGCGACATCGCGGTCTCGATCATCGAGCGCCGCGTCAACAGCAGCGGCTACGCGGAGTCGGTGGTGCGGCCGGAGGGTAAGAATCGAATCATTGTCGAGTTGCCAGGTGTCAACCTGGAGCAGGCCAAGCAGATCCTGGGCAAGACCTCATACCTGACGATCTGGAAATGGGAGCCGGGAACGCCGGACGCCGCGACCCTCCAGCAGCTCAACCCCAAGGACGCCCAGAAGCACCCCGGCTACAAGCCGGTGTATACGAACATCGATGGCAGCATGATCACCAATGCCAGCCGCTCCACCGACCCCAACACCAACCAACCGGACGTTTCGATCTCCTTCAACTCGAAAGGCAGCGACCTGTTCTGCGCCTTTACGAGGGACCGCGTCACCCATCCGCAGGGTGACCCGCAGAACATGCTGGCCATTTTTATCGACAAGGACCTGGTCGAAGACGCGAACGTCATCCAGGAGATCTGCGGCGGCAGCGGCGTCATCACTGGAGGCTTCACCGCTGCCAGCGCCCAGGCCCTCGCGATTCAGCTGAACTCGGGTGCCTTGCCGGGCACCGTCTCGCTCGCCTCGGCGACCGAGGTTGGCGCGACCCTGGGCGCCACGACCGTCAAGCTGAGCCTGCTCGCCGGCGCCTTCGGGCTTACCATCGTCATCCTCTTCATGCTCCTCTACTACCGGCTGCCCGGGGTGGTTGCCAGCCTCGCGCTGCTGCTCTACGCGGCGATCACGTTGGCCATCTTCAAGTTCTTCGGGATCACCCTCACGCTAGCGGGCCTGACCGGCTTCATCCTGTCGGTCGGTATGGCGGTCGACGCCAACGTGCTGATCTTCGAGCGCGTCAAAGAAGAACTGCGCGCGGGCCGAACACTGGGAGCCGCCATGGAGGCCGGCGTCCACCGCGCCTGGCCCGCGATCCGCGACTCGAACATCTCGACGCTGATCACCTGCTCCGTCCTCTATTTCTTCGGGGCTCCGCTGATCAAGGGTTTTGCCATCACTCTGGCGATCGGCGTCACGGTCAGCATGTTCTCCGCCGTGGTCACCACCCAGCAGTTCCTGCAGATCGTCGCCGGACTCCGACCGGCCCGCCGTCTCGCCTTTTACGGCGTTCGGGCGCCGAAGGCGGCGTGAGGGCCTAGATGGACATCGTCGGACGCCGCAACTGGTACTTCCTGCTGTCGCTCGCGATCATCCTGCCCGGGATCATCTCGATGGCATTGTTCGGCTTCCGCCTGGGGATCGACTTCGCCGGTGGCGACCAGTACAACCTCGCCTTCACCCAGCCGGTCCAGGCGACGGCGGTCCAGAAAGAGATGGACACGTTCAATGTCGAGGCGACGGTGCAACAGGCCGGCTCGAACGGGGTGCTGATTACCACCAAGCCACTTTCCTCGGCGCAGGAGACTACGATCCGCGCCGACCTTGCCAAGAAGTTCCCGCTCGACCCGCCCCGGTCAAGCTACGCGCAGGTCGGTCCGACGATCGCGAGGGAGCTGGTCGTGGGCGCGGGTGGCCTAATCGCGATCGCGTCGATTCTGATCGTCATCTACCTGAGCATCCGCTTCAACTACAAGTTCGCGATCTGCGCCATCCTGGCGCTGCTGCATGACGTCTTTGTCCTGACCGGCATCTACTCGATCCTCGGCAAGGTCTTGAACCTGCCGCTCGGAGAAATTAACACCCTCTTCGTCACCGCTGCGCTCACCGTGATCGGCTTCTCTGTGCACGACACGATCGTCATCTTCGACCGGATCCGCGAGAACCTGCGGCAGGCGAGCCGCCTTACCTTCGAGCAGAATGTCAACCTGAGCATCATCCAATCGCTGGCCCGATCGGTGAATACCTCGATGACGGTCGTCTTCGTGCTGGTCGCGCTCTTCCTGATCTCGCCGCAGAACATCAAGGGCTTCACGCTGGCCCTGCTGATCGGCATCGTCAGCGGAACCTACTCGTCGATCTTCAACGCGAGCCCGCTGCTCGTCGTGTGGAGGCGGCTCGACCCGCGGTAAGAGGTCCTATACTCAGGGCCAAGTGAATACGAAGCTTGCAATGCGGGGCCGTCGGCCCTTTTTCTTTTCGTGGTGACCCCGCCAACCACGAATCAGCTCGATCGGATCCGGGAGCTGATCATGCCGACGCTCACCTTCCTCGGCTACGAGCTGTATGACCTGGCCCTCGCCGGCAGCGGTGCCTCCACGACGCTCCGCGTGCGCATCGACCGGCCCGAGGGTGTGACGCTCGATGACTGCGAGCGGGTGAGCAAGTCGCTGAGCGCGTTGCTCGACCAGGCCGATCCGTTCCCCACTCGCTATGAGCTCGAGGTCTCATCGCCGGGTGCCGAGCGCCCGCTTCGCAACCTCGACGAGTACCGCCGCTTCGTCGGGCGGCGCGCCAACGTCCGCTACCGTGTGGGGGACAGTGAACAGGTCGCCGAGGGACGGCTCACGGCTGTCTCGGACAACATGATCGAGCTGCAACTGGGCGAGGCGAAACATCTGAGAACGGTCGCGATCCCGCTGCTGGACATCGTGTCCTCCAGGCTGGCGATCGACCTGTCACGGCACTGATGCTGAAATCTGACTTCCTCAAGGCGCTCGACCAGGTCCAGGAGGAGAAGGGCATCTCCAAACAATCACTGCTGAGCCTGATGGAGACCGCGCTGGCCACGGCCTACCGGCGCGCCTTCAATCCGCCCGAAAACATCCGCGTGCATGTCGACCCGGACACGGCCCAGATCGCCATCTTCGGCCGGCGCCGCGTGGTCGAGACCCTGACGGACCCGGCAACCGAGATCGGCCTCGAGGACGCCGTCAAGCAGGGGCCGGCCTCGCTGGGCGACCTGGTCGACGTCCCCCTCCCCACCGAGGATTTTGCTCGGCTGGCGGCCCAGATCAGCAAGCAGGTCGTCTTCCAGCGGTTGCGGGATGCCGAGAAGGACCAGGTGCTCAAGGACGTACTCGAGCACAAAGGGGAGATGGTGAGCGGCATCGTCGAGCGAATCGTCGACCGGCCGGAAGGGCACACGATCTACCTGGAGCTGGGGAAAGCGGAGGGCGTACTGCCGCCGGAAGAGCAAATTCCCGGCGAGACGATCCGCACCGGCCAGCACCTCAAGGTCCTTTTGCTCGAGGAGCGCAAGCGAAGCCGCGGGGCGCAGGTCGTCGTGTCGCGGGCCCACAAGGCGTTGGTCCGCCGCCTGCTCGAGTTCGAGATCCCGGAACTGACTTCGGGCGCCGTCGTCATCCGGGCGCTGGCGCGCGAGCCCGGCGTCCGAACCAAGGTGGCGGTCTCGGCCATCCAGGACGGCATCGATCCAGTCGGCGCCTGCGTCGGCCCACGCGGCGTCCGCATCCGTAGCGTCGTCGGCGAGCTAGGGTCGGAGCGGGTCGATATCATCCCCTGGGCCGACGATCCAGCCCAGCTGGTGGCCAACGCGCTCAGCCCGGCGCAGGTGCGATCGGCAAGGACGGGCAGAACGCTCGGCTGGCGGCCAAGCTGACCGGGTGGCGGATCGACATCAAGCCGTCGGTCGAAGCCAGCCCCCACCCCGACCCTCCCCCGCGAGCGGGGGAGGGAAGTATCCCAGACCCGGCGGAGGCTGGCGGCGGCGCGCCCTGAGCCGCTTCGCACCTGCGTCGGGTGCCGGCAGGTCAAGGCGCGGTCAGCCCTGTACCGCATCGCCGTGGTCGAGGGCAACGTCGTGGTCGATCCGCGCCGGGTAGCCGGCCGGAGCGCCTACCTCTGCCGGGAGGGGGCCTGCTGGGACCTGGCACAGAAGCGGCGCGCGCTCGACCGCGCCATCGGCTCTCCGGTCACGGCCCAAGATTGGGAGCGGCTTCGTCAGGGAATAATGACGTGAGCCCCCCGCCCGGTGGGCGAACTCAGGCTATCATTGCCTGTTGAATTGGAAAGGATAGGTCACTCATAGCTACAACAACTCGCGGCATCAAGGTTCAACAGCTCGCCCGGGATCTCGGCGTCGAGGCCCGGGACATCCTCGATTTCCTGCGCCCGACGCGTCACGCGCCGCGCCATGCGATGGCCGTGCTGACGCCGGAACAGGAGGCGTCTGTACGTACTCAGTTCGCAGCCGGCTCGGCCGCCGAGACCAAGAAGGCGGTCGCCGAGGGTAAGGTGCAGCTGCCGCCGACGCTGTCGGTCAAGGAGCTGGCGGAATACCTCGACGTCAAGACCGTCGACATCATCAAAGAGCTGATGAAGAACGGCGTCATGGCCAACATCAACCAGCAAATCGACTTCGACACGGCGGCCATCGTCGCCGACAGCTTCGGCGTCACGGCCAGCCCGATGGCGATGGATTCCGCCATCGCCGAGGAGGTCGTTGGCGAGGGTGAGGCCACGCAGGTCAAGCTGACCACCCGATCCGAGCTCTTCAGCACCGATGGCGAATCGCCCGAGAACCTGAAAGTCCGCCCGCCGGTGGTTACGGTCATGGGCCATGTCGACCACGGTAAGACCTCCTTGCTGGACGCGATTCGCGAGACGAAGGTGGCCGCCGGTGAGGCCGGTGGCATCACGCAGAGCATCGGCGCCTACGTCGTCGAGGAGAAGGGCCGGCGCATCGTCTTCCTGGACACGCCGGGCCACGAGGCGTTCACCGCCATGCGCGCCCGCGGCGCCCAGGTGACGGACGTCGCCGTGTTGGTCGTCGCCGCCGACGACGGGGTGATGCCGCAGACGGTCGAGGCCATCTCGCACGTCAAGGCGGCGCAGGTCCCGATGGTGGTGGCGATCAACAAGATCGACAAGGAGGGCGCCAATCCCGACCGCGTCAAGCAGGGCCTCTCGGAGCAGGGCCTGGTGCCCGAGGAATGGGGTGGGCAAACCGTCATGGTGCCCGTCTCCGCCAAGCAGAAGAAGGGCATCCCCGAGCTGCTCGAGATGATCCTGCTGGTCGCCGACCTCCAGGATTTGAAGGCCAACCCGGCCAAGCTAGCCGCCGGCACGGTGATCGACGCGCACCTGGAGAAGGGGCGCGGCCCGGTCGCGACCGTGCTGGTGCAGAGTGGCACGCTGCGGATCGGCGACAACCTCGTGGTGGGTCACATTTTCGGCAAGGTGCGCGCTCTCCTCGATGACCGCGGCCGCAAGATGAAGGAAGCCGGTCCGGCAACACCGGCCGTCGTCACCGGCCTGCCCGATGTACCCACCGCGGGCGACATCTTCCAGGTGGTCTCAAGTGAGAAGGTCGCCCGGACGATTGCCGGCCAACGAGCCGAGCAGTACCGTGTCGCCACACTGGCCCAGACGCGCCGCATCACGCTGGCGGACCTGTCGGCACAGGTCGGGAAGGGTGCCGTGAAGGACCTGAACCTCGTCATCAAGGGCGACAGCAATGGCTCGGTCGAGGCACTGAAGGGCTCGCTGCTCAAGATCCAGGACCCCCAGGTGCAGATCAAGGTCGTCTTCGAGGGCGTCGGCCCCGTGACCGAGTCGGACATCCTGCTGGCCGCCGTCTCAAACGCGCTCGTCATCGCCTTCAACGTCAAGTCCGACGGGCTCGCTCAGAAAGCCGCCGAGCGGGAGAAGGTGGACATCCGCAGCTACGACGTCGTCTACAACGTAACCAACGACATCGAACGTGCCATCAAGGGTCTCTACGAGCCCACCTTCATCCAGGTTTGGGAGGGTCGCGCCGAGGTGCTCACGCCGATCAAGATTCCCAAGCTGGGCATCATCGCCGGCTCGCGCGTGCTCGACGGCAAGATCACGAGTGGGTCGACGGCCAAGGTCCTGCGCGACAACAAAGCCATCCACGAGGGCAAGATCGAGGGCCTCAAGCGCTTCAAGGACGACGTGCATGAGGTTCTGTCCGGGCTGGAGTGCGGCATCCGGATTGACGGCTACCAGGACTTCGTGCAGGGCGACGTCATCGAGTCCTACCAGGTCAAGCAGGCCTAACCCCAACGCGCCCGCTCAAGGTCGGCTTCCAGCTGCCCGAGGTGGAGCGTGAAGTCCGCTGGCCGGAAATCGTCGCCATGAGCCGATTGGGCGAGCAGATCGGTTTCGATTCGGTGTGGGTCGGTGATCACCTGCTCTACCGCGACGAGGTCTACGGAGCAAGGGGGCCCTGGGAGGCCTGGACGACCCTGGCGGGGATCGCGGCATCGACGAGCCGAATCGCGATCGGCCCACTGGTTGCCTGCACCAGCTTCCACAATCCGGCGATGCTCGCCAAGCTGGCCACAACCGTGGATGAGATCAGCGGTGGGCGGCTGATCCTGGGGCTGGGCGCGGGATGGAACGAGACCGAGTACCGTGCCTTCGGTTTTCCCTTCGATCGGCGCGTCGCGCGTTTCGCTGAAGCCTTCACCATCATCCGCACCCTCTTGCACGAAGGGCGGATCGACTTCGAGGGTGAGTTCTACTCGGCTCGCGACTGCGAACTCGTCCCGCGCGCGCGTCGGGGAGGACCGCGATTGATGGTTGGTTCAATCGGCGAGCGCATGCTGGCTCTCGCCGCTCCCTATGTCGACAGCTGGAATGCGTGGTTCAGTTGGACTGGAAATCGGCCCGACGGCGTGGCGCCGCTGCGGGCCAAGGTTGACGCCGCCTGCGTGGCAGCCGGACGCAAGCCAGGCGAGGTGGAGCGTACCGTAGCCGTGCTCGTGCGACTGCCGGGAGCCACCGGACGGCGCGAAGTCGATCCATCCGAGCAGACAACGCCGCTCGAGGGGAGCCCGGTGGTGATCGCGGAAAGCCTGCGCGCCTACGCGCGCGAGGGCATCAATCATGTTCAGCTCGTCATCGATCCCATCACGGAGGCATCCCTGGAGGCCCTCGCCCCGGTGCTGCAGAATCTCGACGACCGACGCTGAGGTCGATCCCAAGCGGATCGTTCGCGACGGATATGACCGCATATCGCGCGAATACAGAGACGATGCCGGTCGCGGACCAGACACGGACCAGCCCGGCCAGCACGATGGCCGACCCGACTACGAGGTCTGGCTGGCTGAGCTGATGCCTCTCCTCAACGTAGGTGACCCGGTGCTCGACCTCGGCTGTGGCTGCGGCGTGCCGGCCACCGCCATCCTTGCCGAGCTGTACGCGGTCACCGGCGTAGATTTATCGCCTGTCCAGATCGCACGGGCGCGCCGGCTCGTACCGGCGGCGGAGTTTCGGTGCGCCGACATGTCGACCGTGGAGTTTCCGTCCCACTGCTTTGCTGCCGTCGTTGCCTTCTTTTCGATCATTCACGTCCCGCTCGAAGAGCAGCCGGCGATCTTCAAGAGCATTTACCGGTGGCTCCGACCCGGTGGCTATCTGCTCGCAACCGTAGGATCCGTTGCCTGGACTGGCACCGAAGACGATTGGCACGGCGCGCCGATGTACTGGAGCCACGCCGATCGTGCGACCTATCTTGCCTTGCTCAAGGAAACCGGGTTCGAGGTCCTCTGGACACGCTTCATACCGGAAGGAACCGGCGGTCACACGCTGGTGCTGGCAAGGACCCCCACCCTGCCCTCCCCGGCAAGCGGGGAGGGTGATGAGAGATGAGTGTTGAGGCTTCATACAATGAGGGCATGGGCACTCATAGAGTTGAACGCGTCGCGGCACAGCTACGCGAGGAAATCAGCCAGATCATTATTCGTGACCTGAAGGATCCACGGATCGGGATGGCCACCATCAGCGAGGTGAAGCTCAGTCCGGACCTGCGCAATGCCACGGTCAAGGTGAGCGTTGTCGGCGAAGACGATGCTCGCCAGGCGGCGATCGATGGCCTGGATCACGCGAAAGGGTTCATCCGCCGCGAGCTGGGTTTGCGTCTCTCGAACCTGCGCTTCGCCCCCGACCTGCACTTTCAGCTCGACGAGGGCGTCGCCTACAGCGTCCGGGTCAGCGAGCTCCTGCGGGAAGTCCAGAAAGGGGAACCAAACGCCGGCGGCTGAGCTCGCTCCACCACGCCCCGAGGTGGCCGAGCTGGCGCCCCGGATCTGGCAGGTGATCGACGACGCTCCGGTTGTCACGGCGGTCACGCACAAAGACGCCGATGGCGACACGCTCGGCTCGGCGCTCGCACTCGCCCTCGCCCTGGAACCGATCGGCAAGTCCGTGCCGGTGCTCTCCTCACCACCGGTGCCGGGTGCGTGGTGGTTCCTGCCCGGCATCGAGCGCGTCAACCGGCAAGCGCCGCCGGCAGGCACTCCGATCTTCATCTTCGATGCCAGCGACGCGTCGCGTGCCGGCAGTTATGAGCCGGTGGTGACCCAGGCCCGGGTCGTGGTCAACATCGATCACCACGTCTCAAACACACGCTTCGCCACCATCAACCTGGTGCTCACCGACGCCGCCTCCACCGGCGAGCTCGTCTACGACCTGCTCAAGGCGTGGAAGATCGACATTCCACCCGGGGCGGCGTCCAACCTGTATGCGACGATCCTTTCCGACACCGGTGGCTTCCGCCACGACAACACCTCCGCGCACGCGCTACGTGCCGCTGCCGAGCTGGTGCAGCTGGGCGCCGACCCGGTCATGCTCGCGCGCGGCCTCTTCAAGAGCCGGCCGGCCTCTTCGCTGCGGATGCAGGGGCGGATCCTCCAGGGTCTGCATTACGAATTCGGCGACCGCCTCGTCTGGGGATCGATCAGCCAGGCCGGGCTGCGGGACAGTGGCGCGACGACGGACCAGGCGGACAGCGCGATCGACCAGCTGAACACCATCCGCGGCCAGGAGCTCGCCGTCCTGTTCAAGGAGGCCGGCCCCCGCCTGACCAAGGTCAGCATTCGGAGCCGTGACCAGGTCGACGCGGCTGAGCTCGCTGCCAGGTTCGGGGGTGGCGGCCACCGGCGGGCAGCGGGGATAGAGCTGGCTCTCCCGCTGAAGGAAGCGGAGGCCAGGGTGCTCGCGGAAGTCCGCGCGCGCATGAACGACCTCGGGTGACATCCGGCATCCTGAACGTCAACAAGCCAGCGGGACCATCGTCCTTCGCCGTTGTCCGTACGCTGCGCCGGCTCCCCGGCGTCGTGAAGGCGGGCCACGGCGGAACCCTTGATCCGGCGGCCGAAGGTGTCCTGCCGATTCTGATCGACGGCGCGACGCGGCTCGCGGACTTCGTTCACGAGTGGCCAAAAACCTATGTGGCGACCGTGACCTTCGGGTTCACGTCCGACACCGGCGACCGCGAAGGCAGCCTCACCGCCGCCGGTGACCCGCAAGCGATCAGTCGAGAGCGGATCGAGGCCGCTTTACCGGCATTCACCGGCCGGATCGAGCAGGTGCCCCCCGCCTATTCGGCCCTCAAACAGGGCGGTGAAGCTCTGTACCGCAAAGCCCGGCGCGGGGAGGCGGTTGAACCTCACGCGCGGTTGGTCGAGATCTTTTCGATCCGCCTCCTCGACTATGACCCGGCCTTAGCGGTCGCCCGAATCGAGGTCAACTCCGGCCGAGGGATGTACGTCCGCAGCCTTGCTCAGGACCTCGGCGTCGCGCTGGGAAGCGGCGCGTATCTCTCCGCCCTCACGCGAACCGCGCTCGGGCCGCTGAGGCTGGCCGATGCGGTGCCGATGGCGACGTTGACCGAAGCGGGGGAGGGGTGGACCCGGTGGCTGCTACCCATGGACCTTCCACTGCACAACTGGCCCGCCATCGCGTTGGATGCCGCCGGCGCTGCCGCGGTCCGTCGTGGGCAGGCAGTACCCGCTCCGGACACGATGGGCGGCCGCTATCGGCTGCTTGGTCCCGGCGGCGAATTGGTTGCCTGGGGTGAGGCGGACGCCAGTCGGCGAATCCAACCGCGCGCCGTCTTTTCCGGATGACAACCGTCGCCTTCGGCTTTCCGGCGCCCGGCAGCTTTAGAGCCAGCCACGTCACGATCGGGACCTTTGACGGCATTCACCGCGGCCACCAGGCTCTGCTGAAGGCGCTCATCGGCGGTGCCCGCGCGGCCGGCGCCGCCAGCGTGCTGATCACGTTCGAGCCACATCCGCGCTGCGTGCTCGACCCGGATCACTGCCCCCCGAATCTCACCACTCTCGACGAAAAAATCTGGTTGCTCGACCAGCTCGGCCTCGACCACGTGGTGGTGATCCCCTTCACGCCGCAGATCGCCGCGCTCAGTGCGGCAGCCTTCATGCAACGGCTGCTGCGCGGAATAGAAATTCGCCGGATGGTCGTCGGTGAGAACCACCGCTTCGGGCATGGGCAGCGCGGTGATTCCGCCTTCCTCCGCCGTCTCGGTACGCGTCACGGCTTTACCGTTGACGTCGCCCCCACGGCGGTGCGCGGCCGGGAGCCCATCAGCAGCTCGCGCATCCGCCGGCTGGTGCTGCTCGGCCAGGTTCGGGCGGCCGCCCAACTGCTCGGTCGGGACTACCTGATCCGCTCCACCGTGGAGCACGGCGCCAAGCGCGGGCGGCAACTCGGTTTTCCCACTGCGAACCTGCGTATCGCCCCCAACAAGCTGATCGCTCCGAACGCCATCTACGCGTCCCGTGTCGACATCGATGGTCGAACCTACGGCGCCGCGACCAGCATTGGCTTCCGGCCGACCTTTGGCGGCAATACCCTCACCGTCGAGGCCTTCGTGCTGGACTTCGATGGTGACCTGTACGAGAAGCTGATCACCGTCTGGTTCGTGCAGCGGCTGCGCGCGGAAAAGCGCTTTGCCAGCGTCCCGGCGTTGCAGCAGCAGATGGCGCGCGACGTCGAAAATGCGAAGCGCATACTCGGCATCACGCATGATTGAGCCGTGAGCTCCTGGCGAGACACGGCCTCCCCGGAGTGCCAGTCGGACATGGATACGCTGTTGAACGCGGCGCTCCCCTTCGCCCAGCAGCAACTGGTGGAGCATGGCGAGTTCTTTCCCTACGGCGTCGCCATGAAGCGGGACGGCCGGACTGGGATGGTGGCTGGTTACGCCGGGACCGAACGGCCGCCATCAACCGAGGTGCTCGACGTCATCTATGAGGGCCTGCGTTCCAAGGCCGACGAGAATCGGGGTGCGGCGGTCGTGGCCGACGTCCGGCTCAGAGGCGAGGAGACCGACGCCATCCAGGTCGAGGTCGAGCATCGCGACGGCATCGCCCTCAAGATCTTCTTGCCGTATCGAAAGCAGCGCTTCGGCGGCGGGATCGAGACGGGCGAGATGCGCACGGAGGCTGGCGAACGGCGGATCTGGTCCCGCTGATCATCGTCAACCCCGCAGCGGGCAGTGGCCGAGCCCGCGGATTCTGGCGGCGGTGCGCGGCGGCCTGCACCGACTTGAGCCTCGAGGTGGTCGAGACCCGGCGCCGGGGCGACGCGGCCGACTATGCGGCAGCGGCCGGCGATCGGCTGGTCATCGCCGTGGGTGGCGATGGGACCGCCCACGAAGTCGTCAACGGCCTGTTGCGACGCCCGGCGGCCCAACCGCCTCGAGTCGGCTTCCTGCAACGGGGAACCGGGGCCGACCTGCGTCGGAGTGTCGCGAGCCCCCGGCGGACTGAGGACGTGGCCGCCTGGCTGACCACGAATCGCTGGCGCCCGCTCGATGCGGGCCGGCTCTTTACCTCGACCGGGCGCCGTTACTTCATCAACGTCGCCGACGCCGGGATCGGCGCCGAGGTGGTGCGCCGGGCAGCCCGCGGACCAGGTGCCCTGGGCGGGACGGTGAACTTCTTCGGGGCGGCGGTCATCAGCCTCCTCCGGCATCGGAATACACCCGTCCGACTGCGGCTGGACGAAGGCCCGGTGCTGCGGCGGCGGGTCCGGACCATCGCCGTCGCGAATGGCGCCTACCTGGGCGGCGCCATGCGCATGGCTCCCGACGCCAGGTCGGACGACGGCTGGTTCGACGTGGTGACGATCGGCGACGTCAGCCGCTGGCTCGGGATCCGTAGCCTGCCGATGCTCTACCGAGGAACCCACGGTCAGCTGGCCCAGGTCGAGTTCGGGCGGGCTCGGCGTGTCGAGATCGAGAGCGATCAGCCCATCGGGGTGGAGGCGGATGGCGAGCTCGCCGGAACGACGCCGGCTGTCTTCGAGATCATCCCGGGGGCGCTCCAGGTTATCGATTGGCGACCTTCGGGTATACTCACCCCTGACCGAGCGCGGGTGTCCGACTAGCCAACGGCACTCGGGCAAGCGAATTTAGGAGGTACATCGACTGGCAACAACCACGAAGGCGGGCGTCATCGAGGCCAACCGCCTGAACGACAAGGACACCGGATCGTCCGAAGTCCAGATCGCGATCTTCAGCGAACGGATCAATCACCTCACCGACCACCTCAAGGCGCACGCCCACGACCACAACTCACGGCGGGGCCTGCTCCAGCTGGTTGGGAAGCGCCGCCGGCTGTTGAACTACCTGCAGCGCACCGACATCGAGCGCTACCGAGCGGTCATTGCCAAGCTCGGGCTCCGGAGGTGACGGCCTAGAGCAATTGACCCTTGCCCGGGCGGGGCCGCCTCGCACAGGGTTAGAGATTGGTGCACGGAGAAAGGGTTCCTTTTCTTCGAACCCCAACCCCTAACCCGCAAGACAGCAACCGCCTGGGCCGACTGCCGATCATTTTTTTCGTGCCGCCATTCGCGCGGCCCCAGGAGGAATCGTGAATACAACACACGCGGGAAATCCCGCAACCCAGACTCAACTCGAAATTGGTGGGCGGACGCTGACGGTCGAGACCGGTCACGTTGCCCAGCAAGCATCCGGCGCGGTCACCGTGCGAATGGGCGACACCATGCTGCTCGTCACCGCCGTGATGTCCGCCACCCCGCGGGAAGGGATCGACTTCTTCCCGCTCACCTGCGACTACGAAGAGAAGCTCTACGCGGCGGGAAAGATCCCGGGCGGATTCATCCGCCGCGAGGGACGTCCCAGCGAGCAGGCCATCCTCAACAGCCGCCTGATCGACCGGCCGATCCGTCCGCTCTTCCCCAAGGACTTCCGCAATGACGTCCAGGTGGTCGCGACCGTGCTCTCGGTCGACCAGGACGCCGATCCGGCCACGATGGCGATCAACGGGGCCTCGCTGGCACTCTCCATCTCGCCCATTCCCTTCCAGGGCCCGATCGGCGCCGTCCGTATCGGGATGCTCGACGACCAGCTGGTCGTCGGCCCGCCGGTCAACAAGATGGAAGAGAGCAAGCTCGACCTCGTCGTGGCCGGCACCCGCGACGCCATCATCATGGTGGAAGCGGGGGCCAAGGAAGTGCCCGAGGAGACCATCGTCGAGGCGCTGCGCCTGGCGCATCGCGAGATCGTTCGGATCTGCGACATGCAGGATGCCTTCGCCCGCGAGGTGGGCAAGCCGAAAGTCGCCGTGCCGCAAAGCCCCAAGGACCCCGAGGTCGATGAGGCGGTCGACCGCTTCCTGGCGGAACGGCTCGACCAGGCGCTCTTCAATCCCAACAAGGCGCTCCGCGAGTCCGCGCTCGACGATCTGAAGAAGGAGACCCTGACGGAGGTCGGCCCGCAGTTCGCAGACCGGCTGCCCTACCTGGCGAAGAGCTTCGAGGCCAAGGTGAAGCAGCGCGTCCGTAACAAGATCCTCGACGAGGGCCTGCGTCCCGACGGACGCAAGACGACGGAGATCCGGCCGATCACCTGCGAGGTCGGCATTCTACCCCGGACCCACGGTTCGGCGCTGTTCACCCGGGGGCAGACGCAGGCGCTCAGCATCGTCACCCTCGGCTCGATCGGTGACAAGCAAAAGCTCGACGGGCTCGGCCTCGAAGAATTCAAGCGCTTCATGCACCACTACAACTTTCCGCCCTTCAGCGTCGGCGAGGCGCGTCCGCTTCGCTCGCCAGGGCGTCGGGAGATCGGCCATGGCGCGCTCGCCGAGCGGGCGCTGCTGCCGGTCGTGCCGACCGAAGAGGAGTTCCCCTACACGATCCGGCTCGTCACCGAGATCCTTTCGTCCAATGGCTCGACCTCGATGGCGAGTGTCTGCGGCTCGAGCCTCGCGATGATGGACGCCGGCGTGCCGACCAAGGGCCAGGTGGCCGGGATCGCGATGGGTTTGATCACCGGTGAAGGGAAGGTCGCCGTCCTCAGCGACATCCAGGGTGTCGAGGATGCGCTGGGTGACATGGACTTCAAGGTGGCGGGCACGCGTCGTGGCGTCACCGCGATGCAGATGGACATGAAGATCAAAGGCATCAGCATCGACACCATGGCCGGCGCGATCCAGCAGGCCAAGGAAGGCCGTTTCTTCATCATGGACAAGATGGACGCAGCGCTGCGCCAGCCGCGCTCCGCGATGTCGCAGTACGCGCCGCGAATGATCACGGTCCAGATTCATCCCGACAAGATCCGCGAAGTGATCGGCCCCGGAGGCAAGATGATTCGCAAGATCATCGAAGATTCCGGCGTCACGAGCATCGACATCGAGGACGACGGCCGGGTCGTGATCGGCTCGGTCAACGGCGAGTCCGCCGCCAAAGCCGAGCAGTTGATCCGCGATCTGACCGGCGAGGTCGAGGTGGGGAAGAACTACCGCGGCAAGGTGGTCCGCATCATGCCCTTCGGCGCCTTCGTGCAAATCATGCCCAACCAGGACGGTCTGGTCCACATCAGCCAGCTCGCCGAGGAGCGGGTGGAACGGGTCGAGGACGCCGTCAACGTCGGCGACGAGATCGACGTCAAGGTGACCGAGGTCGATCGCCAGGGCCGCGTCAACCTCTCCCGCAAGGCTGTGCTCCAGGAAGCCAAGGGCATTACCAACGGAGACTGGGTCGTGACCGATCGTGATCGAGGTGGCCCGCGCCGCGAGGGTAGCGGAGGTGGCGGCTACCGGCCGGGCGGCGACCGCGGCCCACGTCGCGATTTCGACCGCGCCGGCCAGCGCGGCAACGACCGGAACCGGTAACGAGAAAGGCGGCTCGAGCAACGATGCTCGGGCCGCTTCTTTCCACGTCGATTGCCTCGTATCTATTTGTTTCGCTCACTTTCCGTGGGTGATGTGCGCGATAAGCTCAGGAGTGCGGTGCTGTGCGTTGCATTCAAACCTCGCGTGGAGTGAAAGTGCCGTATTCCTTGACATCGCGCGGCTGAAGTCGCGATGCTCGAAAAGACGTGTCGGGGTCAGTGCAGGATCTTGTACCAGTGCGGCGCATGCATTTCTCGCCGCGCCAATCGCAGATTCTCTCCTTGATGGCCGAAGGGTTCTCGGACAAGGAGATCGCGCGAAAGATCGGGATCTCTTATCCCACGGTTCGCACTCACATCGACCGCGTTTTTCGCGACTATGGGTTGCACAACCGAACTGAAGCGGTCGCCGCGTGGCTCACGCTGAAGTGGAATGGATGAATTCACTGACCCCAGTTTCGATGACTTCCGGATGTCACGCAGCACCTCTTACCATCAGCGCGACCGCAATGCTGATAGTAGGAGGCGGATATGGGATGTAGACCGAGCTGACTACTGCCACTGACTTCCGATCCGACCGCAGCAAATCCCCGCGCCGCTAACTAAAACCCCGACCCGAGGTCGGAATTTTTTCCCGAGGTCAGAATGATGCAACCACGCCGTTTTCGTTTCACACGGCCTCCGAACGCGCGCCCGCTGTGGCCGCTGCGGCTGGCTGTCGCCAGCCTTGTCGCTCTCCCGCTGCTCGCGTGGCCCGCGGTGGGCAGCGCCGACGCATCGAGTCCCGTCTTCAGTGGGCGAGCCTACGTCGTGCAAGCCTCCGTGCTGGGCACGCCATTGCCCCGAATCGCCGACACTGGCGATCTCCCGTCCACCGGCGGCGCGCAGGAGGCCTCGCTCCTCACCGTCCCGTCAATCTCGCTGGGCAGTGCCGGATCGTTCAACGGAGCCGAAGTTGCCCATGCCACGACGGTCGGCCAGGGCAGCGCCAGCCGGTCTGAGGCCTCGGTCGCGACTCTCAGCTTGACGGTCGCCGGCACTACGATCACGGCCGACTTCCTGATGTCGAGGGCCAGCGCCCAGTGCACTGGTAGCAACCCATCGGTCAGCGGCAGCTCCGAGCTCGCCAGCCTATCGATCAGTTCGGTTAATGGCGGCCAGCCCATCACTGTGACGGAAGCACCGAACCAGACAATCGCCCTGCCGCTCAATGCAGGCACGGTGGTGATCAACGAACAGTCGAGTTCGGTTAGCGGGCAGTCAGGCAGCATGGATGTCAGCGCCCTGCACGTAACGATCAGCAATCCACTCGGCGGACCGCCGCTCGCCGACGTCATCGTTTCTCACGCGCATGCCGACATCACATGTCCAACGGCCCCGTCACAACCGCCGGCCTGCGGTGCGGCGCCAACCGACTTCGTGACAGGCGGTGGATGGATCGTCTCGCCATCGGATCCCAATGCCAAGGCGAATTTCGCGGTGGCGGGTGGTGTGAAGAACGGCTTCTGGGGACACCTGATGTACATCGACCATGGCAATGGGATGCGAGTCAAGGGGACCGGGGTCACCGGTTACAACTTCTATCCCGCCTTCGGATCGAACGGCCGACAGATCTTGGGCTCGGCCGACGTCAGCGGAACTGCTGAGTCGTACGAGGCGGACGTCGCCGACAACGCCGAGCCAGGCCGGGGTGCCGACCAGTTCCAGCTCAAGCTGAACGATGCCCTGGTGGCGCCCGCCGCCCTCCTTAGCGGAGGCAACATCCAGCTCCACAAGGCCTGCCAGTAACGTCGTCATCGGCTCGATACCACGTGTCTCGGGGCTCTGTCAATCGGGGCCCCGAGCCTCTTCCTTTGGTCAATGGGCTTGACTCCGTCAGCGTCCCAGGGCGTTATACTGACCTGCGACTTGCTGACGTTCTCCGACCTGCGGAGCCTGAGCAGGGACGTTCACGATTGTCGGCGTTGTCCCCTCGGCTTCAGTCGAACCCACGCTGTTCCGGGCGTTGGCCCGGAGAACGCGCGGATCATGATCGTCGGGGAGGCGCCCGGTCAGAACGAGGACCTGCAGGGCGAGCCCTTCGTCGGTGCAGCGGGCAAGCTGCTCGACCAGCTGCTGCGCGGTATCGGCCTCTCGCGAGGCGACGTCTTCATCACCAACATCCTCAAATGCCGGCCGCCTGGAAATCGAGATCCGCAGCCCGCCGAAGCGGAGGCCTGCTCGCCCTATCTCGAGCAGCAAATGCGGCTGATCAAGCCGGAAGTCGTCCTGGTGCTCGGACGCCACGCGCTGGGACGCCTGCTGCCCGGGTATGAGTCGATCTCGCGCCTGCACGGCAAAGTGGTGGTCAAAGACGGCGTGAGCTACATTCCTGTCTACCACCCGGCTGCGGCCCTGTATAACAGCTTCCTGATGGGTCCGCTAGAGCAGGACTTCAGGGCGGTCAAAACCCACCTCGACCGCGTCGAAGAGCGGCGCCAGGTCGTTGCAGCCGCTGCCACGCCCGTCCCTAAGCCGGAGGAGCAGCTCACCCTTTTTGGCTAAGCAGCCCAGGTTGCGCGCCATTCCCCTTGGGGGTTTGGGCGAGATCGGTCGCAACATGATGGCGCTCGAGTATGACGAGAACATCGTCGTCATCGACGCCGGCCTCATGTTCCCCGAGGAGGAGATGCTCGGAGTCGACCTCGTCTTGCCTGATGTCACCTACCTGGTGGAACGAAAGGAGAAGGTGCTCGGCTTTCTGCTAACCCACGGCCACGAAGACCACGTCGGGTCACTGCCCTACATCCTGCCCAAGGTCTCGGCACCGATTTTCGGTAGCCGGCTCACCCTCGGCTTCATCAAGAACAAGCTGCGCGAGCACAAGCTGGCGGAGCAGGTCGATTTACGCGAGATCAAGGCCGGCGACGTCGTCGAGCTTGGTCCGTTCAAGGTCGAGTTCATCCATGTCGCGCACAGCATTCCCGATACCACCGCGCTGGCCATCCAAACACCCGTTGGCATGGTGATCCACTCCGGCGACTTCAAGATGGACCAGACGCCGGTCGACGGCAAGCCGACTGACATGGCGCGGCTCTCGCACTTCGGCAACCACGGCGTCATGTTGCTCATGTCCGACAGCACCAACGCCGAACGCGACGGCTTCACCCCGTCGGAGCGGACCATCGGCGAAGCCTTCCAGGAACTGTTCGGTCAGTGTCCAGGCCGGATCATCATCTCGACTTTCGCCTCCAACATCTACCGCATCCAGCAGGCGCTCAACACCGCGGCCCGCTACAAGCGCAAGGTCGCCGTCATCGGCCGCTCCATGGTCAACAACCTGACGATCGCCCAAGAGCTCGGCTATATCCAGATGCCGGGCGACATCCTGATCAAGGTCCAGGACATCAACAAGGAGCCGGATGAGCGGCTCGTCATCCTCTCCAGCGGCAGCCAGGGTGAGCCCCTGTCCGCGCTGACCCGCATCGCCGCTCAGGAGCATCCGCAAGTAAAGCTCAAGTCGGGCGATACCGTCATCCTCTCGGCGACGCCGATCCCCGGTAACGAGGAATTGGTCTCCCGCACCATCAACAACTGCTACAAACACGGGGCGCGGGTCTTTT